>CAYFOQ010000055.1:12652-14565 GCA_964344735.1 uncultured Piscirickettsiaceae bacterium
CCTGGGGGCCTTCCGGGCCAACTTCTGGATTGCATTCCTTGCTGCCACCACCCTTATTCTTGGGGCGGCTTACACCCTCTGGATGTACAAGCGGGTGGTCTATGGCCAGGTGGCGAATGAAGGGGTGGCCACGCTCAGCGATATCGGTCGCCGGGAGTTTCTGATGATGGCGATCATGGCGGTTGCTGTGTTGGGTATGGGACTCTATCCGGCACCGATCATCGAAGTAATGCACGCCTCGGTAGACCATCTGCTGCAGCAGATGACGGTGTCAAAACTGTAGGAGCGTAACCGATGAACTTTGACTCTTCCCAACTGCTTGCCGTTGCCCCTGAAGGGGTGCTGTTACTGCTCTCTTGTGGGGTACTGCTGCTCGATCTCTTTCTCAAGGATGAGGCTCGAACACTCACCGGCCTCGCTACTATCGCCACGCTGCTGATCACCGCCTTAGTGGTAGCCGGAGGGATGGACGGTGAGTCCCGGCTGCTCTTTGATGGCTCTCTGGTACGTGATTCCCTGGGGGATATTCTCAAGATTGCTATGCTGGTGATCACCGCTATGGTGCTGCTCTACTCAGGAGAGTATCAGCGTTGTCGTGATCTCTATCGAGGGGAGTATTTCGTACTGGCACTCTTTGGCGTGCTAGGAATGATGGTGTTGGTATCGGCCCACTCCTTTCTCACCCTCTATCTGGGGTTGGAGCTGATGTCGCTGTCGATGTATGCCATGGTGGCGTTGCAGCGTGATGAAGCTCGGGCCTCGGAGGCGGCGATGAAATATTTCGTACTCGGGGCATTGGCCTCCGGGATGCTGCTTTACGGGATCTCGATGCTCTATGGTGCCACCGGTTCGCTCGATCTGAGTGAGGTTGCCCGTGTTGTATCTGCTGAGCGTCAGCAGTCGCTTGACCTGGTGCTGGTCTTTGGATTGGTGTTTGTGGTCTCCGGTATCGCTTTCAAGCTTGGTGCGGTGCCGTTTCACATGTGGGTGCCGGATGTCTACCATGGAGCCCCCACCTCGGTCACTACCTATATCGCTACAGCCCCGAAGATCGCTGCCTTTGCCCTGGTGATGCGACTGCTGGTCGATGGTCTGCAGGGGATGGTTGTAGATTGGCAGCCGATGGTCGTGATTCTGGCCCTGTTGTCCATGGCGATTGGTAATATTATTGCGATCGCCCAGACCAACCTCAAGCGTATGTTGGCCTATTCCGGGATTTCCCATATCGGCTTTTTGTTACTGGGGGTGCTCAGTGGTACCGAAGCTGGCTACGAGGCAGCGATGTTTTACGCCATCACCTACGCTCTCACTACCGCGGGTGGTTTCGGAATGATTTTACTGCTCTCCAGGGTGGGGTATGAGGCTGAAGAGTTGAGCGACTACCGAGGGCTGGCACGTACTAACCCCTGGTATGCCCTGATGATGCTGATTCTGCTCTTCTCCATGGCGGGGGTTCCCCCTACGGTTGGCTTCTATGCCAAACTGGCGGTACTGCAGCAGGTGGTTGCGGTCGATCTGGTCTGGCTTGCGGTCGCGGCGGTCTTTTTCTCTATCATTGGTGCCTTCTACTATCTGCGGGTGATCAAGATGGTCTACTTCGATGAGTCCGATGATCAGCGTGGGATCGAGGTCGATGAGTTGAGCCCCGCGGGCATCACCCTCTCGATCAACGCCCTCACCGTGTTGGCACTGGGGTTATTCCCTGGTGGTTTGATGGCGATCTGCCAAGGGGCTATCGGGATATAAGGCACCTCTAAAAATAGATATATTGCGGCAAGTACGAGGAAGCTCTGCACGGAGAATCGCAGTGTACATGCGAGTAGATGAGGATTCGAGTACGGAGCTGACGAAGTATCAATCGTTGCAAAAGTTTTGGTACTCCTGAATGGCAACCGTCTGCGGCCACGGAAGGC
>CAYFOQ010000056.1:0-3847 GCA_964344735.1 uncultured Piscirickettsiaceae bacterium
TCCCTGTGTCGCTCGACTGCGGCCTTCCCTGGCCGCAGACGGTTGCGATTCAGAACCGCCGATACTTTTTCAACTCCAACGATTGATCCTATTGTGGATGCTGCCGCAAGTTGTCCTTTGCCGTCCGAATCAACTGGGTAATCGGAATGTTGGATGGGCAGGCGTAGCTACAAGCACCGCACTCGACACAGTCCATCACCTGATAATCACTGGTCTCCTGGTAACGACGATGACGGCTCAGTAGCGCCAGCCGTGATGGATTGAGGAAGTAGGAGCAGGCCTCGAGACAGCGACCACAACGGATGCACGGATACTCGGTCGGACGAGCGGTCTCGTTGGCGGTAAAGGCCAGAACGCCGGAACTTCCTTTGAGGATAGGAACATCCAGGCTGGCGATGGGCGCCCCCATCATCGGTCCCCCCATGATGATCTCCCGAGTCTGGTCGTTGAGCCCACCGCTAAACTGCAACAGCTCCCGTACCGAGGTTCCCAAAGGTACCAGCAGATTGGCTGGACGTTCAACGCCGGGCCCCGATACGGTGACCACCCGTTCAATCAGCGGGGTTCCACGCTCGAAGAGGTCGGCGATAGCGACAATCGTGCCGACATTATTGACTGCAACCCCGATATCCCGGGGTAACTGTCCGGCAGGAACCTCCTTGCGGTAAACCGATCGGATCAACATCTTTTCGGCCCCCTGGGGGTACTTGACCTCCAGTGTGGTCAGTGTGATCGCCAACTCAGGATGATCCCCGAGATAGTTCTGGAGTGCCAGAATCGCCTCCGGCTTGTTGCGTTCAATGCCGATAGAGGCCCGTTTCGCCCCCAGTTGGTGTCGCAGGATCTCGGTACCTGTCACCACAGCAGCCGGACGCTCGACCATCAGGCGATGATCGTTGGTGAGAAAGGGCTCGCACTCGGCACCATTGATCAACAGCTCATCGATCGCACACCCTTCGGGTAGTGAGTATTTGACATGGCTGGGAAAAGCGGCCCCCCCCATCCCGACGATTCCGGCCTGTTGTATCTGCTCGATAAACTGCTCCAGAGAAAGTTCCTGCCAGGGGGGTGGTGGGGCGCACTCCAGACGTTGCGTGGAGTAGGGGTCGGCTTCGATGACGATCGCCTCTCTCAAGGCTCCATCGAGGGTCCGTTGAGGAGAGATATCGGTAACCGTTCCGGTCACCGGGCTGTGAAGTGCGGTAGAGATGAACCCACCGGGGCGGGCAATCTGCTCTCCCCGACGTACCCGTTCTCCTCGCTGTACCGTGGCGATCGCCGGGGCTCCAATATGCTGTCCCAGCGGCATCACATAACGACGACCGAAGGGAACCCGCTGGATGGCCAGCTCTTCGGTCTGCCCCTTATGGTGTTGCGGATGCACCCCATGGGAAAAACCGCCAGAGAGTAGGGTGCGAAGATTCATGGACTCACCGCAGCCGTTCCGCCATCTTCGCTCCAATCTCTGCCGGAGAGGAGGATACCGTCACCCCGGCCGCCTCCAGCGCTGAGATCTTATCTCGTGCCGTTCCCTTGCCACCAGAGATGACCGCACCGGCATGTCCCATCCGTCTTCCCGGCGGAGCGGTCAAACCGGCGATATAGGCCACCACCGGTTTCGATACCCGCTGTCGAATGTAGGCGGCCGCCTCCTCCTCCTTGCTGCCGCCAATCTCTCCCACCAGAATGATGCCCTCGGTCTGTTCATCGGCCTCGAACAGCTCCAGGCAGTCGATAAAGTTCATGCCGTGAATCGGATCTCCCCCAATACCGATACAGGTACTCTGTCCCAGTCCCGCCTGTGTGGTCTGGTAAACCGCTTCATATGTCAGTGTGCCGGAGCGCGAGACGATACCGATCCGCCCTTGCTGATGAATGTTGCCCGGCATGATGCCGATCTTGCACGCCCCCGGAGTAATGATTCCGGGGCAGTTGGGACCGATGAGGCGACTATTGGGGTGATCCTGCAGCACGGCCTTGACCTGAACCATCTGTTGTACCGGAATCCCTTCGGTGATACAGACGATAACCTCGATCCCGGCACTAGCCGCCTCCATGATGGCATCAGCGGCGAAGGGGGCAGGGACATAGATCATGGTGGCGTTGGCCCCGGTCTCGGCAACGGCGTCAGCCACGGTGTTGAAGACGGGGCGATCGATGTGGCGTTGTCCCCCCTTGCCAGGAGTGACACCACCGACGATTTGGGTGCCATAGGCGATCGACTGTTCGGTGTGAAAGGTCCCCTGTTTTCCGGTAAAGCCCTGGACGATGACCCGGGTATCCTGGTTGATCAGTACACTCATTCTCTTATCTCCCGTGGTTGGCGACGGCGGCAACCGCGCGTTGAGCAGCACCGGTGAGCGACTCTTCGACCGTAATATCGAGTGCGCTCTCTTCAAGCATCTTCATCCCCTGGGCGGCGTTGGTCCCCTCCAGCCGCACGATCACCGGGATCGTCACGCCGACCTCCTCGATTGCCGCCATGATCCCCTCGGCAATCAGATCACAACGGACGATGCCACCGAAGATGTTGACCAGAATCGCCTCGACCTTGTCATCACTGAGGATCAACTTGAACGCCGCCGCCACTCGTTCTGCGGTAGTGCCACCACCGACATCGAGGAAATTGGCCGGCTCACCCCCCTGCAGTTTGATCAGATCCATGGTGGCCATAGCAAGACCGGCACCATTGACCATGCAGCCGATATTGCCGTCGAGGGTAATGTAGTTGAGGTCGTGTCGCCCCGCCTCCAGCTCTCGCGGCTCCTCCTGGGAGGGGTCGTGCAACTGCTGCAGCTGCGGATGACGGTAAAGGGCGTTATCATCGATATTGATCTTGGCGTCCAGTGCCAACAGACGACCATCCGTGGTAATGATCAGCGGGTTGATCTCCACCAGACTGAGGTCGTTATGAATAAACAGGCGGTGCAACCCGAGAAGGATCCGGGTCAGCTGCCCCACCTGATCTCCCTCCAGCCCGAGGGCAAAGGCGAGCTGACGACACTGGTACCCCTGCAGACCGGCCGCAGGGTGGGCATGCACGGTAAAGATCTTCTCCGGGGTCTCCGCCGCAACCTGCTCGATATCCATTCCGCCAGCAGCAGAGGCCATGTAAACGATACGTTCTCGGTCACGATCGACCAAGGCCCCCAGATAGAGCTCACGCTCGATATCCAGCGTCTCTTCGATCAACACCTGATGAATCGGCAGTGGACGACCGTGGGTTTGATGGGTTGTGAGGGTAGCGCCCAGCATCGACTCCACCGCATCGTTCAGTTCATCACTCTCCCGAACCAGCTTGACCCCACCAGCCTTACCGCGCCCCCCGGCATGTACCTGGGCCTTGACCACCCAACCGTGACTATCGATCTCACTGACGGCAGCCGCCACCTCACTGCTCTGTGTGACGACCACACCGCTAGGGATGGGGATATCCACCTGTTGAAAGAGTTGTTTGGACTGGTATTCATGGAGGTTCATCGTTCTCTCCTGGTGTCGTTCTGATAAAAGGGGTTAAAACAGGTTGTAATCACCGATAAGTGGCAGACACACGACCGACTACCCTGTGGTGGTCTCATCCTCGGGGTGGGGGGCTCGTTCGACCAGTTCTGCCAACCGTCCGGCAATACGCTCGGTGGCCTCTTGCTGGAGTTGTAGGCGTAGCGCGGTCAACTCTTCCTGGTGTTGCAGGCGCACTCTCTCCAGCGCCTCTTGGTGGTCCGCCGCAACCGCCTGTTCAATCTGTTCACGGACGCGATCGACAAAGGGATTGACCTCTCCGGCCAGCTCCTGCAACAGCCGCCACTGCTGCTGCAGCCGTATCAATGCCTCAGCCACATGGCTGGGG
>CAYFOQ010000056.1:3859-4121 GCA_964344735.1 uncultured Piscirickettsiaceae bacterium
AAGGGCAAGCCACGCCGTTAGCGGGACCGCTTTGGCGACATCAGCCGCCGGAATCGGCTGCAGTAGGGATTGAAAACGGTCCTCAGAGAGCAACCACGACTCCAGTGGTGCAGCCTCTGCGGGGTTGCCATCGAGTGTAATCCGGGTTCCCAGTACACCACTACCGCCAGGATTGTAGCGAAACAGCGGGAAGGCACGGCTATGGAGCGCGCGCACTGACTGCAGCAGGGGCTGGTCACTACTGAAGCCGTGACGACCAGGA
>CAYFOQ010000056.1:4131-8270 GCA_964344735.1 uncultured Piscirickettsiaceae bacterium
GGGCATGAATTCGCAACAGTGCCGGACCACGATGTTGCAGCATCTCCCGTACTGTCCGGTTGAGATGGTTACTATTGGCCAGAGAGCACTGGGCAACATAGGCGTTACGTTGAGAGAGCGCCAGCAGTGCCAGCTCACGCACACTATCACTACGATCATGACTGTCGGCGGTAGCCGCACGGGCAACGCCCAGATCGAGATCTGCCAGCACCACCACCTTGATCGGCAAGGTGCTATTGAGAATGGCAAGTAACTCTCCACTGGCGCTGTTACCCAGAATCGAATCGTTCCCAATCACGAATAGCGGGGGAGATTGACCAGCAACCTCATCTTCCAATTGGCTCCACTGCAGCCGATCCAGTTCACGACGTTCTGCCACCGGGCCGTTGGCCAACAGACTGCGAGCCTGCCGAATCAGCCGCTGGGTACGGGTGGCCTGCTGTAGCTGCGTAGAGACCAGACCAAACGCCAGGGCACCAAGAGCGGATGGATCCCCAACGGTGACCGGGACCTGAAAGGGGTTGAGGGGAAAGTTGGCTGCCCAGCTGGAGATCGGCCCCTGCGCCAACAACAGCGCATAACGTGACCGCCCAAGACCGGAGGCCCCCTGGCTGATCTGCTGTCGTTCCTGATGGGTCGCCTCAGCCAGTTCGATCCACTCCTTCAGAAGCGGTGCATCGACCCCCTCATCCTCGATCCCGGCGGCTCGCTCCGCCAATGCTGAAAGGGTGAGGTTGCGCTCACCATGCTGCTGTAACCGATTGGCCAACGCCGAGAGATCGTCGATATGGGAGACCCGAGCCAACTGCTCCCGAACCCCATCCACCAGCCGTTGATGGAGCTCCTCCAGCGCCACCACCTGTTGCTGAATCAGTGGCTGTTGATGGTATTCGGTGATCGCTAGCAGTTGTCGAACCACCAGCCGCTCTCCGGATCCAGGTTCCGCCCGGTCACCCCCAGAGATCGCCAGAGCGGCATGACGACTCAGCAGCGTAGCCGCAAGTGGCCCAATCTCGTCACGCGCACCATACTCCCCCAGGGTGGTGGAGGCACTATCGGGAAGTTGTTCCCAGATTTGCCACTGGCGATATTGAATCTCCAACTGCGCGCGCTGGGTCGATTCTAACGACAGCGCTACCGGTTGTTCCTCTTCTGCTGCCTGCTGTTGGCACTGCTGAACACAGATTCCACACCCCTTACAGCTATCCGGGTTGATCACGATGGTCAGTAACTCCCCACCCTGAGGCTTACGGCGCTCACGGTCGTGAAACAGTGGAAGGGTATGGGCCACCTCAAGCGGATCGAGGTGGCTACGGAGTTGATTGATGGCCTGATCGGCAGCAGCACGACGCTCCCCCTCCAGTGGAGCTCGACTCATCAACTGCTCCCAGCCCTGCTCAAGCAGGTGAGAAATCGGGCCACTCTCCGTCAAGGTGGCGAGTAGTTGTGACAGTTTCGATAACTGCGGTCGCAGCGCGTCACACCCGCCCATGGCAAGACCAGCCTCCAACAGTCGTGCCGGTGGCAATGAGGTGGCACCGATTGCGCTATCGGGACAGTGGCTCCAACAGCAACCACAACCACTACAGTGGGCTGCGGTGAACTGTGGCAACCACGACTGCTGATTGGTATGGTTGGTAAAGGTGGCGGATAGGGGAGGGATCCGACCATTGGCGGCAAAGGGATCGACCCCCTGGTGCGCTTCCTGGTGGTCACGATAGCGAACTCCAGTCAGATCCCAAAACCGGGGCAGACTGTCGTATCCACTCTGCTCCTGCTGTGCAGTGCCGAGCAGTCGTACCGCCAGGGGGGTGCGGGGCTCGGGGATCCGCCCGGTCGCCGGCTGCTGCAGAGGATAGGGGGGCTCCGTTTCGATCAATGTACGGCGAAAATGGTCCTGATGTTGACGGGGTTGATAACCGTTGACCAACCGACTCTCTCTCAGGGGGAGTGGACTACGGTCGAAGAGGACGCTACAGAGCCGCCCCAGCAGTTCGGCTCGAGCAATGGTGGGGTTCTCCACCCCGGCTTCACTATAGGGGACGAAGTGAAGTTCGATCGCTCGGCTACGAATGAGTTCGATCTCTTTGCCCGGCAACCGTTGCAGCCATTGACTGCGCCCTTCTGGCCCTTGATCCACCACCACCTGGGTGCCGGGAGCCAGCCGTTCCAGTGTAGGGATTCCGTTAGCGGCCGGGATACCACTGAGTAACAGAATATCGGCAGCATGATCGGCATCGATATCGGTGGTAACGCGCTCTGGGGAGAACAGCAGCCGCGCCCGGTAACTCTCCCCCCACTCCGACCAGTGTGAATCCTGCAGTAGCAGCAAATCTCCCGCCCCGTCGTTATGAAGCAGCTGTGCCAATGTGATGGCAAGATCATGCTGTGCGGCTCCCTGGTGAAACAGATCGACCACCACCGTTCCCGCCGGTAGTCGGGTGGAGGGGGTGACTCAGAACCCCTCAGTCCATGCCGATCGAGCTCGGGGTAGTGACGCAGCAGTTGGTCGTGAAGCACCTGCTGTTTGGGATTATGGGGAGCAGGACGGGGGTCGAGCCCCAGGTATAGCGATGTAGTGGGACCATGAATAGGCAGGGTACAGGCGGCGATCAGGTCAGCATCGCGCAGTGGCTCGCCACCACGATAGAGAATCGAGTGGAGTCGACAACTGGGGGTAACCAACGCAGAGAGGTCACGGAACAGGGGAGGGGGGTCCCCCAACAGCGGTTCGGCGGCATCGAACACCGTAACCGACTCGGCCCGCTGAAGCCAACGCCGGAGCGACTGGAGTGGTAATGGAGCCAGCTGCTGCAGTGTAATCAGGGTGATACGGTGACCTCGATCATGGTTGAGATGGGTGATAAGCCGTTGCAGTCGAATACCGATGGCCCCAGAGGCCACGACCAACTTGCGCCCCCGCGATTCACCGCTATGGTGCAGGGGGTGCTGTTGGCGACCACTGAGCTGGTGGTGGCGTTCGAATTGTCGTTGTAGTACGGGGGCAACCCGCTCTCCGAAAAAGATGGCGAGTGAGACATCGGCCACACGACGACGGCTGCGATCCAGTACCGCCCCCTGCAGTACCGGTTGATCGAGATCGTGCCAACGCGGAATACGGCGACGTTCCTTCCCGAATAACTGCTGTTGGGCCGGATCCTCGACTACGATCCGGTCATCGGGCGCCCCAAGTAGTTGCCGAATCTGTTGTGGTGAGGGCAGGCGTAGTGGGCGCAGCGCAAATGCAGTATCCCGCCCCTCCATGGCAACCACCACCGGCAGCAGCGCCTCCTCCGCCACCGCATGAGCGATGAGCGTGAAGTCGATCGCTTGCTGACCATCACTGGCCTGAAGAACGATTGCGCCACAATCCCGTAGTTGATGTAACGCTTGATGGCTACTCCCCAGACTCTCTCCTTGCAACTGGGTATCGCGGTGAATCGTATGGATCACCAACGGCAGTTGATAGCCAACCGCGCGTCGCAGCAGATCTGAAACACGAATCAGATCACTCGACCAGAGGCTGCAAGAGACCCGGCTGCCGCCAAGCGATAGCCCAATGGCATGAGCCAGTGCCGCTCGAGGATCCTGACTCTCCCCTAGGTGTAGTGGCTGTCCGAAGAGGTTGACCTGTTGTCTCTGCTGCTCCTGACGCCAAGCGATTGCCCCCGGCTCGGGGGGGAAACCACCCCCCCCACAAAATGCCTCAGCCATCACGCTCTCCATCGCAGCGATCGCACTGCTCCCCTCCAGCACTACGGTGATCTCCCCATCATCGAGGGGAATCGTGGTGGAGGGAATACCGAGTAGTTGGCGATAGATCCGGCTGGCGATTTCAGTGAAGCTGGGCATAACGTCTTTGACCTTCGTTGTCTCTCTCCCGACCGGGCACGAACTGGGAGCCATCGAGCCACTGGATCGCCCCGGTAGGACAGCGCCAGGTTGCTCTGGCATTCTCCGGAATACCCCGGTCGTGGTAAATTTGTGGAAGGTTGTCGACCATCTCGATCAACCCCTTGGTGGCATCGGCAGCACACTTGCCACAACCATCACAGGCACTACGACAGAGCATGGTGATCGCCTCTCCCTCCAGCGGGGCGTTGCACTGAACCAGTAGATGCTCCTCGAGGGGATGGATA
>CAYFOQ010000056.1:8379-14556 GCA_964344735.1 uncultured Piscirickettsiaceae bacterium
CCGGAGACAGTAGCGGCTGCACGGCAGCTTTCGAAGCCACGATACTCGGCGATCTGCCAGGCCTCGGCACGCCCCCCGGCACAGTGCAAACGAGCCACTCTTTTACTCTGGCTACCGGCATCAACACCGAGAAAATCGGCAATCTCTTCGACCTCCTCCTGCGGCGCCACCGTACACTGGCTGGGTTCGACCGTTCCAGCAATCAGCTCTTCGGCAAACGCACGACAGCCGGGAACACCGCAGGCACCACAGTTGGTGCCGGGAAGCATCGCTTCGGTGTCGTTGATACGGGGATCCTCCTCCACTCGCAATAGACGATAGGCGAGCGCCAACACGACTCCAAAAAAGAGTCCGATTCCGGTCATGATGGCAGGAGAGGCGAGGGCGCTGTTCATCCGTTTCAGAGACTACCAGCCACCCTATTGGTTGAACGGCTCGGCCCGTTCGATCAGCTCTTCCAGATCGGGTTCGTTGGGATTGAGTGGCGAACCGGGGTGAATACAGCGTGAGGGACAGATCTCGGCCGCCTCTACCAGTTGAGCATAAGTGCCGAGCGTGGGATCGGTGATGTAGGCCTGTTTATCATCATTGTAGACAAAGAGCTGTGGATTGATGTTGAGACAATCATTGCAGCTAGTACAGAGGATGGAGTCGATCCAGGGATCCTCACTCAGCGCGGGGGTCTCCACCGCGCTGCTCTCATCGGCAGTAGACTCCGTTGCCGGGGGAGGCGCGGTGCTCTCATCAAGATTCTGGTCGCTAACCGCTGTTGCTGTTGCCGTTGTGGTCACGGCTGCCGCAGGACGGGGCTCCCCACTCAGCTCCATCCCCATCAGCACCTGTGCCAAACGGGAGAGCGTGGTGGCAGTAGCGGTTCGATTCAACTCATCCATTTCAGCCTGATGTTCCCCCTTCAGCTGATGGATCACCTGCTCGTGCTCCTCTTCCATCCGTTGCCGTAATGCCTGCTCTGCACGGTCGACATGAGGATTGTGGATTCCGGCCAACTCCTGCAGGGTATGCCAGTAATTGAGACGATCCAGGCAGGCCAGGGTGAGCTCACGAGAGATCACCACCCGGTGCAGGGTCTCCGCT
Source organism: uncultured Piscirickettsiaceae bacterium (assembly GCA_964344735.1). Lineage (GTDB taxonomy): Bacteria > Pseudomonadota > Gammaproteobacteria > Thiopontia. The sequence continues at coordinate 9,475 of CAYFOQ010000056.1, forward strand.
TCATCCACGGTCCAGAGGTAGGGGATCAGTGAGAAGCGCGCCGCTGCCGGCTGCCGTAGATAGTCGGCCACCGGGGTCAACAGTTCGGAATCGAGGCTATCGGGGATCAACCGAAAGTGGTTGCGTAGTTGAGGAATCAGCAGGGCGTAATCGGCGAAGGTAAAGGCCAATTCGGTATGAACCTTCTCGCCACTGGACTCATCGCGATAACTGAAGGGGTGAACCACCCAATCCTGCTGTGGCTGGGGGTTGAGGCTAAAATCCATCCGCTCACCGTAACGGTCCCCACGATCCGGATTGATCCGGAAGAAGGGGTGAACTCGACCTTCGAGGGCAGCATTGGCGACCATCCAGGGGTCCAGCAGAAACTGCTTACGGGCCTTGAGCAGATCACCGCTCAGCAGATGGGGATCGGTCTCTTGAAAGATCACCTCATCCTGAATTCCGGTGTTGATGAGATGGACACCGGTACGGGGAATCTCCGTCGCCTCCAGAAACCCACTCAGGAGATGGTGATAACGAGCCGCCGAACTCTGGCTGACATAGCACTGACGGTGGGCCGAGGCGAGGTAACCCAGCTCCATACGGTAGTCATGAAAGGGGGACTCTCCTTCGGCAGCTGCCGGATTGGAATGGCCCCGCACACGACTGAGGATCTGAATCGGTCGCCCGGAGTTGAGTAGGCGGGAAAAACTGCTCATCCCCGTGGTGGCGATCCGGTTGGCTGACTCCAATGCCACCGTGGCCGGCACCAACAGCAGCTCCTGTTCAGAGAAGGCCTCCCAGCCAAAGTGCTGAAACCAGGGGTCATGAAGCCCAGGATCGTAGTGGTTCTCCAGTTCCAGACGGGCGATGCGACAGGCCGCAAAGAGATTGGCCAGCTCCGCCGCCTCCTCATCGAAGAGCGCCGTTGCCCGCTGACAGGGGTCGGCCGCCTCGATCGACTCGAAGTGATCATCGAGACCATCCTGCCCACGATCGAAATCACCACCATGAACGAATCGCACTTGTACTGGATCACGGTGATAGCTCGACAGGGTCTGTGCCGCTCGTTCGATTCGAGCCCGGCGTTCCGGTGACATCTGTATCGTTGCCGAGCGTTTTGGCAACAGAGTGGAGAGGATATCGGTTTTGAAGCGGTTGGCATTGCTGCCGACGCTTCGCTGCAAGGCATCGGCCTGGTGATCACTCTCCTTGTGCTGCTCGACATCGATCAACTGCTGCAGCTGCCGTCGCAGCTCCTGCAGCTCCTGTTCAAACCGGTTCCAGCGCTCCTCGGAGCGACGGTGGACCAGATGGATCAGCAGATGGATGGTGGTGTAACGGTTGTATGGAAGCAGGCGATCATGGGGGTGGACCTCCTCCCATAGTCGAGTCAGATCTCGCTCCAGGGCATCATGGTTATCGCTAGAGAGCTGGAGTTGCTGATGCAACTGCTCTGCCGCCTGTTGTAACAACGGCTGTAGCGGCTCGATCTGCTGATGCTCCCGTAGTGCGGTCCGAATCAGGTACTCCAACCGATCGAGATTATCCTTGAGAATACGAGCACTGTTCTCCCCGGGGGCGAACTCCTCCAGACGCTCCTGCAAAAAGGTGGAGAGTGGCAAGGCGTAGCGCTGTTGTGGATCACTATGACGGGAAAAGAGAATCAGCGGATAGTCATAGCGGATCTTGGAGGCATCGCGGAAGGGGGCCAGAAGTGCCGGCAGATGCTCACAGTCGATCGCCAGGGTCTCACGTTCGACCGAGGGGTCACCCAGGTGAAAATGGCGCAATGTTCTCAAACGGGCGGACTCCAACTCCGGTTCGGATTGGCGCGCACGCAGAATGGGAAGCGGGGGGGCACTACTCATGCGTTTCCGTCTCCGTCAGTATGGTAACAGTCGGTTTAGATGGCGAAGGCATCGAGAGCCCGGTTGGTGGCCGCGATCTTCTGCTCATCGGTCGTATCGTGGCCGATGCTGGAGAGCTCATCGTAGCAGGGACGACTGTCGTCCCGGTAGAGCAGTCCCACCGGAATGATCCCCTTGAGGGTCTCGTCACGGGCGATCGCCATGGCCTGATTGAAGTCACTGGGATCATGCGCACGACTCTCGGGGAAAAGGCGGTCGACACCAGGGGCCACCGGCACACCATTCTCATGGGTCAACAGTAGCAGCCGTGAACTGTCCTGCTGCAGCTCTTTGGTGATGCTGTCGACAAAGACTGGACAGCGTTGTATCACCCGAACGAAGCTGGTCCCCCGATGCTGATGGGCCAACTTGATCGTCTCGTAGAGGAGCGGAGGGTTCCAGTCCACCACCTGGGCCACAAACGAGGCATTGGTGATCGCCAGGGTGACGGTATTGGGGTTGAGCATGTCGAGGGCCGCCCCCTCGGGGTGGGTGCTGGTTTTGAACTCGATCGGAGTGGTGGGGGAGGTCTGCTTTTTGGTCAGTCCGTAGATCTGGTTATCGAACACCAGCACGGTGATGTTCATGTTATAGCGTACCGCATGAACCCAGGGGCCAGCACCGATCGAGTAGCAATCTCCATCTCCAGTGGCGACCCAGACATCCAGATCGGGGCGGCGAGACTTGACCCCACAGGCCAACGGCAGGGCACGGCCGTGAAGACCATGGAGTCCATAGGTGGCCATGTAGTGGGGCATACGGCTGGAGCAGCCGATACCGGAGACGAACACACTCTTTTCCGGAGGAAGTTGAGCGTCCCGCAGCACCCGGTGGGCGGTGGCCAGTACCGCGTGGTCTCCACAACCGCTGCACCAGCGGGCCTCGTTGCCCTCATAGTCATCCAGGGTGAAGTAGCGCTCCTGGATATCGAGCGACCAATCTGCCTTGATTCCAAACATCGTTACTCTCCTCTCTGCTCTGTGGCCTGCTCGTCATGGAGTCGGTTGAGACGTTCACGCAGCGCGTTCTCGATCAAAGCCGGCTGCAGCGGATGGCCGTAGACCACCGACCAGCAGTCGACATCAACCAGTGTCTGTACCCGCAGTAGGGTGGCCAGTTGAGCGTAGCGACGGTTCTCTGCCGTGATCATCGGGGCATCAGGATCATCACTATAGTTAACCTCGACGGTGATTACCTGACGGAAATGGGAAAAGATCTCCTTCAACCCCGGCTCCAGCGGAGAGAGGAAACGCAGGTGAATCGAGGAGACCCGCTCCCCCTGGGACCGAAGATTGTCGACCGTTTCAGTGATCGCTCCCCAGGTAGAACCCCAGCCTACGACCAGTAGGTCACCTTGATCCGCGCCATGAACCTCCGGCGGATTGAGCGTGCTTTGCAGGGTGGCCAGTTTACGACTGCGCATACTGCTGCTGTACTGATTCTCCGTCGACTCATAAGAGACCTTGCTCTGTTTGGTGTGAGAAAGACCGGTCAACACATATTCACCACCCGGCATTCCCGGGATGGGACGTTGCGACAAGCCGGTCTGCTCATCCCAGTCGTAGGCGGGAATCCGTGGGTCCCACTCCGACTGATCCAAGGGGGGTGCCAGCGTCTCTCGAGTCAACTCCGGCCGATTCCAGGGCTGAACTCCGGTGGCCAGGTTGGCGTCGGTGAGAACGATCACCGGAGTACGGAAGGTTTCGGCCAGCTTTCGTGCCAGGACCACCAGACTGAAACATTCGGCGATGGTGGCCGCGGCCAGAATCACCTTGGGGGCATCCCCCGGCATCCCGTACATGGAAGAGAGCAGATCGGCCTGCTCGATCTTGGTGGGCAGCCCGGTCGAAGGTCCACCCCGCTGGACATCGACGATCACTAGCGGGATCTCGGCCATCACCGCCAGGGCGATATTCTCTGTTTTCAGTGCCATTCCAGGACCAGAGGTGATGGTGCAGGCGGTCTTGCCGGCGTAGGAGGCCCCAATAGCAAAGGCGATGGCGGCAATCTCATCCTCTGCCTGATGGACGAAACCACCTGCATCAGGAAAAACATCGGCCAGGTAGTGGGAGGCAGAGGTGGCCGGAGTGATGGGGTACATCGAGACCAGCTCCATGCCAGAGGCCATCACCCCCAGTCCAATCGCCTGGTTCCCATTGGTAACCACCATACTCTGCTCTCCCATCTCCGCTGCCGGCGGAATCTCGAAGAAAAGCTCTGGAACCTGCTCCTCGGCAAAACGGTAGCCGGCATCGAACAGCTGCTGGTTACTGGTGATGATCGCCTCTTTCTTACCGGCAAAGGTGATGGCGATCTCATTCCTGCTCATCTCCCGATCACGGCTATAGATCCGGCAGAGCATCCCCAGCACGAACATATTCTTGCCTTTACGTGGATCCTTGACCACCTCCAGACAGGCAGCATGGACCGGCAGCTCATAGAGCGTCAATCCGGTATCACGAAACTCCTCTACCGCCTTACGGTAGGCCTGTTGAATCTCCGGTTGCGGATCGTCGACCCAACGGTTGTCCAGTAGCACTACGGTCCCTTTCTTGTAGGCTCCATTGGCAATACGGGAGTAGAGCACCTGCTCGTTGAATGCAACGACGAGATCCCCCTCATTGCCAACATTGGTGATGTACTTGGAACCGAGCCGGATACGGATCCCACTAGCACCCGAGGGGGTCCGGGCAGGGGGCTGAATTTCCGCCGGGATGATCTCCACGGTCCATACCCCGTTGTTCATCTTGGCACTGATATTGCCAAAGGTTTGGCCACACTTCTGTGCCCCCTCTCCGGAGTCGCTGACGATTTCGACGATGAACTGTTCTCGAGCCGCAGACTGGGAGGTCAAGATGATCAGTCTCCTTCGCCAAGATCGGTGTAAAGCGCGTCCACCAGAAGGGACGTCTCGATCGCCTCGTGCGCGCGGAGCCGCTCGACGAGGGTGTGGGAATGCTCGCGGAGCACGGCGAGCGAAACGGCCGTCTCCACTTCGGAGACCAGGCCGTCGAGCATGCTCACCAGGTCGATGTGCTCGGCCCGAAGGTGAGCGATGGTGTCCGCGAAGCGGGGCGCAGCGTCCATCACGTGCGCGAAGAGCCCGCCGGGTCGCTCCTCCCTGGCGAAGTGCACCCGCAGCAGCTGATCGAGCCTCCGAATCGCGCGCTGCAGGATATGCAGCTCGGGC
>CAYFOQ010000057.1:0-10223 GCA_964344735.1 uncultured Piscirickettsiaceae bacterium
CTTCGGGATCCTGGTTCCAGTGACTCTTCCCAGCCTGACTACTGCAAGAATCCGGCACGGGCCATCAAGCCCGAGTATCTGGTTACCGTGGGGATCTGTACCCATCTCGGCTGTTCGCCGACCTACCGCCCGGAGCTGGCCCCGGCTGACCTCGGTCCTGACTGGAAGGGGGGCTTTTTCTGCCCTTGCCACGGCTCCCGGTTCGATCTTGCCGGTCGGGTCTTTCAGGGCGTGCCCGCTCCCCTCAATCTTGAAATTCCCCCTCACAGTTACGTCAGCGAAACCAGAATTCTGGTCGGCGTCGATCAAGGAGCAGCATAATGGGACTGAGAGAGACTGAAGCAACCGGCCTGGTAGGCTGGGTAGACCAGCGTTTTCCGCTGCTGAAGGTTTGGAATGAGCATCTGGCGCAGTATTACGCGCCGCGTAACTTCAACTTCTGGTACTTCTTCGGTTCACTGGCGTTGCTGGTTCTGGTGATTCAGATCCTCACCGGGATCTTCCTCACCATGAACTATAAGCCGGATGCAGAGTTGGCATTCGCATCGGTGGAGTACATCATGCGGGATGTCGAGTGGGGCTGGTTGATTCGCTATATGCATTCGACCGGAGCCTCGGCCTTCTTCGTCGTGATCTATCTTCATATGTTCCGTGGGTTGATGTATGGCTCCTATCGCAAGCCCCGAGAGCTGATCTGGGTCTTTGGCATGGTGATCTATCTGGCCTTGATGGCAGAAGCGTTCATGGGCTATCTGCTGCCCTGGGGGCAGATGTCCTACTGGGGGGCTCAGGTGATTATCTCGCTCTTCGGTGCGGTGCCCTTCGTTGGTGAGGATATCGCGCTCTGGATTCGTGGGGACTTCGTCATTGCCGATGCCACCCTCAACCGCTTCTTCGCCTTCCACGTCATTGCCGTACCGCTGGTGTTGGTGATGCTGGTTTTCCTCCATATCGTGGCGCTCCATGCGGTCGGTTCCAACAATCCTGAAGGGATCGAGATCAAGGATGGCCCCAAGGGGAATCGTTGGAGTGATGATGCACCGGCCGATGGGATCCCCTTCCACCCCTACTACTCGGTAAAAGATATCGTCGGTGTGGTGGTCTTCCTTATGGTCTTCTCTGCGATACTCTTCTTTATGCCGGAGATGGGGGGGTGGTTCCTGGAGAAGGATAACTTCGTCCCGGCCGATCCGCTGAAGACCCCGGAACATATCGTTCCACTCTGGTACTTCACCGCCTTCTATGCCATTCTGCGAGCAGTTCCCGACAAATTTCTCGGGGTGGTGGCGATGTTCGGCGCAATTATCATGCTCTTCATCCTCCCTTGGCTGGATCGCAGTCCGGTTAAATCGATCCGTTACAAGGGGCTGATCTCTAAGGTGGCACTGGGGATATTTGTGGTCTCCTTCGTTGCACTCGCCTGGCTTGGAACTCAGCCGGCGACACCGACGCTGACCCTGTTTGCGCGGATCTTCTCGATCCTCTACTTCGCCTTCTTCCTGTTGATGCCTTTCTACTCGAAGATGGACAAGACCAAACCTGTCCCTGAGCGCCTGCCAGAGCACTAAGGAGAACCATTGATGAATAAGATGATGAGAATAATTGGCCTCTTGCTGTTCGCCTCTCTTCCAGGTGTGGCCTTCCCCGCTGGTGGGGGCGTTCATCTCGATACCGCTCCAGTCGACCTCTCCGACAAGGAGTCACTGAAAAATGGTGCTCATATTTTTATGCACTACTGTCTCAGTTGTCACTCTGCTCGATTTATGCGCTACAAGCGGATGGCAGATGATCTGGGGATGAGTGATCAGGAGGTGCTCGATACTCTGGTGCTGACCGGTGCCAAGATCCATGACACCATGGAGATTGCCATGCCGGCTGAAGAGGCGGCTCGTTGGTTTGGTACCACCCCGCCCGACCTCAGTGTGATCTCTCGCTCGCGTGGACCGGACTGGCTCTACACCTATTTGCGGGGGTTCTATATCGATGAAAGCCGGCCGATGGGTGTCAACAACGTGGTGTTCAAGGATGTGGGGATGCCTCATGTTCTGGCTGGACTGCAGGGCGACCAGCGTCTCAAGGGAGAGGGGCACACCATGGCCGATCTCGAGGCGGTTGGTAACGGTTCCCTGACTCCAGCCGAGTATGACAAGGCCGTAGGCGATCTGGTCAACTTCCTGGCCTACGTCGGGGAGCCAGCCAAGGCCTATCGAATGACTTTGGGCTGGTATGTCCTCGGCTTCTTGCTGATTCTGCTGGTACTCACCTATCGTCTCAAGAAAGAGTACTGGAAAGACGTTCACTGATCCTCTTTTCTCTCCTACAGACCCCGAGCTGAATCTGTTCGGCTCGGGGTTTTTCATCCTTCAAGGTACCTTTCACGCTATCGCGCAACAATTATGGATATGCTAATTGCCAATCGGCGCTCAGTCATGGTGCTCTTCTCCGGTAGAGCCGACCATCTCAGTCACCGGGTTCGTATCGTCATGGAAGAGAAGGGTATCAGCCATGATATCGAAATCATCGACCCCGATACTCAGCTTCCGGAGGAGTTCCTCGAGTTGAGCCCCTATCGGATTCTCCCGACCATTGCCGATCGAGATCTCACGCTTTTTGGTTCCCGGGTGATTATGGAGTATCTCGATGAGCGTTTTCCTCACCCGCCATTGATGCCGGTTGATCCGGTGGCACGGGCACAGGCTCGTCAAATGATCGATCGCATCGATATCGATTGGTCCAGACGTATGGAGGAGATTGCGCAGGGGAGCAGTTCTGAGGCCAATCAGGCTCGGACTCAATTGAAGGATAGCATCACCATGCTGGCCCCGCTGTTTGCCCAATCTCCCTACTTCATGAATGAAGAGTTCTCGTTGGTGGATTGCGCCCTTGCTCCGATTCTCTGGCGACTCAAGTCCCTGAAAATAAAATTGCCGACATCGGCTGCAGCGGTCAAAGAGTATGCCGAACGGATCTTCGATCGGGACTCCTTCCTCGATAGTTTGACCGAAGAGGAGCGTGAGTTCGATGAGTGATCGTTTCCAGGGGGTGGTCGATGATTGACAAGATGACCTCCAGTCGCCCCTACCTGGTCCGTGCCCTTCATGCCTGGATCAGTGATAATGATTTGACCCCCTATGTCGTGGTAGATGTCAACTATCCGCAGATATCGGTCCCCTCTGGTTATGCCGAAGAGGGGAAGATTGTGCTCAACTGTAGTTACAATGCCGTGGTACGGCTCTCCCTGGAGAATGACTGGATCAGTTTTACTGCCCGCTTTGGTGGAGCACCGCAACGGATCTCCTTTCCTCCAGAGGCGGTGATGGCGATCTATGCCAAAGAGAATGGACAGGGGATGGTGTTTCAGGAAGAGGCGGTCGCAGCACCATCTCCAGCAGAGCCTCCAACAACGGCAGCTCCGGAGACTACTGGTGGGGGAGATGATAGCCACGCTACCCCCTCCAGAGGACGAAAACCGACGCTCAAGTTGGTATAAAGGGGGAGGGATTGAACGATCCCTTCCCCCTCTCCCTCCGGGAGAGGGCCGGGGTGAGGGCAATAACAACGAACCGAGGATCACTCGATCCGGAAACTCTCAACCATCCCGATCAGTTGACGAGAACTCTTCTCCATATCCCGAGTAGAGTTGGCAGAAGCCTCAGCCATCTCCAGATTCTTCTGATTGGCCGCCTCCAGATTGGTGACCGCCCGGTTGACCTGGTCGATATCGTGCTGTTGCTGATGGCCAATTTGGGTGATCTGTTCCACCAGTGTGTTGAGTTGATTAATGGCGGTGTGGATCTGCTGGAGCGCCCCTCCAGAACGGTTGACCTGGTTGCTACCACTCTCTACCCGACCGACACTCTCCTCGATCAGCGCCTTGATCTCCCGGGCTGCCTCAGAGGAGCGGTGTGCCAGACTTCGTACTTCACCGGCCACCACCGCAAACCCTTTGCCTTGGTCGCCAGCTCGTGCCGCCTCCACCGCAGCATTGAGTGCCAGCAGGTTGGTCTGGAATGCGATAGAGTCGATCACCCCGATGATATCGGCAATCTTGCTGCTGGAGTCACGGATTCCCTCCATGGCCTCAACGGCAAGTCTGACGATCTCATCCCCTTCAGCGGCCAGATTACTGGTCTCTAGGGAGAGCGTAGTGGCCTGATTGAGATAGTCCTGACTCTCGCGGATACTCCGGGTCATGGTCTCCATGTTGCTACTGGTCTCTTTCAGTGCCTGTGACTGCATGGCACTACGCTCAGAGAGCGAACCGGTGTGGTGGACAATATCGTGGGTACCCTGTTTCACCTCGGTTGCCACCGCACGTACCTGCTGTACCATCTTGTGCAGATTCTCGATGGTGTCGTTGATCGAATGTTTGAGTACCTGGAAATCCCCCTGATAGTGACCACTCATACGCTGCGTGAGGTCGCCGTTGGAGACCTGTGGCAACACCTTCTCCACCTCTTGCAAGGGGGCCTGTAGCGCATCCAGCATAAGGTTGATCCCTGTTCCAAGATCATGCAAGTAGCCCTCGTAGGAGCTCACTTCCAGCCGCTGTTGAATGTCTCCCTGTGTCGCACCATCGATCAATTTCTGGATATCATTCTGGATGCTGTTCATCTCGGTCTGGTCATGCCACTCGGCAATCGTTCCGAGGCGCTCATTGTTCTCGTTGAACACCGGAATAAAGATCTGTTCAAAAATACGTCCTACCAGCTCAACCCGAGAGCGGTGGCCACTGCGGTCCATGTTGTCGAGAATTTTCTGGATCGCCGCTGGGTCACGATGAAAACTGTGGATGTTTTTGCCCACCAACTGGTCGACCCGGAAACTGGGCAGTACTTTCTGAATCAGCGATTCACGTTCACGGAAGAAGTGCGCCACCGCCTTGTTGAGATAGAGAATCTCCCCCTCGGGGCCAGCCAGCATCACGTTACTGGTCACATTGTCCAGTGCCACTTTCAGCTTTAGCGCCTCGTTTTTTTCTGTAACGATCTTGCCAAAGATGTTCTCCTGCATGTGGTTCAGCGCACTGATCAGGTCGGTCGCTTCGTTCTTCTGCTGCGAGTGGAAATCGATCCGGGTCGAGGACTCCCCGCTGGCAATCCGTTGCGCGGTCTCCCCCGCAATTCGCAGTGGGTTGGTGATCCCTCTGGAGATAAAGAGGGTGACCCCGACCGCAATCGTCATGCCCAGGACGAATAGCAGCGCAACCTGCATGAATACATGGGGCCCGACCTCTTGCAGTGAGTCCACTCGGAACAGCGCACGCACAACACCGCCATTCTCGACCTCCTGAAGCGGGATCTGCAGATAGAGCCGGTAGGGATTTTCGTTCCAGTAACTCTGCTCCTCGCCCTCCATCTGCAGCTGATCAAATGGAGTCAGGTCGACCTCGATGGTCTTATCCCGATGAAACTGGTGGGTAATCTCTTTGGGGGGTTGAGCTGCCGCGAATGGGGTTGCTTCACGTGCCTGACTCATCCCGGTCATATCCAACCAGAGTAGGTCGGGGTTGGCTGAATAGAGTGCGCTGGCATCTCCAGAGCGCAGCTTCATGATGTTGGCTCCGTTGATCGCGCGTGTCGCCAGTCCCAGTACCGGCTCCAGCGAGATCCGAGCCTTCTCGTAGAGATGGTTCTGTTCGCTATCGACTCCGCGACTGTACTGGCTCACCGCCATGATGATCAGGGCAATGGCACTCGGCAGTATGGCGGCTAACAGGATAGAGCCTCGAATGGAGCGAGGCAGTAGGGACTTCAAAGACATCTCGGATCTCCTCCGATCACGAAAATACCCACACCTCCCAATATAGAGGTGTGGGGGTCGTCAAACAGAATGGATAATTGCCGGTTACTGGGCGGTGCCACACTGACCGTTGAAACAGAAGGCCTCGTAACCGGTGTGGCAAACCACACAGGTCTCCTCTGTCAATGGGGGCATGGCATTGGTGAGGTTGCTACCGTCTTCCCCATAGGTGCGATAGACCGGGGTGCCGTTGTGGTAGCCGGTAAACATGATCGCCTTGAGGTCGATCAGGTGTAGTGCCATTTGTGGTCCGTCGGCAAAGTGTCCATCTCGTCTTTTGTAGGCGGCGACCGATTCCGGCTTGACCAGAATGTTGACCCGGCCTGGTCCTCCCTCACGCAGGGCACAGTAGGTGGCGACGGTCTCCTGATAGATGGGTGGCAGCGCAGAAACGTCGGCCTCGCAGCCTGGTAAGGCCCCGATTCCTGTGAGTGTGGTGTCGACCGGTTGCCACTGTTTCCAGTCGGCAGGGAAGTCGAATGCATTGGCACCGGTCGATAGTACGAACAGTGAAGATACCAGGAGGGTGGTCAGTCTATGGTTCATCGGGAATGCTCCATTGGGTGAGTAAGTTTTTAGATTTTTAGATAGAGGTGTCTTATTGTTTGTTCAGCGTGCAGAGTTACAGCCACTCAAGTGTAACAGGGTCGTGTGGGGATGACGAAGGGAATCGCAACACGCTCAAGCACCTCCCTGTGTCGCTCGGCTGCGGCCTTCCCTGGCCGCAGACGGTTGCGGTTCAAGAGTACTAAAACTTTTGCAACGATGGATAAAAGATATCTATCTGGAGGGGAAGCCGATATCGGGGTTGAGGATATGGTCGGGATCGAAGAGTCGTTTGATTCCGGCCATCAATCTGCGCTCACTCTCTCCCAGTTCCCGTTCGACATAGCGAGCCTTGACCCGACCCACGCCATGCTCGCCCGAGAGGGTGCCGTTGAGTTCTAGCACCTTCTGAAACAGCTGCTCCAGGCACTGATCTGCCCGCGACAGCTCCTCCTGGTGAGTGGGGTCGACCAGTAGATTGGTGTGAAGGTTCCCATTTCCGGCGTGGCCGAAGGTGGCGATCTGGATCTGGTGCTGTTGGGCCAGCTGTGTGATGGTTTCGATCATCTCGGGAATGGCCGAGACCGGAACCACGATATCCTCATTGATCTTCTTTGGTGCGATCTCCCGCAATCGTGGAGAGAGGATTTTGCGGGCCTGCCACAACTGTTCCGCCTCCTTTTGGTGGTCGGTTTGGTGGAACTCGAGTAGCCCCGGACAAGCGGCGGCAGCCTCGATCGAGTCGGTTGCTGTTTGCACCGCCTCATCGCTGCCATCCACCTCGATCATCAGCATTGCAGCGGTCGTGGGGGGCAGTGGGCTGCCAAGACGGTCGCGGATCAGTGCCAGACTGGCACCATCGAGAAACTCCAGTGCACAAGGGGTATGGGGTTGAGCCATGATGGCGGCTACCGCCTCTCCTGCAGCGGTGATATTGTCATAGAGTGCCCGCATCATCCGCCGTGCCGGCTGCTGTGGTAGCAGTTTCAGGGTCGCCTCCGTGGTAATCGCCAGCGTCCCTTCGGTGCCGATCAGCAGTCGAGTCAGGTCGTGTCCGACCGCCCACTTGGTGGTCGCGACCCCGGTTCGAATCCACTCTCCGGCACCGGTTACCCCCTGTAGACCCAGTACATTCTCCCGAACGGTCCCGTACTTCACGGCCCGGGGGCCGGCACTACCACAGGCGATATTTCCACCCACACTACAGAATGGGGCACTACCCGGATCCGGGGCCCAGAAGAATCCGTGGCGAGCGGCCTCCTGCTGCACCTCTTGATTGGTTACCCCCGGTTGCACCACCATCAGGCGGTTGGCGGGGTCGGTTCTCAGGATGGTTCGTAGATGCTCCATCGATACCACCACCCCACTCTCGGTAGGGACCGCGGCACCGGTGGTGCAGGTGCCCCGTCCACGAACCGTCAGTGGAATCCGGTAGTGACGGCAGATCGCTACAATCTCTGGGATCTGTTCACTCTGTCGTGGCAGGAGTACCGCCTGCGGCACGATGGAAAGGCGACTGTTGTCGTAGCTATAACAGTGGCGATCACTCTCGGCTACCCTGACCCCATCCTTGCCGAGCAGATCGACCCATTGGTTCAGTGCCGCCGGCTCCATGAGCGATTTTCAGTAGTCTATATAGTTGATCTATTCTAGTCGATGTACTCGAACAGCTTGTAGATCTTCTGTACACCACCGATCTGCTGCGTCAGCTCGACAGCTCGTGCCCCCTGGCGGCGGCTAACCAGCCCCATCAGATAGGTGTTGCCGTTTTCGGTAACCACTTTGACACGGTGTGCCAAATCATTGCCATCCCCGATCATGGCGGCCTTGATCCGAGCAGTCAGGGTGACATCGCTGGTTCGGGTCAGGATCGAGCTGGGGGCGGCGACCGAGAGCTCGTTGTGGACTCGACGGACCTTGGGAATGGAACGGACGATTTTGCCGATTTGCGCCTTCAGCTCCTTGGTTGGTGCTTCTCCGGTGATCAGCACGATAAAGTTGTAGCTGGTGATGTTGAAGTGAACCTGATCGTTGAGCTGATCGTTCTGAAAAATCGCATTGGCAGCATTGAGTTCGATGATCTCATCGTCGAGCTGGGTTCCGAAAGAGCGTTGATCAACGATCGCGGAGCCAGCTTCGCCAAGGTTGATGGCGGCACTCTTGGGAGTACAGCCGCCCAGCATGACGAGTAGTGGTATCAGGGCAAGCGGAATCAAGGGGCGGAGTGTGAGCATCGGCAGGATTAGAATGCAGAATGGGGGGTTCCGGGAGTATAGCGAATGGATTCGAAAAATGTAACATCACTGCGCACTCCTGGTGAGTTCAATCCCCAGGCCAGAAGGCTGCGGTGATCCAGTCGAAATGGTGCCCTCTAGCGTCATCTGAGACCGCTACGACATCAAATCGGCACTCCCCTGTAGCGTAGTCTGGATGGCGTTGTAGAAAATGGGGGGCAGTCCTCGCAATTCGACGCTGCTTGGTGATCGTCACCGACTCCGCACCGCTACCGTAGTGCGGATGGTTTCGTAGTCGCACCTCGATGAAGAGCAGGGTCTGCTGGTGATCGAGGGCGATGAGGTCGATCTCACCCCCTCTGCAGTGGTAGTTACGATGGAGAATCCGTACTCCCTGTCGCTCCAAATAGTCGCCACAAGCCCGTTCCGCCGCCAGTCCGCGATCACGGCTCTCCATGGAGCCTGTCTTTGGTGGTCGATTCATCCCAGGGTCGGTCGTCGCAAACCTGCCAATACTTTTGCGACGATTGATAGTAGAGTTACGGTATGAGTGCCACCCTCTACATCGTCTCCACCCCGATCGGGAACCTCGAGGATATCACCCAACGGGCGCTGCGGGTGTTGGGTGAGGTGGATCTGATCGTGGCGGAGAACACCCGTCACTCGCTGCATCTGCTGAATCATTACGGTATCACCACTCCGCTGTTGTCACTTCATGAACACAATGAGGCCAACCGAATCGAACCGTTGCTGATCCGGCTGAAGGGGGGCGAGTCGATTGCCCAGATCAGTGATGCCGGTACCCCGCTCATCAGTGATCCGGGGTATCGTCTGGCTGCAGCGGCTCGTACCGCCGGTCTCGAGGTCACTGCTGTTCCGGGGGCCAGTGCCCCCCTGATGGCGCTGACACTGTCTACACTTCCGGTCGACCGCTTCTGTTTCGAAGGGTTCCTTCCTGCTCGGGCCACGGCTCGCCGCAGCTATCTGGAGCGGTTGTCTCAGGAGCAGCGGACCATGATCTTTCTCGACTCCCCACGACGGGTGGTAGAGAGCTTGCGTGAGATGGCGGCACTCTTCGGTGGCGATCGTCGGGTGGCGCTCTGTCGGGAGTTGACCAAGTTGCACGAGACGATTCATCTCTCTCCGCTAGATGAGGCGGTGGAGTGGTTACAACAGGAACCCAATCGTCTGCGTGGTGAGTTCGTGCTGGTTCTGGCTGGGGCCGAAGCGGGGCGGACCGAGCATGCAGAGGCGGAACGGATCACTCGTCTATTGGCTCGAGAGCTGCCCCCCGGTAAGGCGGCAGCGCTGGCTGCGGAGATTACCGGAGCATCACGCAAGCAGCTCTATCGAATGTTATTGAAGTAGGGTATGCTTCCCGCCGGAAGCTGGCCAGACAACCGCTGTAACTCAGTTTTACAGAGGAAAGTCCGGGCTCCACAGAGCAGGGTGCCAGGTAACGCCTGGAGGGTGAAATCCGGAAACGAACCAAGCCCATGGAAAGTGCCGCAGAAAACAGACCGCCCAAGTGCACCTGGTGCACCGGTAAGGGTGAAAAGGTGCGGTAAGAGCGCACCGCGCAACAGGTAACTGCTTGTGGCAGGGTCAACCCCACCTGGAGCAAGACCGAATAGGGGGGCG
>CAYFOQ010000057.1:10268-14207 GCA_964344735.1 uncultured Piscirickettsiaceae bacterium
TCGTCCTGTCCCCGGGTAGGTCGCACGAGGTGTGTGGTGACACACATCCCAGATGAATGGTTGTCCACGACAGAACCCGGCTTATCGGCCAGCTTCCTCTCTATCTATCTATATCTCTCTCTACTGAACCAGACCCCTCTCCCCCCGGAAGAGTACCGAATCCCGATTTTCCCCCTCTCCCTCTGGGAGAGGGCTGGGGTGAGGGTCGGAGGAGGGCCGCACCAAGCACCAGAGCCCCCATTCCCAGTTCTGCCAGAGAAGTGTCAATTTGTTCTCTATCTGTTTTGTATTGGCTGTCACAGCACTCTCAGAATGTCTCGAACCCCAATCTATCTATCTATTAATTAACCTATATCATTATTTGTTACTGGACTCTATAACAAACCTGCCGTGGTACGGATCAGGGGGGGTTCCCCGTCTGTCAGGTTGTGTTTGGGAGAAAATGGGGTATAGTGGGAATCCGTGGGAAGTATTGGGGTGTCTGTTATTCAATTCTGCTGAGGGAGCGTCATGTTTGAAGAAGTTGTCGAGAATGATTCGTATGCGGAAAATGCGGTAATTCGTGTGGTTGGTGTTGGTGGTGGAGGGGGAAATGCGCTGGAACATATGGTGGCGTCGAAGATCGAGGGGGTTGATTTCATCGCCATCAATACCGATAAGCAGCACCTGAATCGTTCTGCGGCCGATGTGGTGATTCAGATCGGACGCAATATCGCCAATGGCCGTGGTGCTGGAGCCAAGCCCGAGGTTGGGCGGGACGCCTGCATCGAGGAGCGTGACCGGATCCGAGAAGAGATCGCCGGAACCGAGATGCTTTTCATCGCCGCCGGCATGGGGGGAGGAACAGGAACCGGAGCGGCTCCCGTGGTGGCAGAGATTGCCAAGGAGCTCGGTATTCTTACCGTAGCGGTGGTTACCAAACCATTTGATATTGAAGGCAAACGGCGGATGAAAACCGCGTTGGAGGGGATCGAGCAGTTGCGACAGCATGTCGACTCCATCATCACCATCCCCAATCAGCGTTTGATGACGGTTTTCGATGAAGATATGACCATGCAGCAGGCCTACAAGGAGGTGGACGGGGTGTTGCACGGTGCGGTACAGGG
The DNA here is from genome assembly GCA_964344735.1 of uncultured Piscirickettsiaceae bacterium. Lineage (GTDB taxonomy): Bacteria > Pseudomonadota > Gammaproteobacteria > Thiopontia. The sequence continues at coordinate 11,375 of CAYFOQ010000057.1, forward strand.
AATTGCCGACCTGATCACCGGAGAAGGGATGGTCAACCTCGACTTTGCCGACGTCAAGACGGTCATGTCGGAGATGGGTATGGCGATGATGGGAACCGGCTATGCTACCGGTGAGAATCGTGCCGAGGAGGCCGCTGATGCCGCCCTCCATAGCCCGCTGCTGGATGATATCGACCTCAACGGGGCCATGGGAATTCTGGTCAACATCACCTCTGGTCATGACCTCACCATGAAGCAGTACAACACCGTGGGTACCGCAGTAGGGAAGTATGCCTCGGATGATGCCCAGATCATGATCGGGACCACCTATGACGAGAGCATGAGTGATGAGATTAAGGTCACTGTGGTCGCTACCGGGTTGCGGGAGCAACCGGTCGAGGAGGCTCAGCCCAGACCGGTGGCGGTTCCGTTGACCGGTCTGCGTACCGGAACCTATGACCCTACCTCGGGCCGGGGGCTGGAGCAGCCCACCTACCAGCGTCAGGCTGAGGAGGCTCGTAGGGCTGAAGAGAGTGAGGTGGTGTCGATGGATCGTGGTGGCAGCGGGATGTTGACTGAGGAATATACCGATATCCCCACCTTCATCCGAGCCCAGGTCAACTAAATATAGCCCCCTGTCAGATCGATGTTCCGGGGAAACAAGGGAGTCAAACTCGATGGCAAGGGGAGGCTTTCGGTGCCGACCCAATATCGTGCGCGCCTGCTGGACTCCTCGGGAGGGAAGATGGTGGTCTCCCCGGATCACCGTTCTCCCTGTCTCAATATTCATCCACTGCCGCAGTGGGAGGAGCTGGAAGAGAAGATCGGTCAGCTTCCGGGGCCGCAACAGTCGGTGTTGCGCCGCTTTGTCATCGGTCGGGCTCAGGAGTGTGAAATGGATGGCAATGGACGAATCCTGCTCAATCAGGAGCTGTGTGAACATGCCGGGTTGGAGAAGGGGGCGGTGATGGCCGGTGTGGGGAATAGGCTCGAGCTGTGGCAGGAGGATGCCTGGCAGGCGGTATCTCAGAAAGAGGAGCTGAGCACAGAGGATCTGGAACTGTTGCAGGATGTCTATCTCTAGACTGGAGTCGGGCGCACATGCCCCGGTGATGGTATCGGAGGTGATTGAGGCGCTACGCATTCGCCCCGAGGGGTACTACTGTGACGGTACCTTTGGGCGGGGGGGGCACAGCCGGGAAATACTCTCCCACCTGGCGCCACAAGGGCGGCTCTTGATGATGGATCGTGACCCCGAAGCGATTGCGGTGGCTCGGCAGCAGTGGGGGGAAGATCCCCGGGTCAGTCTGATTCAGGCCCCCTTTTCTCACCTGCCGGAGATTGTGAAGGAGCGGGCGATTGCCGGTATCGATGGTCTTCTGCTTGACCTCGGGGTCTCCTCTCCGCAACTCGACCAGCCTGAGCGTGGTTTCAGTTTCAATCAAGAGGGACCACTCGATATGCGGATGGATCCAGATCAGGGAGAGTCGGCCGCGGCCTGGTTGGCGCGGGCCGATGAGCGGGCGATTGCCACGGTTCTGTGGGAGTATGGTGAAGAGCGGCATTCTCGTAGAATCGCCCGAGCCATTGTCCGTACCCGACAGCAGCAACCACTCACGACTACGAGGCAACTGGCCGAGTTGGTGCGGCAGGTGGTTCCGGGAAAACAGCAAAAACACCCGGCAACCCGTACCTTTCAGGCCATTCGAATTCATATCAATCAGGAGCTGGAGGAGTTGCAGCGGCTGCTGGATGGCGTGGTGACACTACTGGCTCCGGCGGCTCGACTGGTGGTCATCAGCTTTCACTCCCTGGAGGATCGTCTGGTGAAGCGGTTCATCCGTCGTCACACCACCGCCGAGTCTCTTCTCCCCCCTGACCTGCCACTGCGGGGTGAAGTGAAACCGGGGTTGTTGCGGCCGATAGGCAAGGCACGGTTCCCTTCCCCCGCAGAGCTGGAGCAAAACCCCCGGGCCCGCAGTGCGGTGGTACGGGTGGCTGAGCGGACCCCAGTGGTTGGAGCGTAGCGATGAGACCCTGGTACCCCTCTCCCTTTACTCCCCTTCAAGCACTCTTCGGCGTGGGGTTGGTGTTGGCGACACTCTGTAGTGCGATCTGGGTGGCCTACCTGCATCATCTACAGGTTCAACTCTATGTCCAGCTCGACGAGTTGAAACAGGAGTATGAGTGGATTCTGGAAGAGCAGGGGCGACTGCGGTTGGAGGAGGCCTCGCTGGGGAATCTTGCCCGTATCGAAAATAGTGCCATACGTGAGCTGCAGATGTACTACCCCTCGATGCAGCCTGAGTCCTGGCAATAGCCTCCAGGGAGCGGTGCGGTGAAGCCGGCAAACAAGATTCATTTCAACCGTTATCTCCTGTTGGTGGTGTTGCTGGGTGGGGGGGGCGCAGCGGTTACCTATCGGGCCGTAATGTTGCACCTCTTCCCACAGCGAGTGAGTGAGCGCCTGGTCGATCGAGCCGCACACGATTCGATTGCCGAGGTGGCACTGCCCTCTCGTCGAGGGGAGATTATTGACCGCCATGGCGCGATGTTGGCGATGAGTACTCCGATGGTAACGGTGGGGTGTAATCCGCGTCTTTTTCCCACGGAGAGCGCCAAACAGGAGGCGCTGGCGAAGTTGCTGGGACACCCCGCCGAGTGGTTGCAGGAGAAACTGAAGCGCTATGCCAAACGCTACTATATCCCCCTGCAGCGACAGGTTACCCCAGAGGTTCAGCAGCAGATTGCGGCGCTACAGATTCCCGGTGTGGAGTTTCGACGGGGACTTCGGCGTTACTACCCCGAGGGTGAGACCATGGCCGCTGTGGTCGGTTTTACTGACCGTGTGGAT
>CAYFOQ010000058.1:0-3474 GCA_964344735.1 uncultured Piscirickettsiaceae bacterium
ACACAGGGATGTGCTTGAGCGTGTTGCGATTCAGGAGTACCAAAACTTTTGCAACGATTGACCGTAACCGATTCAGATTGCCCTGAACAGTTGCCTCCCGGTTTGCATTGATGCCAACTAGTCGCTATAATCTGCGCCCATTCCGGCGGGGTGTGGTTTGATGTGGTGGCCCCGGTTGTCGTTCTCCTCCTGTTGAGGTTGTGAACATCGACTCCCGGGATTCGCAGCCAGTCACAAAAAGGCCGATCTTTTTGATGAGATCGGCCTTTTTTTCAGGCCCTGTTTGCAGGGTCTTTTTTATGTGGCAACGGTTGGGTGGTCGACCTGGTTGGATCGTGGCGGGTTTGCTCCGATTTGTAGGAGCGAGACGCTGTAAGGTGCAGGATTGATGTGAACCGGAGACGGTTGTGGCGATATTGAAAGAGCGGTTGGATGAGATCATCACTCCAGTAGTCGAGGGGTTGGGGTACGAGCGGGTGGGAATCGAGTATCTCCCGCAGGGAAAGCATTCTCTGCTACGGGTCTATATCGACCACGTCTCTGGTATTACGCTGGATGATTGTGAGCGAGTGAGCCGACAGGTAAGTGCGGTAATGGATGTCGAGGATCCACTCAGTGGTAATTACAATCTCGAGATCTCCTCCCCAGGGCTGGATCGTCCGCTCTTTGTCGAGGAGCACTACCGGCGCTTTGTTGGTAGTCGGATTTTTGTCCGGATGGCGCTACCGCTGGAGGGACGGCGACGGTTCGAGGGGATGCTGGAAGGAGTTGAGGAGGGGGTGGTGATCGTAGAGATCGATGGCGAGCGGTTTCGGTTACCGCTGGCCCAGGTGGACAAGGCGCATCTTGTTCCGGAGTTTGAGTGACTGCAGCACGCTGCTGTTGGCTGTTTGAGAGTAAACGTTAGGGTAATGATCTGTCATGAACAAGAAGGAAATCCTGCAGGTTGTCGAGGTGGTGTCCAATGAGAAGGATGTCCCCAGAGAGGTAATCTTTGAGGCGCTGGAGTCGGCGTTGGAGATGGCCACTCGTAAACGCTATCATGAGGATATCGGAGTGCGCGTCGAGATCGACCGTGAGACCGGTGACTATCAGGCGTTTCGTACCTGGGAGGTGCTTGACGGTGATGAGCCGGGAATTACGATGGAGCGTCCCGATGCCGAGCTTTGGTTGATCGATGCGGTGGAAATTAACCCTGCGATCAAACCGGGTGAGTTTATCGAAGAGCCGATCGAGAAGAAGCTGGCCGATTCGTCCGCCGATGGGTTTGGTCGGATTGCCGCTCAGGCAGCCAAGCAGGTGATCTACCAGAAGGTACGAGAGGCCGAACGGGAGAAGGTGGCCAGTGAGTATCGTGACAAGGTGGGAAGCCTGATTGGTGGAACGGTGAAGCGGGTTGACCGTGGCAGCGTCATTGTTGATCTTGGCGGGAATGCCGAGGCGGTTATTCCCAAAGGGATGCAAATTGCACGCGATCCCATTCGGCCGGGAGACCGGGTGCGTGGTTGTCTGCTGGAGATTCAGAGTGAGCAGCGTGGCCCCCAACTGGTGATGAGCCGGATAGCCCCAGAGGTGCTGGTCCAGCTTTTTACCCTGGAGGTGCCAGAGATCGGGGATGGTATCATCGAACTCAAAGGTGCGGCCCGTGACCCGGGTTCTCGTGCCAAGATTGCCGTATTCAGTTATGACCGCCGGGTTGATCCGGTGGGGGCCTGTGTTGGAATGCGGGGGTCGCGGGTACAGGCGGTCTCCAATGAGTTGGCGGGAGAGCGGGTCGATATCGTGCCCTGGGACGAGAATGCCGCCCAATTCGTGATCAATGCCATGTCTCCTGCCGATGTGGTTTCGGTAGTGGTGGATGAGGATCATCACTCGATGGATATCGCCGTGGTGGAGGAGAATCTGTCACAGGCGATTGGCCGTGGTGGTCAGAACATTCGTCTCGCCAGTGAGCTCACTGGATGGAATCTCAATGTAATGAGTGTGGATGATTTCGATGCCAAGGCGGAGAGTGAGGCGGCAGAGATCCAGGCCAAGTTGATGGATCAGCTCGATGTCGATGAGGATGTGGCGCTGATTCTGGTTCAGGAAGGGTTCAGCAGTGTCGATGAGATTGCCTATGTTGACCCGGCCGAGATGTTGGCTATCGAAGAGTTCGATGAGGATATCGTTACCGAGCTTCGCAATCGTGCCAGTGATTATCTATTGACCCGTGCGATTTCCCAGGAGGAGGTGCTGGAAGGAAGAGTGCCTCAGCAAGATTTATTGGAGTTGGAAGGAATGACGGAGGCGATTGCCTTTCGTCTGGCGCAAGCTGGGATCACTACTGCCGAGGGGCTTGCAGAGCAGGCGGTCGATGAGGTGATGGAGATCGATGATCTGGATGCCCCTTCGGAGCTGATTTCGGCACTCATCATGAAAGCGCGGGAGCCATGGTTTGCCGAAGAGCAGCCACAAGAGACGACGGAGCAGTCGGCATAACAGGGAACGGGAGACGAGAGATCATGTCAGTAACGATTGCACAGTTTGCGGAGGTAGTGAAGACTCCGGTCGACCGACTCTTGGAGCAGCTCGCCAGTGCCGGAGTGACCAAGAGCAGTATCGATGAAGAGATTACCGATGAAGAGAAGCGCAAGCTGCTGGATTTTTTGCGCCAATCTCACGGCAAGGCCGGGGCCACCGGCAAGGACCGGGTGACTCTGAAGAAGAAGACCACGCTCAAGGTTGGGGGTGGGCGCAGTTCGGCCGGCAAGAGTGTCAATGTCGAGGTGCGCAAGAAACGGGTGATTAACAAGCCGACCGATTCGGGTACAGTGCAGAAGCAGGTGCAGCAGGCCAAAGAGGAGGAGGAGCGGCAGCGTCTGGAGCGTGAGCGTCGGGAGCAGGAAGAGCAGCTGTTGCGGCAGCAGGAGGAGCAACGTCGCCAGCATCAATTGAAAAAGCGTGAAGATGAGCAGCGGGCCCGTAAAGAGGCCGAGGAGCAGCAGCGCGAAGAGGCGCGACAGCGCGAAAGAGAGGAGCAGGAGCGTCGTATTCTCGATGAACAGGCGCGACAGGTGGCTGAAAAGGCGGCTACCCGGCGGCGTGAGAGCGAGGCGAGTGGCAGAAAACGTGGTAAGGATGACAAGGAGAAGCCGCAGACCCGCTATGGACGCGAGAAGCTGCACGTAGCCGAAGGCAAGAGTGGACGCAAGAGTCAGAAGCGTTCCTCTCGTCGGGGGCGTATGGAGATCGAGACCGAGCACGGTTTCACCAAGCCGACCGCTCCGGTAGTGCTCGAAGTGCAGGTTCCAGAGACCATTACTGTGGGTGATCTGGCTCAGAAGATGTCGGTCAAGGCGGCAGAGTTGATCAAGGTGATGATGAACTTGGGGACCATGGCCACCATCAACCAGATGATCGACCAGGAGACCGCGGTGGTGCTGGTCGAGGAGATGGGCCACAAGGCGGTCCTGATGAAAGAGAATGCCCTGG
>CAYFOQ010000058.1:3484-10125 GCA_964344735.1 uncultured Piscirickettsiaceae bacterium
CGAAGGGGCTCACGATGGGGAAGAGCAACAGCGTGCGCCGGTCGTGACCATCATGGGACATGTCGATCACGGTAAGACCTCGCTGCTCGACTATATCCGCAGTGCTCGGGTCACCCAAGGGGAGGCCGGTGGTATTACCCAGCATATCGGCGCCTATCGAGTATCGACAGAGAAGGGGGATATCGCATTTCTCGATACCCCGGGACATGCCGCTTTTACTGCCATGCGTGCCCGTGGTGCCCAGGTGACCGATATCGTCATTCTGGTGGTGGCAGCCGATGATGGTGTGATGCCGCAAACCGAGGAGGCGATTCAACACGCCCGTGCAGCGGGTCAAGAGCGAGCTGTCGAGCAAGGATGTGGTGCCTGAGGATTGGGGTGGGGATGTGATGTTTATCAATGTCTCTGCCCATACTGGTGAAGGAGTTGAGGACCTGCTCGATGCCGTGCTGTTACAGGCCGAGTTGCAGGAGTTGACAGCGGTTGCGGATGCTGCTGCTAAAGGCAATGTGGTGGAGTCCCGGGTTGATCGTGGTCGGGGTGCTGTCGCTACGGTGATGGTGCAGAGTGGCACCCTGCGAAAGGGGGATATTCTGCTGGCCGGGCGGGAGTATGGCCGTGTACGGGCGATGATGAACGAGTTCGGAGAGCAGCTTGAAGAGGCCGGTCCCTCGACCCCGGTGGAAATTCTAGGTCTTTCCGGTGTGCCAGAGGCGGGTGAGGAGGCCATCGTAGTCCCCAATGAGCGTAAGGCCCGTGAAGTGGCCAACTTTCGCCAAGGCAAATATCGTGATGTCCGGCTGGCTCAGCAGAAACAGACCAGTCTCGACCGGATGTTCGAGCAGATGCAGGAAGGGGATTCGCAGATTCTCAATATCCTCATCAAGGCAGATGTCCATGGTTCCGCCGAGGCCCTGCGAGACTCCCTGATGAAGCTTTCGACCGAGGAGGTCAAGGTCAATGTAGTGGCCTCAGGTGTGGGGGGGATCAACGAGTCGGATGCCAATCTGGCAATCGCCTCGAATGCTGTGGTGATCGGTTTCAACGTACGGGCCGATGCCGCTGCCAAGAAGTTGATCGAGAGTGAGGGGGTCGACCTGCACTACTACAGTGTGATCTACGATGCCATCGACGAGGTGCGCCAAGCGATGGAGGGGATGCTTGGCACCGACCTCAAAGAGGAGATCATCGGGCTGGCCGAGGTACGTGATGTCTTCCGCTCCTCGAAACTTGGGGCTATCGCCGGTTGTATGGTGGTAGAAGGGGTGGTCAAGCGCAACAATCCAATCCGTGTGTTGCGTGATAATGTGGTGATCTATGAAGGTGAATTGGAGTCACTGCGACGTCATAAGGATGATGTGGGTGAGGTGCGTGCCGGTACCGAGTGCGGTATCGGGGTGAAGAACTACAACGATGTGCGTGATGGTGATCAGATCGAGGTGTTCGAACGGATTGTGGTTGCCCGAAGTCTATGATCGTAGAGGTGTACTGATAAGTAACTATTTACATTTACCACTGCCCGTAACTGACTCAGTGGTGAGCTGAACAGTTACACGGATGATTGCTTACAAGGAAAGGTAATGAGTGACCTCTATAACAGCCGTCCCCGTCGGGTGGGGGAGCAGATCAAGCGCTTTGTCGGTGAGTTGATGCAGCGTGAATTGCGGGATCCCCGCCTCGAGTGGGTGACGCTGACAGCAGTCGAGCTCTCCTCCGATCTCTCTCACGCTACGCTTTTTTTTACGCTGTTGGGCGGTGAGCATGATCCTGTCAAGGCTACGGCTGCACTGACCCACTCCGCCGGATTTATCCGCGCTCGATTGGGGCGGGAGTTGAAGTTGCGGGTGGTGCCGAGGTTGCAGTTTATCTACGACGAGTCGGTTGCCCGAGGAAGTCATCTGGAGAGCCTGATTGATCAGGTGGTGGCAGAGGATCGCGCCAATCATGGATCGGGAGAGTAGTGATGGGACGGCGACGGAATAGAGGGCGTAACCTCTCAGGGATCCTGCTGCTGGATAAGCCTGAGGGGATTACCTCCAATGGGGCACTGCAGCGGGTTAAGTCGCTCTTCTTTGCCAGCAAGGCGGGGCATACGGGTAGTCTCGATCCGATTGCGACTGGTATTTTGCCGGTCTGCTTTGGAGAGGCGACCAAATTTTCCGGATTCCTGCTCAATGCCGATAAGAGTTATCTTACCGAATGTCAGCTTGGCGTGGTGACCCGTACGGGTGATCGTGAGGGTGAAGTGATTTCCGAGCAGCCGGTCATTGGGGTCGACCGCCAGCGGATCGAATCGGTACTACAACAGTTCATTGGAGATATTGAGCAGGTACCACCGATGCACTCGGCAATCAAGGTAGATGGTCAGCCACTTTACAAACTGGCTCATCAGGGGATCGAGGTGGAGCGGGAGCCGCGACCGGTAACTATCCATGGCCTGGAGCTGCTGGAGTATCATCCTGAACAGCAGCGGATGGTGATCACAGTCGACTGCTCCAAGGGAACCTACGTTCGTACTCTGGTAGAGGATATCGGTCAGGCGCTAGGGTGTGGTGCTCATGTCAGCGCCTTGCGAAGAACTACACTGGGTCCTTATCATAACGGGGATCTTTATACGCTGGATGTGCTCGAGGAGTTACATCAGGCACAGGGACGGGAGGCGTTGGATGGGGTGCTGCTACCGCTTGATAGTGCGGTGGAGGAGTATGAGCGGGTGGTGCTGGATGGCAATAGTAGTTACTACCTCCGTCAGGGGCAGCCGGTACAGTCCTCTGGGGCACCAGCCGAGGGTTGGGTGCGGGTCTATGATGATCACCAACGGTTTCTTGGGGTGGCAGAGATCGATAGTGATGGCCGAGTAGCGCCACGGCGGTTGGTGTCTCGTTAATGACTATTTTCTAACGGTCTGTTAACGCCGAAATGGTCGATTTCGGTGGTGATCTGAACCGTTACCGCTAGAACAAATTTTTGGATGGGGATGGTCGAGTCGACCATGTCGATCCGATAGGGTAGGGGCTTCATCCTAAAGAGGCTCCGTATAGTTGGTGATGACGATGGGTCACACCAATGAATCGGTTGTGGTGGGGTATCTCCATTCGATAGAATGGTCCTCCCGCAAGTTTGGGAAACTGTGCCGCAAGGGCGGCCATATGGAGTATGTGAAGAATGTCTGTAACAACAGAGCAGAAGAGTGAAATCGTTCAGAAATATCAACGTGGAGCCAACGATACGGGTTCACCAGAGGTACAGGTCGCACTGTTGACCGCTCGTATCCAGGACTTGACCGAGCACTTCAAAGAGCACAAGAAGGACCACCACTCTCGGCAGGGGCTGCTGCGGATGGTCAATCAGCGTCGTCGGTTGCTGGACTACCTCAAGCGTCAGGATGCCAGCCGTTATGCTCGGCTGATTGCCGAGCTTGGGTTGCGTCGCTAGTCGCCCCTCAAACCGCTCAACACTCACCGCAGTGGTCATGCGGTGAGTGTTGAGCTGGTGAAGAGTCATGAGTGGAGGTCGGCGATGATTCCCTCCCCACTCTCGATATCCCAGGTCAGCAGGGGGAAGTCTGCTGCATTTATTACTCAGGAATCAATACTGTGGAACCAATTATCAAGCGCTTCGAATACGGAAATCAGACGGTACAGATAGAGACCGGTGAAATCGCTCGCCAGGCTAGCGGTGCGGTCAAGGTCAGTATGGGGGATACCGTGGTACTGGTTACCGTGGTGGCGGAAAAGGAGGCGATTGAAGGGCGGGGCTTCTTTCCTCTGACGGTCAACTATCAGGAGAAGTTCTACGCAGCAGGCATGATTCCTGGGGGGTTCTTCCGCCGTGAGGGGCGTCCCACCGAGAAGGAGACGCTCACCTCACGACTGATCGACCGTCCGATTCGACCACTCTTTCCCAAGGGGTTTATGAATGAGGTTCAGGTGATTGCCACCGTCCTCTCCTCAGACAAGGATACCGATACCGAAATACCGGCAATGATTGGAACCTCGGCCGCGCTGGCGCTTTCCGGGGTGCCATTCCAGGGGCCGATTGGAGCCGCTCGGGTGGGGTATCGTGATGGTGAGTACCTGCTCAATCCCCCACTGAGTGGCAAGGCTGAATCCGATCTGGAATTGACGGTGGCCGGTACCTCTGATGCGGTGTTGATGGTGGAGTCCGAGGCCAATGTATTGTCGGAGGAGGTGATGCTCGGAGCGGTACTCTTCGGACATGAGCAGATGCAGGCGGTGATCCGTGCAATCAATGAGATGGTGGCCGAGGTTGGGGTGACTCCCTGGGAGTGGGAGGCTGCTGCAGAGGATACCGCACTGGTAGAGGCGGTTTCCGCTGCTGGTGAGGAGGCGGTAACCACAGCCTATCAGATTGCCGACAAGATGGAGCGTTACGGAGAGATGAGTGCGGTGCGCAGCGCTATTGTGGAGCAGCTTGCCACTGAGGAGAGCGATTGGGACGGGGATACCGTCCGTGCCGCCGTGAGTAAGTTGGAGAAGCGGGTCGTACGTGGGCGTATTCTTGCGGGACACCCTCGAATTGATGGTCGAGATACCCGTACCGTGCGACCGATTCATATCAAGACCGGGGTATTGCCGCGGGCCCATGGCTCGGCACTCTTTACTCGTGGTGAGACCCAGGCGCTTGTGGTGACCACGCTGGGTACAGAGCGGGATGCACAGATCATCGATGCCCTTGAGGGGAGCTACAAGGACCCCTTCATGTTGCAGTACAATTTCCCCCCCTTCTCGGTGGGAGAGACTGGTCGGGTCGGTAGTCCGGGACGGCGTGAGGTTGGTCATGGCAAGCTGGCAAAACGTGGCGTGCAGGCCGTGGTACCGACGGTAGATGAGTTTCCCTATACTCTGCGGGTGGTCTCTGAGATCACAGAGTCCAATGGCTCCAGTTCGATGGCCTCGGTCTGTGGTAGTAGCCTATCGATGATGGATGCCGGTGTTCCGCTTAAGGGGGCGGTGGCCGGAATCGCCATGGGGTTGATCAAGGAGGGAGAGCAGTTTGCGGTATTGACGGATATCCTCGGTGATGAAGATCATCTTGGCGATATGGACTTCAAGGTGGCAGGAACCGGCGCAGGAGTTACTGCACTGCAGATGGATATCAAGATCACCGGGATCACCCGAGAGATCATGGAGATCGCTCTGGAGCAGGCCCGTGATGCTCGACTCCATATTCTGGAGCAGATGAATGGCGCCATCGCATCACCGCGATCGGACGTTTCAGAGTTTGCTCCGCGTTATGTCACCATGAAGATCGATCCGGACAAGATTCGTGATGTGATCGGTAAAGGCGGTGTGGTGATCCGTTCGATTCAAGAGGAGACCGGGGTCAAGATCGATCTCGATGATGATGGTAATGTCAAGATTGCCGCCACCGATGGCGAGGCGGCCAACGAGGCCAAGCGCCGGATCGATGATATCGTGGCCGATGTCGAGGTCAATCGGATCTACGAAGGCAAGGTGGTCAAGCTGATGGACTTTGGTGCCTTCGTCAATATCCTTCCCGGCAAGGATGGGTTGGTTCATATCTCCCAGATCTCGGAAGAGCGAGTTGAGAAGGTAAGTGACAAACTCTCCGAGGGGGATGTGATTCGGGTCAAGGTGTTGGAGGTAGATCGTCAGGGAAGAATTCGCCTCAGTATGAAAGCGGTAGAAGAGTAACCGGCTCGCTATCTGCCCTTGGGCATGCCGGCTGAAGCACGATCAGGGTGAGGTTTCGGGTTCGGTGAAATGAGGATTCTGCTCAGTAATGATGATGGGGTACATGCTCCCGGGCTGCAGATACTACGTGACCATCTCTGTCGTGCGCAGCAGGTCACGGTAGTCGCTCCCGATCGTAACCGTAGTGGTGCCAGTAACTCCCTTACGCTCGATCATCCCCTCCATATTTTTCATCACCCCAATGGCGACTATTCGGTTGATGGTACGCCTACGGACTGTGTTCACCTGGCGCTGACCGGGGTACTGTCAGAGGAGCCGGAGATGGTGGTCTCTGGGATCAATGCCGGTGCCAATATGGCAGATGATGTGCTCTACTCCGGTACTGTGGCAGCAGCGATGGAGGGGCGTCATCTCGGGCTTCCTGCTATTGCAGTCTCACTCGCCTGCCAGGGCGGGGAGTGTAGACACTATCGATCGGGTGCGATTGCCGTCGAGCAGGTCCTACAGCGGCTGGAGAGTCATCCGCTACAACGTGACACCATTCTTAATATCAATGTGCCCGATCGATCCTGGGAAGAGATCAGAGGAATACGGGTCACCCGTCTGGGACGGCGTCACCGTTCGGAACCGGCGGTGAAAACGGTCGATCCCAGGGGCAAGGTGATCTATTGGGTTGGGGCTGCCGGAGAGGCGGCGGATGGGGAGGCTGGAACCGACTTTCATGCCGTGGAGGAGGGGTGGGTATCAGTGACTCCGATTCATACCGATTTCACTCACCATGCGATGTTGGATGGAATGGAACGTTGGCTCTCATGACCGGGGGGGAGTATCACGGCCCACGAGGAGGACCAGAACGATTGATCGAGACCCTGCTGAAACAGGGGGTTGAGAACCGTGTTGTGCTGGATGTGATGTACGAGATTCCACGTCACCGGTTTGTTGATGAGGCGCTTCACTGGCGGG
>CAYFOQ010000058.1:10135-13785 GCA_964344735.1 uncultured Piscirickettsiaceae bacterium
ACCTCGACGCTGTTGGCTGGGGAGAATCCACCTCAGCGGGTATTGGAAATCGGCACCGGGTCCGGCTATCAGGCAGCGGTTCTGGCGCGTCTGGTCTCTCAGGTTTATAGTGTTGAACGTATCGAACCATTGATCCGACGTGCCCGAGAGCGGTTGATCGATCTTGGTCTCAAGAATATCGAATTAAAGCTGGATGATGGTTATATCGGTTGGGAAGAGCAGGCCCCGTTCGATGCCATTCTGGTGACGGCAGCACCTGAGCGAGTGCCGGAACGGCTCATCGAGCAGTTGGTGATGGGTGGAAGAATGGTGATCCCGGTTGGGCGGAATCGAAAACAGATTCGTGGAACCAGCGTTACTGGCGGTAGTGGGCAGGAGCTACTGGAGTTGATCCGTACTCCCAAGGGGGTGGAGAGTCGCAAGCTGTGTGATATCGAATTTGTGCCGATGGTGCCGGGGGGGATGCGGTGAACCGGCTGCAGCAGCTCAACCAGCGGGTGGCAGCTTGGGCTGATCGCCCTCACGCTGAGCGGGTGCTCTGTGGGCTCAGCTTTGCTGAGTCGAGTTTTTTTCCGGTTCCTCCCGATGTGATGCTGGCTCCAATGACCCTGGCTCATCCCGACCGAGGTTGGCGCTACGCTCTGTTGGTGACCCTGAGCTCAGTGGCCGGAGGGCTTTTGGGTTATCTTCTGGGATACTATGGGATGGAGTTGATCGAGCCGAGACTGTTACAGTGGGGTGTTGGACCGGCTCTGGAACAGGCTTATGGGCTTTTCGACCAGTATGGGATCTGGATCGTATTTCTCGCCGGATTCTCTCCGATCCCCTACAAGATCTTTACCCTGACGGCGGGTGCACTGGTAATGTCGTTGCCGCTTTTTCTGTTGGCTTCGCTGGTGGGGCGGGCCGGACGATTCTATCTGCTGACCGCCTTTGTCATCTGGGGGGGCGAGCGTTTTCTGGCACTCGAGCCTCGCTGGCTCAGTCGATTGGGATGGATTGCAGTGGCCTTGGCCGTCATCTATCTGTTGCTGCGAATATAGCGGGGCGTAGGGCATGAGAGGGTATCGACTGCTTGCTCTGTTTGCGATATCGCTACTACTGTTAGGGTGTAGCGGTAGTGACCGCCATCTGGTGCCGGTCAACAATCTCACCCAGTCGGCCAACCAGATTCCCAAGAGCTATACGGTACGTACCGGGGACTCCCTCTACATGATTGCGATGGAGTTCGATCTCGATCACCTCGATATCGCCCGCTGGAATGGGATCGTGCCCCCTTATACCATTCATCGAGGTGAGCGGTTGCGGTTAAGGCCACCGGCACGTGCGGTAGCTCGCAGTGGCGGGAAGTGTAGTGGTAGCCACTATCAGGTGGCACCCGGGGATACCTTGAGTGAAATTGCCGAGTATTGTGGTCTATCACTTGCTCGACTGGCTGCCTGGAATCGGCTCGCCTCTCCCTATAGATTGCAGGTGGATCAACGTCTGCGTTTGCGACCCGGTGAGCGTGCCAAGAGGTCGCCAGCGACCGTTCGTGCTGCGATGACCGCTCCCCCTGATGGTGGTAGCAAGGTTGCCATTGCTACGACAGAGCGACCGAAAGCTTCATCCTCTGCCAGAAGTGGTTTGTTCCGGCGTCCAGTGTCCGGTAAGATTTTGCGCAGGTATTCGGTCAAGAGTGGGTCTACTGGGATGGAGTTTGGTGGGAAACAGGGGGATCCGGTTTATGCCGCTGGAGGAGGGAAGGTGGTCTACAGTGGCAGTCGTTTGGTACGTTATGGCAATCTGCTGATCATCCGTCACGACAATAACCTCTTGACCGCTTATGCCCACAATAGCAGACTGTTGGTTCAGGAGGGAGATAGCGTGGAGACTGGACAACAGATTGCTGCCATGGGGAACAGTGGTACCGATCGGGTCAAACTCCATTTCGAGGTGCGTAAGGGGGGCAAGCCGGTGGATCCACTACACTATCTGGGTGAGTGATGGCCGAAGATGAGGGGCAGTCTGCGGTAGGGCGGTTACCGGGCGGAGAGCGCGATGCCATGCACCTCTATATGCAGGATATCCGCAAATACCCTCTGTTGAGTGCCGATGAGGAGCGGGCTCTGGCTCAGCGGGTACAACAGGGGGAGAGCGCAGCGCGTGACGGACTGATTCACGCTAATCTGCGGCTGGTGGTGAGTATCGCCCGGCGCTATCAGAATCATGGTGTGGCGCTGATGGATCTGATCGAAGAGGGCAATCTCGGACTGATGCGAGCAGTGGAGAAGTTTGATCCCGAGCGGGGGTTTCGTTTCTCCACCTACGCCACCTGGTGGATTCGTCAAAGTGTCGACCGGGCGGTGATGAGTCAGGGACGTACCGTGCGTTTGCCGATTCATATTTTGCGAGAGATGCGCGGCTATATGCGGGCCTCGCGTGAGCTGGCGCAGAACTGTAGTCATGAGCCTACCGCCTCCGAGGTGGCAGAGTTTCTGGATCGCAGTGAGGAGAGTGTAGGGCAGATGATCAGCTTTAGTGAACCGACCACTTCGATCGAGACCCCGGTGGCCAAAGGTTCCAATCAGACCCTGGGTGAGGTGATGGAGGATGAATCGATCACCACCCAAGTGGACCATCTACTGCAGGAGGAGATCTACAGCCACCTCAGCGAGTGGCTCGATGGCCTGAAAGAGCGCGAGCGTAAGGTGGTGGTCCATCGTTTCGGGCTGTTGGATCAGGAGGAGATGACCCTGGATGCCCTGGGAAATGAACTCGGTGTCACCCGTGAACGGGTGCGGCAGATTCAGATGGGGGCACTGAGTCACCTCCACGACATCCTGGTTCGAGCCGGCTACTTCGAAGAGAATGTGTTGTAACCGCCTTGAAAGTTCTCACCCGAAGGGGGATAGATAGCGTCTCTTGCGCTTATAACTGCTGTAATAGCGACAACACCGGCTGAAAGCGCTGGTTGGCCTGGGCTAGCATCGAGTGTGAAGCACTGCGGAGGATGTTGGCACGTGAGAGCGCAGCCGACTCCTTGGCATAATCGGCATCCTCGATACGAGAACGGGCCTGGGTCGTGTTGTACTGCATGGTGTCAAGATTGGTGGCGGTCTGTTCCATTTGATAACCAAAACTGCCGATTTTGGTCTGCTCTGCCAGCAGTACCCCGAGGGCATAGTCACTAGCGGCGATCGAGAGTTGTGCCTTCTCCGCGCTGAGCAGGTCGTAGTTATCTTTGGCCCGGACCGTGGCCGCATCGTTTTCCGGGGTAAGGGTCTCTCCCCCTTCGGCTGTGCCAGTAGTGGTGACTCCCATACCGGCGTAGGGTTCAAAGATACGGATGTTATCGATAGAGAGGGTAGAACCGATCGCCTGGCCACCGGTTTGGTCATAGCTGCCAGCGAGAAAGGAGAAGCGTAGATTGTCCCCGGTAAAAGGAACTTCAACGGTAAGGGTATCCCAGTTCTGTTCAACCCCCCGTTGATAGAGGACCTGTTCTCTCTCGCCACTGTCGACATTCTCCACATAGAGGTAGATATCGTACTCATCACTGGTTTTGTTCGCCTTCCAGTCGAGTGCAACACGCTCCCCTGATCTGGCAGAGAATGGGGTGTTGACACCGGAGTAAACCCGCACTTATTCGCCGCATCCCGCAGGGGCGG
>CAYFOQ010000059.1:0-810 GCA_964344735.1 uncultured Piscirickettsiaceae bacterium
TGTTTGCTACAGGCCTGCGGCGAATAGCAGCGCTTTTCCTCCGGCGTCAACACTCGTCCACCGGGAATTCGTTCAGTGACGGGGAGTGTTGCTGCAGTCGTGCTGGTCATGGAGCGAGATGGTAGATCCAGGGAGCGATGGGTGATGTGAGCCACATCAATGGAACATTGATATCAATCGTTGCAATTCAGGGGGGAGAGGGGGAATCCTCGCTACGGTGCGCTTGCAAATAGGAACCTTTTCGGTATCCTAACTCTTGTCAACCACCGCAGATCGTAGCCGGAACAGCTGGAACTTTTTCCCTACGATCCACTCTAAGGAACCCAAGAGATAACCAACTCGTCACTTTTCTACCCACCCTATTGAAACTATCGATATTTTACGAGGAACACCATGAACACCTTTGAAAACGCTCTTCCCCAGCGTGAACTCTCCATCCTTTCTACTAACAAGGTATTGAAGAACACCTATATGCTGCTCTCGGCATCGCTGCTCTGGACCGCGCTGGTCGCTGCCTTTGCGATGGTTACTGGGGCCTCGCCCATGGCTGGGATGATCAGCTCCTTTGCCGCCCTGGCAGTACTCTGGTTTGTAATGCCTCGCCATGAACACAAGGCCAGCGGAATCGGCGTGGTGTTCCTTTTCACTGCACTACTAGGTTACGGTCTTGGTCCCACACTCAGTTTCTATGCCGGTGTCAGTGGTGGCCCCCAGATCATAACCACCGCCTTTGGTCTCACCGGACTGATCTTCCTCACGCTCTCCGGGTATGTTCTGACCACCCGTAAAGATTTCTCCTTCATGACCGGC
>CAYFOQ010000059.1:820-13484 GCA_964344735.1 uncultured Piscirickettsiaceae bacterium
GGGGATGCTCATTGCGTTCTTCGGCTCACTGTTGCTCTTTGGCGCCTCCTTCTTCGGGGTCGACGTCTCGATGGGAATGCTGGTGATCTCAGGGATGTTCGCCCTGCTCTCCAGCGGACTGATCCTGTGGGAGACCAGTAATATCGTCAATGGTGGTGAAACCAACTACATCGCCGCCACCGTAACCCTCTACGTTGCGCTCTATAACCTCTTTACCAGCCTGCTCCATATTCTGATGGCCTTTGCCGGTGGAGATGAGTGACCCCCGGTCAGTAACGCTCCCCAGCGAATGAAGAGAGCACACGCCCCCACTGCGGGGCGTGTTGCTTTATAGATCGTGACAATACTGAGCTACTACGATGCGGTCTGCCGCATGATTGAACTCAACGTTGACCCGGAGTACATGGAGGGGTGGATGGGGGGGTATCTGCGTAATCCGAGACGCGAAGAGCATGAGATCACCCAGGAATACTCCAGCGGCTTCGAGGATGGACTCAAACGGGATACCCGTCACTTCTGCAGCTGGGTAATCCCCCTCTCGGTCGACATTGAGTGATGGCTGCTTGGTTCAATCCACCAGATCGATACCGACGATTCCACCAATGGAGCGCCGCAACGATTCAATCGCATCAGGCCCTTCAATCTCCATCATCTGATCCATCGCCCAACGATTGTCCTGATCGTCTCCCATGATTCGACCGACGCACTCTCCAAAATAACGCAGAAATCGGTAACTGGGGCCATCATCACCATAACTAAACTCGGCATAGTCCGCACTCCGCTGGTTGATCAATGACACCAGTTGTGGGCGATCCGGTCCTGCCTCGGGAAGGTCGGCATAATTGTCCAGTAGAATATCGATCAAGCGGTTGGCCATCGCGCCGATGAATCCGGCCCGATCCTCCGGCTCCATGGCCGGAAAGATCAGACGATCTGTCACCTGTAGCAGAAAAATGAGCATCTCGGTCATCACCGCCATCCCTTGCAACTTGGAGTCGAAGTGGAAGCGTTCGTCCTGCAATCCACGAACACTTCCCAGGGTGATCTTCCAACAGTTGTAGGCTAGAGAGTCGGCAACCTGCTTTAACTCACGTTCACTACTCTTATGCCATCGGTGAACGATCCGCATCTCAGAGACGTCGCTTCTTCTTCGGTGGAACGAATGTAGGATCGTTCGGGTTGAGCACAATCAGACTCATCTCGCCCTCATCGAGCTGGACATAGTCTAGCGTGGCATCCTCAAGATAGTCCCGAAACTGCTCATTGATGAAGATCTTTACCCCGGAAAAATCAAAATCGAGATCCTGTTCCCGCTGTTCATCGAATCCAATACCGTAGTCATAGCCCCCATCTGAGGCCTCTTTGATGGCAATCCGTAACCCCATCTCCGCCTCGATATCCCCCTGCTCTGCGGAGCGACGAATAAAATCCAATGCACTCTCCGTTACTGTAATCATTCTGCTTCCTTGCCCTGTAATTGATGTTGACGCACTCGGGTGACAAAACGCTTAACCCAGTCGTTTTGTCGGGTATTGCGTTGATGAAGATACCCTGCAATCAGATTTTTGTAAACCACCCCATCTCGATGACCATCGATCCCAACCCCCCGCTCGACCACAAAGGCGTAGTTCTGTTCAGGGGCCAGCCCCTGCAATGAAGAGTAGTGAAACTCATGTGCCGGAAGTGGCTCTCCACCCTCTTCCTGATCATGGTGGCGAAAGAGGACATAGCCGCGTCCCTGAGGAGAGTCGTGCATGGTCACTTCGGCCGCTACCACCCCCACCATCTCGGCCTTGCGATCTCCCCACTCGATAGAACGCGCAAGATACATCAATCCACCGCATTCGGCATAGGCCGGCACCCCGGATTCGATCATCTGTCGTATCTGCTGTCGCATGGCCCGGTTGTTCTGCAGTAGATCCATATGGGTCTCCGGGAAGCCACCACCGATCAACAGACCGTCTACCATGGGAAGGGTGGTGTCATGGATCGGACTGAAGGGTACCAGTTCTACTCCCACCCTCTCCAGCGCCTCGAGATCTGCCGGATAGTAGAAGCCGAAGGCCTCATCACGGGCAATCGCAATTCGTAACGTCGGCGCGGTATTGAGCGTAAGGCCCTCGACCGTAGCTGAGGTAGCGTCGAGATCATTCCGAGACTCCTCTTCACTCCCCGCTGTAGAGGCCGCTGTTGCCTGCAACAGCCGATCGATATCGACCTGTTCGGCCACCCGTCTGGCAATACTCGCGATCTGTTGGTGAGCCGCACCGGCCTCGTTACTTGGAACCAACCCGAGATGGCGCTCGGTGATCACCAACTCAGAATCCCGTCGTACCACCCCCAACACCTCGAAGTCGGTATAGTGCTTTACCACACTACAGAGCTTCTGTTCATGACGCGGGCTGGCGGTCTGGTTGAGAATCACCCCGGCAAATTGGACATTGGGATCAAACTGACGATACCCCAATAGCAGTGGTGCCACACCACGCGTGATCCCATTGGTATTGATTACCAACACGACCGGCAGTCCCAACAGTTTTGCCATGGCGGCATTACAGTCACTACCATCGGTAGCGAGACCATCGTATAGCCCCTTATTTCCCTCCATCAGCGTAATCCCGGACGGGGCACGGTGCTGATGGTAGAGTTGAAGGATCTCCTCCTCCGACATGGTAAAGAAGTCGAGCGTATAACAACTCCGGCCTGCCGCCATCGACAGCCACATCGGATCGATGTAGTCCGGCCCCTTCTTGAAGGGGGCTACCACCTCCCCTCGGGCTCGCAAAGCGGCACAGAGACCGAGCGACAGCGTCGTCTTACCCGAGGATTTTTGTGCCGCTGAAAGATAGAGTGCAGCAGGTTTCCCCGATACCTTTAGCAGGGCACGTCTCCCTCACCACGACGGTCCACTCGCTCGGCATTGAGATTCTCTGGGACCAACCGCAGCACCTTGACGGCAAAGAGGAAGAGCGCGATGGCCAAGGCAACCCCGCCCAACCCCAGCAGGATCTCCGGAAGCGAGGGGGCATAACTATTGACCACACCGTCGTGGAAGCTACTGCTCACCTCCTTCCCGGGGAATAGCACCAGTGGATAGGCCTGGCCACCGATAACAATCCCGTAGATCTGTGCCACCCCTCCGATCACCACCAGGACAGCGGCCGAGACCAACGCCCGGTAGTTGTGTTGAAAAGCAGGGTGGTAGATGAGTACGAGCGGAATGATTCCTCCGATCAACACCTGTCCTCCCCAGAACAGCAGCGTGAAGATACCACCATCCAGCAGAATGAAGCGTTCGAATCCAGCGTGTTCCGCAGCGTACAGGTTCGTAAGGTGGAACACGGTGGTGAAGTAGAGCACCGCAGCCACGAAGACGCCGAAAAGGTTCTTCAGACGACCGATCAATTCAGCACTGATGGAACGGTCGGTATAGCGGAAAAGACCAATCAAGAGGATCATGAAGATCGCTTTACCGAAGGCGAAGGACATGATGATGAACATGGGTGCCATGATCGAGGCGTCATACCCTTGACGGGCAGAGATAAAGCCGAAGATGGATCCGGTACCGGTCGTTAGTGCCAATCGCCAGAGAAAGGCTGCGGTACCGGCAGCTCGAGTATATTGCTGTACCGCAGGATCGAACATGGTCCAAAGGTAGGTCAGAACGATAGCAAAGAAACCGGTGTAGAGATAGATATTCCAGGCAAAGATCGATTTGAAGTTATAGGAGGTCATCGCTACGACCAGTCGATCAGCCCGTCCCAGATCGAGCACCAATACCGCCAACCCGCCTGCCAACAACGTGAGGGCCAGAATGGCGGACATCCGCGCCATCGGTTTGTAGATCTTCTGGTTGAATACCGAGGAGATCGAAGCAACGTTGAGTGCCCCCGAAGCAGCAACAATCAAAAAGATGGCAAAAACATGCGGCATTCCCCAGACAATCTGGTTATCCATACCGGTCACATGATGACCGCTATGTTCCATATAGAGAAAGGATCCTGCCGCCATCAGGATAAAGAGACCCAAAAGCCCCATCAGCCCCCAGTAGCCAAGGCTGCGCCCTTCGATTCCGCTGTAGACCACTCTTTTCATCTTTACTGTTCCATCGTTGTTTGGCATCCAGGTTGTCCCTGCTCACAACCCCTAATCCGTTAAATCCCGTTGTAGAGAACGCCCGGGTCTGCGCCAAGATCGGGTCGGATCTGTCTCCCACCCAGCTCAGCCAGACGCTTAGATAGAGCACTCTCCGGGTCATTGAGATCACCAAAGATCATCGCTCCCTCTGGACACTGCTCGACACAGGCAGGATTTTCGCCGCGATCGACACGGTGAACACAGAGCGTGCAAGACTCCACCGTACCCTTCCCCCGTGGCGCATGAGCCCGCTGATCATGCAGCGACTCATGGATGAAGGAGCGAGCCTTGTAGGGGCAAGCCATCATACAGTAGCGACAACCGATGCAGATGTGCTTGTCCACCAGAACAATTCCATCGGCACGCTTCATTGACGCGCCGGTAGGACAGACATCTACACAGGGAGGATTACTGCAGTGCTGACACATCATCGGTAACTGACGGGTGTGGTCGGTACGTTTATCCCGTACGGTGACGGTACGAATCCACTGGGCACGTTGACGATCATTGGAGAGCTGTTCGTCACTGGATCCCTCCCCCCAACCATTCTCCTGCTGACAGGCCGTCACACATTCGTTGCAGCCTGGTCGGCAACGATTGGTATCGATCAACATTCCCCAGCGATGCGCAGAACTCGCCCCACTGGACGCATCAGACTCGGCAGCCACGGCAATCAGGGAGATGCCAGGGGCAACCACTACCGCTGCACCAGCACTCTGTGCCAGGAAACGTCGACGATCGAAGTCCACCTGTTGCCGAGTCGCTACGGGGAGCTCCTGCTCTCCATCGTTATTGAACAATGGCTCACTCATTGGGCACTCCCCTCTCTACTCACAGCTGTAGTCTCTGGACGGGTGGCATGACACTCGAAACAGTCCAACTTCACCGCAGTATAGTTGTGACAACTGGCGCAGAACTGCTCCTCGGCATTGACCGGAATATAACGTCCATCACCATCCTGGTTGGCATGACAGTCGACACACCCCTTGATGCTGCCATCGACCGGACGAACCCCCTGACGCAGGGTAAGATCACGGTCATGCTTCAACAGCTCCATATGGTTGCGACGCATCCAGTCAGTCGGTCGAACACAGGCATCACCGGCATTGGCACCGATCGCTGGTTTGGCCCCACGATCACCACTATGTGCATTCGCCACCGTCCCCAGAAGGAGCAGTGCCATCAGCGGCAGGGTCCAACGTATGAACTTCTCTGAAAAAACCATTTTCAACTCCGTGTTCAAGCCACGCAATACGACAACGACTACTCACCCAGCCCCATCTGAATATAACCGGTAGGGCAGACATCGGCACAGATATGGCAACCAACACACTTGCTGTAATCGGTGTCGACATATCGTCCCAGAGCGCTCTCGTTCTTCTTTACCTTGAATACCGCATCCTGAGGACAGAAGACCACACAGTTATCACACTCGAAACACATGCCACAGCTCATACAACGCTTGGCTTCGGCGACCGCACCGTCACGATCCAACCCTCGCATCCGCTCCTCGAAATTCTGCAGCACTGCATCAGAATCAACCTCGACAAAGCTGCGATGATTACGCGGCGTGTAGTTGAAATGTCCCAGAAAGAGATCATCGTGGGTAATCACGGAAGCGAACGAGCGATCCTCGTAATTATGGATGGCAAATTTGCTGTTGGAGGTTCCACGCACTCCATCCTCCTTCTCCTTGCCGGTATTCTCGGACTGGAAGTGCTCGGGTTCCAGCCCAGTTTTCACCAACTGCTCCATCAACTCGAAGTGGTGCACATCCACCTTGGGACGCGGTTTCATCAGCTTGCCAGCAAGGTAGTCATCGATCGAATCGACCGCAACAGAGGCCTGACCAATTGCGGTAGTCAACAGGTGGGGACGAATGATGTCTCCAGCGACAAAATGTCCGGCCTTACCCTTCACCTCGTAATTCTTGGTGGCATCCATGAGCCCACGACCATTATCGAGATCTTCAAAACCGGTAAAGTCCCCGGTCTGACCAATCGCTGCAGCAATCAGGGTACACTCCAGGACCTCTTCGGTCCCCTCGATCGGCTCGGCCTTTCCAGACTCATAACTGAGCTGGACCACCTTCAGCCCGGTGGCCCGACCATCCTCACCCAGCACTACTTCGACCGGGCTCAATGAGCCGCGAATCTCTACCCCTTCACGCAGGGCATCATCGATCTCATGCTGAGCCGCATTCATATTTTCGACCGGCTGACGAGAGATGAGGATGACTTCAGCCCCCTCACGGGCGGCAGTATCGGCAACATCATGGGCAGTATCCCCCATGATCACCCGGTCAGGACGGTCCTTGTCATGGGTAGTTTCGATATTGCCGATCCGGCGTGCCACCGAGGCCACATCAATCGAGGTGTCACCACCACCCACTACGACAATCCTGCCACTAATATGTTTCAACTTACCGGAGTTGAAGGCACTGAGGAATGCGACACCGGTAACGCAATTCGGAGCATCTCCACCGGGAATCGGTAGTGGCCGGCCAGACTGGGCTCCAATTGCCCAGAGCACGGCGTCAAAATCCTTCTCCAGCTCCTCAACGGTAACATCGGTACCGACACGTGTGCTAAGCCGAATCTCTACCCCCATATCGGTAATACGCTTGACCTCACCCGCCAGCATCTCACGCGGAGTACGGTAGCCCGGAATACCGTAGACCATCATTCCACCCAGGGTGTCATGATCATCAAATACGGTAGCCCCATGACCCAACCGGCGCAGCTGATAAGCTGCGGCCAGACCGGCTGGTCCGCCCCCGACAATGGCCACCTTCTTGCCAGTCTCGGTCCCCACTTCAAAGCCAAGGCCGCTCTCGAGGGCGCTGTCACCGATGAACTGATCGATGGAGTTGATCCCGACAAAGTCCTCCACCTCGTTACGATTACAGCCATCCTGACACGGCGCTGGACAGACCCGTCCCATGGTTGAGGGAAAGGGGTTGGCCTTAGTGTAGAGCCGGAAGGCATGCTCCTCCATGGTCACCCCCTCGGGTGGGGTGTCGATTCCACGAACGATATCGAGCCAGCCACGAACATCGTGCCCGGAGGGACAGCTGGCCTGACAAGGTGGTGTCTGGTGAACATAGGTAGGGCACTTGTGGCTCCAGCTCGACTGCCAGATAAACTCGTCATTATCATAGAACTGCCCCTCATCCTCACGTGGGAAGTCCTCAAAACGACGAAAGTTGAGTTTTGTGTCCATCTCATTACTTGGCGTTGCCATGCTCAGATGCTCCTATCTTCTGTTCAATTATTGTTTCTCTACCACTACAGCGCCTACCGACGCTTAGTCGTTGTTCTCAAATACCAGCGCATCACCCACCAACTGATGCACACTGGTAATCATATGCATTGGCATATCATAGAAGGGCAGTACCTTGGTAAACTGGCTCTTACAGATCGCACAGATCGCAGCCAGGGTATCAACCCCTTCCTCATCGACCACTCGCTTCAAGGCGTTCATCCGTGGCATTGCCCCCTTGACCCGAAGTTCCATCAGGTCATCGGTAAGCAGTCCACCCCCGCCACCACAACAGAAGGTCTCGTCATGGATGGTCGAGCTATCCATCTCGACATATCTGTTGACCACGTTCTGAATCACCGCCCTGGGAAGAATAAACTGTCCCCCTTCGATCCCGCCCATTCCGGCACCACGAGCAACATTACAGGAGTCGTGGAAGGTGACGGTACGATGATCATTGGCGCTCTTATCGATTTTGAGCGCATTTTGCTGCATCAAATCATAGGTAAACTCGATGATGTGCTGCGGTGCGGGATAGCGTGGATCCAGCTGCTTTTGCAACATCTGCGCATACTTATCATCTTCCGAACTGCCATGTCCGGTCGCAGCCAAGGTATTCCAGAAACTGTAGGCAACACGCCAGGCATGACCACACTCCCCCACCATCACCCGCTTCACTCCAAGCTCCAGTGCGGCGGTACGAATTCTCTCTGCCACCCGCGTCATGGTTGGGTAGTTGCCAATGAACATCCCAAAATTGGCCCCTTCCGAGGCGAATGAACTCATGGTCCAACTGACACCCGCCTGATGGAACACCTTGGCATACCCCATGAGTCCATCGATGTGGGGTTCGGCAAAGAAGTCGGCCGACGGGGTAATCAATAGGACATCCGCCCCCTTCTCATCGAGTGGCATCCGAACCGGAACCCCGGTCTCATCCTCCAGATCCTCCTCACAATCCTCCAGCGTAGCCGCCAGTGCCGGCCCGGGCAGCCCAAGATTATTACCGATCTTTAATACCTTACCGAGAATCTCATTATCATATTTCTGGCCATAGCCGACCGCATCGAGAATATCTCGGGCCGCCATGGTGATCTCTGCAGTATCGATCCCGTAGGGACAGAAAACCGAACAACGCCGACACTCGGAACACTGGTGGTAGTAGCTATGCCACTCATCCAACGTCTCCCGGGTGAGATCACGCGCGCCAACCAGGTTGGGGAAAAATTTCCCGGCGAAGGTGAAATAGCGACGGTAGACGCTACGCAACAACTCCTGACGTGCGACCGGCATATTCTTCGGGTCTGCAGTGCCAAGGAAGTAGTGACACTTGTCAGTACAGGAGCCACAATGAACACAAATATCGAGAAAAAGGCTGAAACTACGTGAAGTTTTGCTCAGATCGGCCATCTTGGCCAGTGCCTGTTGGTGCCAATCTTCAACCAACTCCCCCGGAAAATTGAGCGGCTCCTGGTGCTCCGGCTTGGCCACGAAGGGGGAGGAGTGGGACATGGTCCCCTCCTGCAGCACAGGAATATTGAGATGATCTACCAGTGCCGGGGTATCAAATTCAACTTTCTTTGCCACGGCTATCTCTCCATCTCTGCGGCCCAGGGGGCGATGTGACGGCGCTCGCGAGAGTCATCCATCTGGTTGCGGGTTGGGCTGAAGAAGATTCCCGGCGCATGCATCAATTTGCTGGCAGGAAAGATGATCATCAACACGATAACCAACAGTAGATGAGTCGTCAGGATTGGGTCAGCCGGAAAAGGGTTGATCTCGAACACCAGCAGACCGGTCATAAAATGTTTGAGTGCAACGATATCGGTATGGGCCACAAAGGTCATCATCAACCCGCTCATGCCAATACCGATCAACAACAATAGCATCAGGTGATCGGATGGGGTACTGATGTAACGGATTCGCTCCACCAGAAAGCGACGCCCCCAGAGACCGAGCAAACCGGCCACCATGGCAAAGCCTCCATATTTTCCAAAAGGCTGCACCACTTCGGTAATGAACCAGGGGCTCTCTTGAAAATAGCGGCCATGGCGCAGTAACACGAGGAAAAGGGCCATGTGAAACATCCAGCCCAAAACCCAGATCCATTTGTTAGAACGGAAAAGGCTCTCGAATAGAACCACCTCTCGTCCCAATCGGTAGACCACACCGGAACGGGTACGCGGTGCCGGCATGGTCGGAATCTTCAATGGGGCTGGAGTCTTCCAGTAAGAGACTACCCGACTGACAACGCCGACCACCAGGACGGTGGTTGCCAGATAGAAAAGTATCGCAATCAACATGTGCCGTTCGCCTCCGCGATCGTCTCAATTCACCACTATTACAGTATCGATGGATATATGGCCCACCAGTGCCATCGATACAGAGAATTTTGCCGCGGCCCCGATCGGTCCATCTCGATCGGAGCCGTCAGCCGTCAACACACCTGTGCTGACTAGATACAACCAGTGGGCTTGGGCAGACCACCAATTTTACAGGCCTGCTTCGCAGGGCCGTAAGGGAAAAGCTCGTAAAGATACTTGCTGTTGCCTTTGTCCTTACCCAGCTTTTTGCCGATCGCCTTGGTCAGTACCCGCACAGCCGGTGCGATCTGATACTCATCATAATATTCACGCAGGAAGTCGATCACCTCCCAATGGGCATCCGTCAGCTCGACCTCTTCGGTCTCTGCCAAAGCCTGGGCGATATCCTTGTTCCAATCATTGATATCAGTCAGATAGCCCTCTTCATCCACATCCACTGCTGCACCATTTACGTCCATACTCGGCATAATGCTTTCTCCTAATTGATTAACACAAAATTCTTCGGGTCACTACGATTCAAACCACCTCAGAGCCAAGACTGAACCCTGTCGTTGACTTCGACCAACTCTACAAAACCGTCATAGTCCACGGTCTCGATCCCTTCCGCCAGATTGGCCGCGATGCCACGCGCTGCAACATCACTCTGCAGCGCCACCACCCGAGCACCGGCTCCCAGCTTATCAGCGACGGAGCTACCCTGAAGCGCAGCATAAACCCCATCCTCAATCAGCAGCACGGTGCTCTCTGCCGAGGCGTGTCCCATGCAAGAGATGAAGGAGTCATTCTGAAACGGCGACTTGTTTACGATATGCAACATACTTCAATCTCCTTCTCTAGAAACTCAGAACCACGTCACTCTCTTCCATCAGATCACGAATCTTGGCGGCATCGACCAGATGGATCGATGACTTCTCTGCCCAGTCATCATCCTCATCCTCGTAGGTCAAATCCATAAGATCATCGATGGTTAGACCCCGCGCCTCCAGAGACTCCTTCTCAACGTAAATCTTGTTGATATCGTAGTCACCCAGCGCATTGTAGGTAGGAGAGAAGTTCTTCATTCCTGAAGCCTCGGTATCCTGCCCCTTCTTGATCTGGAACACCCCATCATCCATGAAGATCAACGACACATCCTGATCAAAGGCAGCCCCGATCAGCACCACCTCCAACGACTCCAGTGCGTAGACGGTGCCATAGGGTGCCTTACGGTTGACGTAGAGAAACTTCTTTATTTCTGACATATTGCTTCTCCCTTGTTAATCACCAAAGACGACCAGACGATCCGCTTGAATCCCGGCCTCGATCAGCTGACCCAACCCTGAGATCCGGAAGCCATCCATGATATTGGTGGCATCCTTACCATTACGCTGAGCCTCACCATCGTCGACCAGTCCACGGCGCTGCGCTGCAGCTACACAGACCACCAAATCCAGCTCATGCTCCTTGGCCAACTCACTCCAACGAGCCTGAACGTTGCGATCATCCTGTGGTGGGCTCGCCAGCCGAGTACCATTGTTGACCCCATCGTGGTAGAAAAAGACACGAAAAATCTCATGGCCCTTGTCGAGCGCAGCCTTGACAAAATTGTAGGCGCTATCAGAAGCCTGATGCTGATACGGCCCCTCGTTTATCTGAACAGAAATTTTCATACGCAACCTCGGTCAGAAACGGATGTGAGTAGAGTTATTCAGGGTCGCACGAGCACCACGCCAGGTATCAATGTGGTACTTGGTAAATGGCAGTCCGGTCTTTTCGAAGAACTTCGGCCAGCCGATACGCTCAGCCCACTCCCCCATACGCTCCCAATCCTTGGCATCCTCTTTGTAGACCTTGAGGATCTTCAGCACGATCTCGGAGACCTCTGGCCAGCGCGGTGGATTGTTGGGGATACCAGCGGCGACCAGCTTGTGGAAGCTGGGCTTACTACGGGCATTGGAGTGTTTACCACCCACCCAAATGGCCAACTTGGAGTGCTCGGGATCGTTGATCAGCATTGGAGGGCAGGGGGGGAAACAGGCACCACAGCAGACACACTTCTTCTCATCGACCTCCAGCGAAGGCTTGCCATTGACCATCGCCGGACGAATCGCCGCCACTGGACAACGAGCCACCACGGAAGGGCGCTCACAGACTCCGGAAACCAGGTCATGGTTGATCTTCGGCGGCTTGGTATGTTGGATATTGATCGCAATATCTCCCTGTCCACCACAGTTGATCTGACAACAGGATGAGGTAATCTTCACCCGGTTGGGCATCTCTTCCTTGATGAACTCGCCGTGGAGTTCATCCATCAGCGCCTTGACCGCACCCGATGCATCCGTACCGGGGATATCGCAGTGCATCCAACCCTGAGTATGGGAGATACTGGTCACCGAAGGACCGGTTCCTCCCACCGGGAATCCCTCCTCATTCAGCCGGGCAATCAACGGCTCTACCCGACTCTCATCCTTACAAAGATATTCGACATTATTACGGGTCGTAAAACGGAGGTAGCCATCACTGAATTCGTCAGCAATGTCGGCCAGCAGACGGATGGTGTAGACATCGAGCTGGCGCTGAGTACCGCAACGAACACTCCAGATCTCATCGCCACTCTTAGCGACATGATGGAGGACGCCAGGACGGGGCCGGTCGTGGAACTTCCAGGCGCCGTAGTTCTCCCTCATGATCGGGTGAATGAATGGGGTAGCGTCCGGTACGCCAGTCTCTTCCGGCATGCGTGGTGCTTCTGCCATAATCTTTTTTCTCCAGTTATTCTCTTTCGTTCTTAATCGGTTACCAGGCCACTAGGCGCTCTTTCTCTCATTCCATTGCGCCACCGCGTCATCCCACCCATCCATACGGACGTAGGAGGACTGCCGAGGAGAATCGATCATTTCCGGCTCCACCTCCAGCTCCATCCCTTCAAGGTAGGCCGGCAGACCGATACGCTCGATCATCTC
>CAYFOQ010000060.1:0-3800 GCA_964344735.1 uncultured Piscirickettsiaceae bacterium
AACGTCTCGATGACCACAGTGTGGACCGACTCTACAGCGATGCTATGGATGCCCTGTTGCAGCTGCAGTTGCGGTGGCCTGAGAGCCATCCACTCCCCAACTATGATCGGACCCTGTTGCTGCAGGAGATGGAGCTGTTTCGGGAGTGGTATTTGGGGGTTCATCTGCAGCTGGATCTCTCCCCGCAGCAGCAGAAGATGCTGGATCAGCAGTTCGGCCTGTTGGCCGATCAGGCGTTGGAGCAGCCCAGCGTGGCGGTCCACCGGGATTACCATTCGCGCAACCTGATGGTGGTGACGACCGGGAATCCCGGGGTGATCGACTTTCAGGATGCGGTGCTGGGGCCGATCACCTATGACCTGGTCTCGCTGTTGCGGGACTGTTATATCGCCTGGCCAGAGGAGCGGGTATCGGCCTGGGTGGATCACTACTATCATCATCTGCAAGAGAGCGGGCTGCTCTCCGCCACGATTGACCGCGACCGTTTTCAGTGGTGGTTCGACTGGATGGGGGTACAGCGCCACCTCAAGGCGGTGGGGATCTTTGCCCGTCTCAATCATCGAGATGGTAAACCGGGTTATCTGCAGGATATTCCCCGCACGCTGGACTACCTTCGGGGAGTGACCTCTCGGTACGCCGCCCTGCAACCCCTTGCCGAAGTGCTGAGGGTGTTGCCGTGAAGGCGATGATTCTGGCCGCCGGGCGGGGAGAGCGGATGCGCCCGCTCACCGATCACACTCCGAAACCGTTGCTGCAGTTCAATGGCAAGCGGCTGATCGAGTACCCTATCGAGGCGCTGGCAACTGCGGGGATCGAAGAGATCGTGGTCAACTACGGTTGGCTGGGGGAGCAGCTACCGGAATTTCTTGGTAATGGCGATCGATATGGTGTCAAGCTGCATTACTCCGCTGAGCCACAACAGGCGCTGGAGACCGGGGGAGGCATTCTTCAGGCACTGCCACTACTGGGCGACTCTCCCTTTATTTTGGTGAATGGTGATCTTTTCACCGACTACCCATTTGAAAGACTACTGCAGCCGCTGTCGACACCGGTTCATCTGGTTTTGGTGACCAACCCACCCCATCACCCCCAGGGTGATTTCCGGCTACAGCAGGGGCGGGTGGTTGCCCATGGTGGCGGGGGGGATTCTGGCTGGTTCACCTATAGCGGTATTGCTCGAGTTTCGTCGGCACTGTTCAGTGGTTGCCAGCCGGGTCGGTTTCCTCTGGCTCCGCTACTCTTTTCCGCTGTTGAACGGGGCGAGGTGGGGGCAGAACATTACCGCGGCGTGTGGTCCGATGTCGGTACGCCGCAACGGCTGGCAGCGCTAGAGCAGGACAGTATGGTAAAATCCGGATAGTTATCAATCGTTGCAAAAGTTTTGGCACGCCTGAATGGCAACACGCTCAAGCACATCCTTGTGTCGCTCGACTGCGGCCTTCCCTGGCCGCAGACGGTTGCCATTCAGGCGTGCCAAAACTTTTGCAACGATTGATAGAAATCCGCCAGTTGAAAGTTGAGGTAGAGGGCAAAGTTGCAATGGCAGGACACAGTAAGTGGCATAACATCCAGCACCGCAAGGGGGCACAAGATGCCAAGCGGGGCAAAATTTTCACCAAGCTGATCCGTGAGATCACCGTAGCGGCGAAAATGGGGGGCGGGGATATCTCTGCCAACCCCCGGTTGAGGGCAGCGGTGGATAAGGCTCTGGGGGCGAATATGACCCGGGATACCATCGATCGTGCCATCAAGCGTGGATCGGGGGATGTCGATGGAGATAACTTTGACGAGATTCGTTACGAGGGGTATGGCCCCGGTGGAGTGGCGGTGATGGTCGATTGCCTGACCGACAACCGTAATCGCACGGTTTCCGAGGTACGTCACGCCTTTACCAAGCATGGAGGGAATCTCGGTACCGATGGTTCGGTGGCCTATCTCTTTACCAAGACCGGGGTGCTGGTCTATCCGTCCGGAAGTGATGAGGATGCGATCATGGAGGCGGCGCTGGAAGCGGGAGCGGAGGATGTGGTGGTGGATGATGACGGGATGATCGAGGTATTGACTGCTGATGAGGAGTATCTCGATGTCAAGCAGGCGATGGTCGATGCCGGCCACTTGCCGGAGTCGGCCGATCTGACCCAGCGTGCCTCGACCATGACCGAACTGGATCAGGAGGGGGCAGAAAAGCTACTGAAGCTGGTGGATCGGCTGGAAGATCTCGATGATGTTCAGAATGTCTACACCAATGCCGACATCTCCGATGAGGTGATGGCTGCACTGGGGTGAAGATACGCTGCGGTATCCCCGGGGATTCTGTCGTATGAGTCAGATCGTCACTTGTCGGGTGGTTGGGATCGACCCGGGGTCGCGTGCCACCGGCTATGGGGTGATCGAGATGGTGGGACATGATCTGCGCTATGTCGACAGTGGGGTCTTGCGGATTCGTGGTGAGCGTCTGCCGGATCGACTGCACACCATCTTCCTCGGCGTCTCCGAGGTGCTCGACCGTTGTCAGCCGACGGTATTGGCAATTGAGAATCTCTTTATGCACCGTAATGCCGACTCTGCGCTAAAGCTGGGACAGGCGCGGGGAGCGGCGATCTGCAGTGCGGTTAATCGTGATCTCGAGATTTTTGAGTACACCCCGGCAGAGATCAAGCAGGCGGTGGTGGGGCGAGGCAATGCCGCTAAAGAGCAGGTGCAGATGATGGTGCGAGCACTGCTGAAACGGAATGCCCCACCGCAGGCAGATGAGGCCGATGCGCTCGCCTGTGCCATCTGTCATGCCCACCGTGCCGCGGGACTGGCGGCCATTGGCGGGGGGGTACAGGGGAGGAGTGGAGGGCGTTGGCGATGATCGGTCAACTGCGAGGTACGGTGGTCGAGCGTCGCCCCCCGGAGTTGGTGCTCGATGTTCATGGGGTCGGATATGAACTCGAGGCCTCGATGAACACCTTCTATGCCCTGCCGGAGGGGGGGGAGGTGGTCACTCTCTACACCCACCTGGTGGTACGAGAGGATGCCCAACTGCTCTACGGCTTTGCCTCCGAGCGTGAACGTCGGATGTTTCGAGAGCTGATCCGGGTACGGGGGGTTGGTGCCAAGCTGGCACTGGCCATTCTCTCCGGGATGAGTGTCGATCAGTTTATCCAGTCTGTTCGCGAGGAGAATACCGCGGCCCTGGTACGGTTGCCCGGAATCGGGAAGAAGACCGCCGAACGCCTGATGATCGAAGTGCGGGATCGGCTCGATGAGTGGGATACCTTTACCCCCAAGGCGGAGGCGGTAGCGATCACTGCAACGAGAGAGGATCCACGCAGTGAGGCGGTGCACGCCCTGATCGCCCTCGGCTATAAACCGCAGGAGGCTTCGCGCTTGGTACAGGCGGTCGATGATGAGGTAGCGGGACAGGGGAGTGAGGCGCTGATCCGGCTGGCCCTGAAACAGAGTGTCCGGTTGTGACAGAGATCGCCCGTACCATCACCCCACTCTCCACCCCCGAAGAGGATCGTCTCGATCGGGCCGTCCGCCCCCGAATGCTGTGCGACTATCAGGGGCAGCCGGTGGTTCGGGAGCAGATGGAAATTTTTATTCAGGCGGCGCGGAATCGTAGCGAGTCACTCGACCACACCCTGATCTTTGGCCCCCCTGGTCTGGGCAAGACGACACTGGCCCATATCATTGCCAATGAGATGGGGGTCAGTATGCGTCAAACCTCCGGGCCGGTGTTGGAGAAGCCCGGGGATCTGGCGGCCCTCCTGACCAATCTCGAGGCCAACGACCTGCTCTTCGTTGATGAG
>CAYFOQ010000060.1:3810-4098 GCA_964344735.1 uncultured Piscirickettsiaceae bacterium
CACCGCCTCAGTCCCGTGGTGGAGGAGGTGCTCTATCCGGCGATGGAGGATTTTCAGCTCGATATCATGATCGGTGAGGGGCCGGCGGCACGTTCGATCAAGCTCGATCTTCCCCCCTTTACTCTGGTGGGGGCGACCACCCGGGCCGGACTGTTGACCTCCCCCCTGCGCGATCGATTCGGTATTGTCCAGCGGCTGGAGTTCTACTCCACCACGGACCTTGCCCATATCGTCACCCGTTCGGCCTCGATTCAGGGGGTGCCGAGTGATGATGGTGGAGCAGAAGAG
>CAYFOQ010000060.1:4139-6249 GCA_964344735.1 uncultured Piscirickettsiaceae bacterium
TGTCGAGGTCAAGGGGAACGGTGCCATCACTCGGGAAAATGCACGTCAGGCACTCGATCTGCTCGACGTCGATGAGTTGGGATTTGACCAGATGGATCGTCGGCTATTGTTGAGCATGATCGAGAAGTTCGACGGAGGTCCGGTCGGGGTCGATAGTCTCGCCGCCGCCATTGGCGAGGAGCGCGGCACCATCGAGGATGTGCTGGAGCCCTACCTGATCCAGCAGGGCTACATGATGCGCACCCCACGGGGGCGGGTCGTCACCCGTAATGCCTACCTCCATTTTGGTCTACAGCCCGTTCAAGAACCACCAACGGCACCGGATCTATTTGCCCACAGCGGCGGTACATAATTACCGCCGTCCCTCCCCCGATGCCTTCAGCAACAGTCGATCGAGCCAGCGAGTAGGGAGTAGCCGCCGCAATCCGACGAAGAGGTGGGTAGGAAAGGTGACCGCATAGTGGGCCCGGGGGGTACGGCTCTCGAGGGCATGAATCAGCTTGTCGGCGACGGCATCAGCAGGCAGGGTAAAGGGGGCTACCGCCCCCGCTTGCTGTAGTCTGCGTTCCATCGCCTCGTACTGAAGGCGGTGAGCACTCTGAGCGGGGTCGATTTCACGACGGAATGCCCGATAGGCGTTCTCCCGAAAGCGAGAGAGGATCGGTCCCGGTTCAATCAGAGATACTGCGATGCC
Source organism: uncultured Piscirickettsiaceae bacterium (assembly GCA_964344735.1). GTDB lineage: Bacteria > Pseudomonadota > Gammaproteobacteria > Thiopontia. Next base: position 4,834 of record CAYFOQ010000060.1, read on the forward strand.
GCTATCTCGAAGCTCCAGTCGCAGGGTGTCGGTAATCCCCTCGAGGGCATATTTGCTGGCGTTGTAGGCGCCACGATAAGGCATCGCCACCAGCCCCAGCACCGAACTGTTCTGGACGATACGGCCGTGTCCCTGGCGCCGCATTACCGGGATGATACGGTTGGTCAGCTCTACCGTCCCGAATAGGTTGGTCTCGAATTGAGCCCGCAGGGCATCGCGACTGAGATCCTCGACTGCCCCGGGCTGACCGTAGGCACCATTGTTGAAGAGGGCATCGAGTCTGCCTCCGGTTCGCTCCAGTACCCAGGTCACCGCACGCTCGATCGAGTCGGAGTGGTCGAGATCGAGTGGGGTCGATTCGAACCCCTGCTGCTGCAACTGCGCTACATCCTCTTCCTTCCGTGCGGTAGCAAAGACTCGCCACTGGCGCTGGCGCATGATCTCGGCACAACGATGTCCGATACCGCTAGAGCAGCCGGTGATCAGCAGGGTGGGCTGCGATGAATGGTTCATGCCGGCTCCTCCTGTTGTTGTAGTCGCCACATGGTGGCGTATTCCCCCTGACGCTGTAGCAGCGCCTCATGGCTCCCTCGCTCGATGATTCGTCCCCGTTCCATCACCAGAATCTGGTCGGCATCGGCAATGGTGGAGAGGCGGTGGGCGATGACCAGCGTGGTGTGTTGTCGGCTCAACTCGCTCAGGGCTGCGGTGATCACCCGTTCAGCGGCGGAGTCGAGAGAAGAGGTGGCCTCGTCGAAGATCAGGATCGGGGGGCTCTTGAGGATGGCACCGGAGAGTTTGAGCCCTCGTTCCCCCACGGTGGTCTCATAACCCTGTGGCAGTGAGGTGACGAAGTCGTGAATGTTGGCCATACGGGCGGCCCGTTCGATCTCTTCGGCAGAGGCTCCGGGGCGGGCATATTCGATGTTGTAGCGGATGGTGTCATTGAAGAGCACGGTATCCTGGGGAACGATGCCAATCGCCGCCCGTAGACTCTGTTGGGTGACCTCGCAGATTTCGGTGTCGTCGATGGTGATGGCCCCAGACTGGACCTCGTAGAAACGGAACAGCAGTCGCGCCAGGGTCGATTTTCCCGAGCCGCTCCGGCCCACCACCGCCACCCGTTCACCAGCCGGAATGGTGAAAGAGATGTCGTGCAGAATCTGTCGTTCCGGGTGATAGCTGAAATTGACCCGGTCGAACCGTACCGTGGCGTGACTCACCTCCAATCTCTTGGCATCGGGACGGTCGACGATCTCCGCCGGTTCCTCCAGTAACTGAAACATCATGTCGATGTCGGAGAGCGCGTGTTTGACCTGGCTGTAGACCACCCCGAGGAAGCCCAGGGGGATAAAGAGTTGCAACAGGAAGGTGTTGACCAGCACCAGGTCTCCCAGGCTCATTTCCCCACTCACC
>CAYFOQ010000060.1:6259-13231 GCA_964344735.1 uncultured Piscirickettsiaceae bacterium
AATGAAGTTGAGTGCAGACATCGAGGTTTGACTCTTTACCGCAGACTCCTCCCACTCCCGCATCTGGCGATCGTACTGTTGTAGCTCGTAGGCCTCATTGCCGAAATATTTGACCGTTTCGTAGTTGATCAGACTGTCGACCGCGCGGGTACTGGCCTCGGAGTCCCGTTGGTTCATCGCCACCCGAAATTTCATTCTCCAGTTGGTGATGAGAAAGGTCGTGGCAATATAGATGCCGACGGTGGCAAAGGTGATGATGGCGAACCAGGGGTTATATCCCGAGAGTAGAATGGCGGCGATCAGAATCACCTCTACCAGGGTGGGGATGATATTGAACAGCAGCATATTGAAGAGTGAGCTGATCGAACGGGTGCCACGCTCCATATCCCGGGTGATTCCACCGGTCTTGCGGTCGAGGTGAAACCGTAGCGAGAGGTTGTGGAGGTGAGCCATGAAATGGGTCGAAACCTCGCGTACGATGCCGTGGCGGACCTTGGCGAAGATCGCATCACGCAGTTCGTTGAAGAGTGCGCTGCCAGCCCGCATCAGGCCATATCCCGCCAGCAGTCCGAGCGGCAACACCAGTGCTGTGGCGTTGCTCTGGTCGAGGGTATCGACGATCTCCTTCAGCAGCAGGGGGACCGCAACGTTGGCAAATTTCGACAGAATCAGTGAGCCGATCGCCAGCCCGGCGCGGTAACGATAGCGCCAGAGGTAGGGGGTCAGAGAGCGGATGGTACGCCAGTCCTGACGAGAGGAGGAGGGCATACGAGTATTGGAGTGGTGCATGAGGGCGGGAGCATACCAAAGCCCCTCTCCACCGGCCACACTAGTGCTTACCCAGCGGTTACGATGAGATATAATATCCGGCCTGTCTGGTGGCAGTGGGCTGCCACCGTTACCGCTAGCCTGTTATGCAGAAGGAATGGTCCGATGCCTATTTACGAGTACGCCTGTGAGGATTGTGGTCACACCCTGGAAAAGATTCAGAAGATGAGTGATGCCCCGTTGGTGGAGTGTCCCGAGTGTGGTCACGCTGCGCTGAAAAAACTGGTCTCGGCCGGTGGTTTTATTCTCCCGGGTAGTGGCTGGCACAAGCCCAGTCCTGCGGCCGAGAGTGGCGGTGGCGATGCCGCCCCGTCGTGTGCCAGTGGTGGCTGCTGTGCCTGTGCCGACTAGCGGCATCGGAGTGACTGGATCAACAAGGAGCGAATAGAGGATATGCGAAGCCACTACTGTGCAGAGATCGGGGAGAGCCTGGTTGGTGAAGAGATCCAGTTGGCCGGATGGGTCAACCGGCGGCGTGACCATGGCGGAGTGATTTTCGTTGATCTGCGGGATCGTAGTGGCCTGGCTCAGATCGTTTTCGATCCCGATCACCGCGAGGCATTTGCGATTGCCGAGCAGATTCGTCCCGAGTATGTCATCAACATCAATGGGATCGTGAGACTACGGCCAGAGGGGACGATCAACGAGGAGTTGACGACCGGACGGGTCGAGGTGTTGGTCAACGATGTCGACGTACTCAACCGGGCCGAGACGCCCCCCTTTATGGTGGATGACAACAACACCGGTGAAGATATCCGGCTGCGTTACCGTTACATCGACCTGCGTCGTCCACAGATGCAGCGTGGTCTGATGTTGCGAGCCGAAGTGACCCGAGCGCTGCGCCGTTATCTCGATGACAACGGTTTTCTCGATATCGAGACTCCGATGCTAACCCGGGCGACCCCAGAGGGGGCTCGAGACTATCTGGTGCCGAGTCGTACCCACCCTGGTGAGTTCTTCGCCCTGCCGCAGTCCCCACAGCTTTTCAAACAGCTGCTGATGGTCTCTGGGTTCGACCGTTACTATCAGATTGTCCGTTGCTTTCGGGATGAGGATCTGCGTGCCGATCGTCAGCCGGAGTTTCCCCAGCTCGATATCGAGACCTCGTTCCTCAACGAGACCCAGATCATGGAGTTGATGGAGACGATGGTGCGAGATCTCTTCCGTGAGGTGCTGTCGGTTGAGCTGCCGCAGCGTTTCGAACAGATTGATTACGATGAGGCGATGTTGCGCTTCGGTTCGGATCGTCCCGACCTGCGGGTATCGCTGGAGTTGGTTGATGTGGGGGATCTGATGGCCGAAGTAGAGTTCAAGGTCTTTTCCGGGCCAGCCAATGACCCCCATGGTCGGGTGGCGGCACTTGCGGTTCCCGGTGGCGGTAGCCTGAGTCGCAAGGAGATCGATGATTACACCCGCTTTGTCGGGATCTACGGTGCCCGTGGACTGGCCTATATCAAGATCAACGACCGTGCAGCGGGGCGTGAGGGGCTGCAGTCACCGATCGTCAAGTTCCTGCCGGATGAGACCCTCGAGGCCATTCTGGATCGTACCGGCGCCAATGATGGTGACCTGATCTTTTTCGGCGCCGACAAGAGTCGCGTAGTCAACGAGGCCCTGGGCGCGCTACGGGTTCGGGTGGGCGAGGATCTCGGGTTGGTACAGGGGGATTGGAAGCCACTCTGGGTGGTGGGTTTCCCGATGTTCGAGTGGGATGAGAAGAACGAGCGCTGGAGTTCGCTCCATCACCCCTTTACCGCGCCAGATCCGGAGCATCTGGAACTGCTGGAGAGAGAGCCGGGCAAGGTCTATTCCCGAGCCTACGACATGGTGCTCAACGGTAGTGAGATCGGGGGAGGATCGATCCGTATCCATGACCCCGAGGTTCAGCAACGGGTGCTGCGGGTGTTGGGAATCGACGAGGCCGAGGCGGCAGACAAGTTCGGCTTTCTGCTCGATGCCCTCAAATACGGTTGTCCTCCCCATGGTGGAATGGCCTTCGGTCTCGATCGGCTGGTGATGTTGATGGCGGGAGCGGAGTCGATTCGTGAAGTGATGGCCTTCCCCAAAACCCAGTCGGCCAACTGTCTGTTGACGGGGGCTCCCGATCAGGTTGGGGAGCGGCAGCTGCGTGAACTCAATATTCGTTTGCGTAAACAGCCGCCCACCGGGAATCCATCCACCGCTACAGAAGCGGAGGGTTGAGCGCTACGTTATGGTTTTGAGTGATCCCTTTTCCATCGAAGACGGTGATGAGTGCCAGCAGCGGATCGTGGCGGCCAAAGAGGCGCTCGGAGAGCGGTTGGTAATCCTCGGTCACCACTATCAGCGGGAAGAGGTGTTTCGTCACGCCCACTTCTCCGGTGACTCCCTCAAACTTTCTCGTCAGGCGGCCGCCTCCACAGCCGAGTATATCGTCTTTTGTGGCGTTCACTTTATGGCCGAAGTGGCCGACATTCTCTCCCGTCCCGATCAAGTGGCGATCATCCCGGATCGGAGTGCCGGCTGTTCGATGGCCGATATGGCCAACCGCAACGATGTAGAGCGGGCGTGGCAGGAGTTACAGGCGGTACTCGACCCCGATGAACAGGTGACACCGGTCACCTACATCAACTCTGCTGCCGATCTCAAGGCGTTTTGTGGTCGACATGGTGGCATCGTCTGTACCTCGACCAATGCTCGCCATGTTCTGGAGTGGTCTTTCGACCGCCGTGAGAAGGTTCTCTTCTTCCCGGATCAGCACCTCGGTCGCAATACCGCCGCGGCGATGGGGATCGGTCTCGACGAGATGGTGGTGTGGGATTACGAGCAGCCACAGGGGGGGCTCACGGCGGAAGAGATTGCTCGGGCTCGAATAATTCTCTGGAAAGGGTTCTGCTCGGTACACCAGATGTTCCGCCCGGAGCAGATCGACCAGTTCAAACAGCGTTACCCCGATACCCAGGTGATCTCTCACCCCGAGTCCTCCTACGAGGTATGTCAGAAGTCCGATCATGTCGGCTCCACCGAGTACATCATCAAGACCATTGCCGACAGTCCCCCCGGGAGCCGGTGGTTGGTCGGAACAGAGCTCAACCTGGTCAACCGTCTTCACGAGCAGAACAAGGCAGAGGGAAAGTCGGTCCACTTCATGTCACCAACGGTCTGCATCTGCTCCACCATGTTTCGTATCGATCCTCCTCATCTGTTGTGGATACTGGAGAATCTGCTCGAGGGGCAAGTTCTCAATCCCATTACCGTGCCGGAGGAGATCGCGGAAGAGGCCCGGCTTGCACTGGAAAGGATGCTGCAGGTTTCACCATAGCGCGCCTTGCCCTCACCCCCGCCCCTCGCCCTCTGGGAGAGGGGCGGGGGTGAGGGCATGCACCAAAGGAGTACGATCCAACTACATCAGCCGACGAATGGTTGACACTATGGTTGTGGGTTGAATATAGAAAAACATTATAATTGTATGATTGGTAAAGAAATCGATCCTCTGGTATATTCCTTGCTCCAGCCCTGAGAGGGGGGAAGAGTCGTCAAAGAAGATGGGCTCTTTATCCAAAGAAACATGTAACTATTCAGAAGGCCTGTAACTGATTCAGATTGCCCCTGAAATTCGTCAGTTCAAGGCAGAAAATGTGAGTTTATCACTAGATGACCGCGAGCACTGCTCGCAGTGTTACACGTGTAAATGACCATTTTCGAACGCCGAAATGACGGGTTTCAGGGGTGAGCTGAACAGTTACAGAAACATAACGACTTTCCGGTAACCACCACGAAATTCCAATGGATGACCTGCTGTCACAAGCCGAAGTTGATGCCCTGCTATCGGGAATGGAGGGGGGGGATGTCGAGACCGAGGCCGGTATGGGGGCCGATCTCGAAGAGGGAGTAACGGCGTTCGATTTCGCCACCCAGGAACGGATCATCCGCGGGCGAATGCCCACCCTGGAGATGATTGCCGAGCGCTTTGCTCGTAACCACCGCGTCACCCTCTTCAACCTGTTGCGCAAGACCGTCGAGATTGGTGTGATCGGAATCAATGTGGTCAAGTTCAGCGAATATCTGCGCAATCTCTTCCTGCCGACCAGCCTTAATCTGATCAAGATGCACCCCTTTCGCGGAACCGCTCTGGTCACCTACGATCCCAAACTGGTCTTCTCGGCGGTCGACTACTATTTTGGCGGGCTCGGGAAGTACGCCTTTCGGATCGAGGGGCGCGAGTTCACCGTAGTGGAGAACCGGATCATTCGAGTCATGCTGGAACGGTTATTCAAGGATATGGTGCCGGCCTGGGCGATGGTGGAGGATGTGGAGTTCGAAGTGGTCGGCCACGAGGTCAACCCGCAGTTCGCCAATATCGTTGGCCCCACCGATCCGGTGGTGGTGATGGAGATGAGCGTGGACCTCGAGGGAACCGGTGGCGAAGTCCACATGGTGATTCCCTACTCGATGCTCGATCCGGTGCGGGAGAAGCTGGAGTCGGGGACTCAGACCGAGGGTGATCTCGATGATCGCTGGCTGCAGGCACTCCACCATGAGGTGGAGTCGATCGTGGTCAAGCTCTCCTGTGATCTCACCGATGTGAGCATGACCGTCAGCGATGTATTACAGATGGAGCCGGGGGATGTCATTCCGATCGAGATGCCGGAGACGGTGCTACTGCGGGTCCATGATGTCCCGGTGGTACGGGGGCGGTTGGGTGCCCATGATGGTTGCAAGGCGATTCGGGTGACCGAGGGGGTAGCGGTACCGGAGTTGGTGCTGGGGATCGATCGAGGCCATACCAAGCACCATACAAAAGAGCTGGGGAGAGAGGGGGACGGCAAATCGGAGTCTGGGCGTGACAAAGGCGGAGCAACGGAATGAGCGATGATTTGGATGATGTAAATGATCTGGTGAATGACGACTGGGGCGATGCCCTAGCGGAGCAGGCGGCCGGTGATGGTAGTGCTCTCAACCCGGCAGAACTGGAGGACTTTACCGGAACGGCTGAGGGGGGAGAGGAGATCAACCTCGATGTGGTGCTGGATGTCCCGATCACCATGTCGATGGAGGTGGGGACCACGCTGATCACCATCCGCAATCTGCTGCAGTTGACTCAGGGGTCGGTCGTCGAACTGGATCGACTGGCGGGTGAGACCCTCGATATCAAGGCCAACGGGACCTTGATCGCCCATGGTGAGGTGGTGGTGGTCAATGAGAAATTTGGTGTCCGGGTGTTGGATGTGGTAACCCCGGAAGAGCGGATCCGCAAGATCAAGAAGTAGGAGGGGGTTTGGAGAGTACCGCACAGGCCGCGGCGGCCGGAACGAAAGAGGTGGAGCTGGTAAGCCAGAATCTCGGCTTGGGGCAGCTTTTTCAGACCTTTTTCAGTCTGCTGCTGGTCATCCTATTGATTATCGCCATTGCCTGGATCATGCGTCGCAGTGGGCGTTTCGGTTCTGCCTTGGGCGGGCAGTTGCGTGCGGTCGGGGGGCTGTCACTCGGTGGTAGAGATCGCATCCTGTTGATCGATGCCGCCGGAACCCACCTGTTGATTGGAATCTCTCCGGCGGGAATTCGAACCCTCCATGTGTTCGAAGAGCCGCTCGAACTCGATGATCAGGATCTCGATAAGGCTCCACCCGATTTTTCCCGGGCCTTGCAGCGGGTGTTGAAACAGCGAGCCGGTCCAGATGAACAGTAAGGTCGGAAAAATCATCGGCAGGGGCTCCCTGCTGTTGCTGTTTCTGCTGATCTCTGGCTACAGCCAGGCCGCCGGCATTCCGGCAGTCACGCTCAGTGAGGATGGGGGCACCTATACGCTGAGCCTGCAGGTGTTGATTTTGATGACGCTGCTGACGCTGTTGCCGGGGGCGTTCATGACCATGACCTCGTTTCTGCGGATCGTCATCGTGCTGGCCCTTTTGCGTCAGGCGATGGGGACCATGCAGAGTCCGAGTAATCAGATTCTGGTGGGGTTGGCGATGTTCATGACCTTTTTCATCATGGCACCGATCTTCAGTCAGGCCTACACCGAGGCGATAGAGCCGCTGATGGCGGAGGAGATCACCACCGAGGCGGCCCTGCAGAAGGCGTCGGTTCCTTTTCGTAACTTCATGATGCAACAGGTGCGGGAGGATGACCTCGCCTTCTTCGGTCAGATGTCCGGGGTGGAGTCGT
>CAYFOQ010000061.1:0-3254 GCA_964344735.1 uncultured Piscirickettsiaceae bacterium
CTCGATGGTCAGGAGTACCGGGCGGTAGTACGGATGGAGATCGATCCGGACAAGTTGCCGCTGCAACGGTTGGGAGAGCAGGGTGAACAGCTCTTTGATGAACAGGGGGGATTGCTGTTCTGTGATCACAATGGGGAGCCTCCTGCCTGCTCCACCATTCTCTACCAGGATGCCGCCGCTTCGATTCTTACCGCCGGGATGCTGGGCGAACAGTATGTTGGGCTGGAGCCGGGAGGCGGGGCCTTATCCTTTCTCTATCCGGGGGAGGAGATCCGGATGACCCAGTCCTCGATTGCGCTCGAGCAGGTGATCGGGCAGTTTCTTTTCAATCAGGTGGAGGGGGGGGAGTAACCTCATCCTTTAACCCGCCCGTTGGAGCGCGGAGTAGTGGGGGTGTGTCTCTCTCTTTCCATTTCCGCTATAATGACCCGTTAGATTCGATCCCTTAACCTACGGACAGGCAAGTGATGAAAACGCTATTTCGACGCCTCCTGCAGAGCCTGTTGCTGCTCCCATCACTGGTATCGGCAACTACCCTGGAGACCCCCGACCTCACCCTGCAACGACTCACTACGGAGGTCTTCTCCCGATTGGAGCAGCGCGAGCAGTTCATGCGAGAGAACCCCGATCAGTTGGAGCAGATCGGGGTGGAGCTGGTCAATGAGTTGGTGCTGCCGATTATCGATATGGAGCTAGTCTCCCGCTGGATTATCGGGAAAAGCTGGAAAGAGGCGGGTTCGCAACAGCGTCAACAGTTCATCGATGAGTTCACCCATATGCTGATTCGCACCTACGCCAATGCGCTGCTGGAGTTTCGTGGCAAACGGGTGGAGTTCATGCCGTTTCACCACGATGCTCGACGTAAGGATGCGGTGGTCAAGGCGGAGTTCCACGGCATCAGTGGCTCACCACCGATTCCGGTCTGGTTTCGGGTGGTGCAGCGGGGGACAGACTCCCCCTGGAGGGTGTTTGATGTGATTGTTGATCAAGTCAGCCTGGTGAAAAACTATCGCTCCAGTTTCTCTGCGGAGATCCGCAAGGTCGGATTCGATGGATTGATTGCCCGTCTGGTCAAGCACAACCGGGGAGAGTAGTCGTGCCGGCTGGCCCAGCGCTCACATCGCAGGAGGGGCGATGGTACCTCAGCGGAGAACTCACCTTCGATACCGTACCCGGGCTGTTACAGGCGTCTGAGCAGCTCTTCGTTCCGCAGGGGGAGGCCCTTCATCTCGATTTTAATCGGGTTCGGCGAGTCGATAGTGCTGCAGTTGCCCTGTTACTGGAGTGGCTGCGTCGAGGGGATCAGAACCAGCAGTCGATCTATTACTATCGACTTCCAATTGCACTTCGGCGGTTGGCTGAGATTGGGGGGGTCGCTCCACTACTGCCGATCGAGGGGCGGGAGTGAGCTCGGTTCCGGCGCTGGAACTGGAGTCGGTGGTCAAAGAGTACCCTCGGGTCTCCGCCCTTGGCGGGATATCCTTTCGTGTGGAGCAGGGCGAGTTTTTTGGTCTGTTGGGTCCCAACGGGGCAGGCAAGTCAACCCTGATCAACATTCTCGGAGGGCTGGTGCGAGCAACCACGGGGAGTGCTCGAGTGATGGGGCATGATGTGGTGACAGACTATCGCAATGCTCGCAACAGTATCGGTATCGTTCCGCAAGAGCTGGTTTACGACCCATTCTTTACGGTTTGGGAACTGCTCACCATCCAGTCGGGTTACTTCGGGTTGGGAGCGGAGAATCACCCCTGGTTGACAGAGTTGCTGGGGATCCTCAACCTCAGTGACAAGCGTGACGAGAATCTTCAGCGCCTCTCGGGTGGAATGAAGCGTCGAGTGTTGATTGCTCAGGCATTGGTTCACGCCCCTCCGGTGGTGGTGCTGGATGAGCCTACTGCCGGAGTTGATGTTGAACTGCGTCGGGCACTGTGGCAGTTTGCCCACTCACTCCATGAGAAGGGGCACACCATCGTCCTCACCACCCACTACCTGGAGGAGGCAGAGTCGATGTGTGATCGTATTGCGATTCTCGACCAGGGGGCGCTGGTGGCGCTCAACCATCAACAGCAGTTGATCGCCGACTCCCCTTACCAGGTCGGGGTGGTGGAGCCGCTACCACCGGGGGGATGGCCCGAACCGCTGGAGACGATGGTGATCTCACGTAGCCGCAACCGAATTCAGGTCAGGATTCCCCGAGGGGAGGGCAATAACACGGCTTTGCAACAGCTGGCACTCCATGGGGTTAATCCGGTACGACTGCGTGAGCCTACTCTGGAAGAGGTATTCCTCGGGCTGTTGGGGGAGCGGGTATGAGCGTCAATCTCTACGGTAGTTGGACACTGTTGCGCAAGGAGGTCTGGCGTTTTCTCAAGGTTTCGGTACAGACCATTCTCGCGCCAGCGGCCTCGACACTGCTCTATCTGCTGGTCTTTGGTGTGGTTTTCGAGGAGGCGGTGGTGATCTATGAGGGGCACAGCTACAGCAGCTTTCTGATTCCCGGACTGGCCATGATGACTCTAGCTCAAAACGCCTTCGCCAACAGCTCCTCCAGTATCTTACAGTCGAAGATGAACGGAAATATCGTCTTTCTGCTGCTGGCACCGCTGTCGTCGCTGGAGATCTACCTCTCCTTCGTATTGGCGGCGGTATTGCGTGGGTTGGTGACCGGGGGGGCCGTACTGGTAATCGCTGCCCTGTTGTCGCCGATCACCCTGGAGTCCCCCCTGATCGTGTTGCTGTTCGCCCTGCTGGCCAGTGCCGGGATGGGGGCATTGGGGTTGATTGCAGGAATATGGGCCGACAAGTATGACCATCTCTCCGCCTTCCAGAACTTCATTATTCTTCCACTCACCTTTCTCAGTGGAGTTTTCTATTCCATTCGTGATCTTTCGTCATTTTGGCAACAGCTTTCGGCCTGGAATCCGGTCTTCTATCTGATTGACGGTTTCCGTTACGGTTTTCTCGGGGTGTCGGATACCGCACCACTGCAGAGTTTTGGGGTAGCGCTGATTTTTCTATTGATGCTCTCGGGGTTTTCGGTTGCGCTGTTACGTTCTGGTTACAAGCTTCGGGGGTAGCGGATGGATCTTCTTCGTATTCGTGGGGGACAGCCGCTGCAGGGGCGGGCTCCCATCTCTGGCGCCAAGAATGCGGTGTTGCCGGTGATGGCGGCAGCACTGCTGGTGCCGGGGCCGGTGGTGGTGCGACGGGTGCCACAGTTGCGTGATGTTGGTCCCATGATGAACCTGCTGACC
>CAYFOQ010000061.1:3264-12931 GCA_964344735.1 uncultured Piscirickettsiaceae bacterium
GTGGTGGAGGAGGGGAGTGCGATTCGTATCGACGCCTCCACCATTACTCGAGCGGTAGCCGATTATGATCGGGTCAAGACCATGCGAGCCTCGATTCTGGTGTTGGGGCCATTGCTGGCCCGAGTCGGTGAGGCCCGGGTTTCGCTTCCGGGGGGATGTGCTATTGGTGCTCGCCCGGTCAACCTTCATGTCGAGGGACTGCGGGCGATGGGAGCGACTATCACCATCGAGGAGGGGTATATCCACGCCGTGGCGGAGCGGTTACGAGGAACCCACATTCTACTCGATTCGGTCACCGTTACCGGGACTCAGAATCTGATGATGGCGGCAGCGTTGGCGGAGGGGTGTACCACCCTGGAGAATGCCGCACGCGAGCCGGAGGTGGTCGATTTGGCTCGTTTTATCAACGCTATGGGCGGTTCGGTACGAGGGGCGGGAACCTCCACGATCGAGATCGAGGGGGTCGATCGGCTACAGGGTGGGAAGCATACGGTGATCGCCGATCGGATCGAGACCGGAACCTATCTGGTGGCGGCCGCGATTACCGGAGGAGCCGTGGAGTTGGTCGATACCGATCCACTATTGTTGGAGTCGACACTGCTGAAGCTGGAGGAGGCGGGGGCGGTGATCGATACCGGAAAAGAGAACATTACCCTGGATATGGGGGGGCGACGTCCTCGTGCGGTCTCTTTCACCACCGCCCCTCACCCCGCCTTTCCTACCGATATGCAGGCGCAGTTCATGGCATTGAACTGCGTCGCCAGTGGCACCGGTGTAGTTTCGGAGACGATCTTCGAAAACCGTTTCATGCACGTTCCGGAGCTGCAGCGGATGGGAGCCTCGCTGCGCATCGATGGTCACACCGTAGTGGTAGAGGGGGTCGCGCAACTCAAGGGGGCGCGAGTGATGGCGACCGATCTGCGCGCCTCCGCCGGGCTGGTATTGGCCGGTTTGGCCGCAGATGGAGAGACCGTGATCGAGCGGATTTACCATATCGACCGCGGTTATGAGGCGATTGAAGAGAAATTGATGCGGCTCGGAGCAGAGATCGAAAGGCTACCAGCCATCTAAGCCAAACAGCCAAGCCCCCTCTCCTCCCCCATTTTTTACGATTTTCAAGTAACCTCCGAATAGCGACTCCGTTACAATGCTGCCTATGGAGAAGCCGTTGACCATTGCCCTTTCCAAAGGGCGGATCTACCAGGATACCCTGCCGCTGCTCGATGCCGCCGACATCCGTCCAGTGGATGATCCGGTGACCAGCCGTAAACTGATCCTGGATACCAATCATGAACATATCAAGGTGATGGTGATCCGTGCCACCGATGTTCCCACCTATGTCGAGCGCGGTGTGGCAGATCTTGGCGTGGCCGGCAAGGATGTGCTGATGGAACACGAGGGGGATAACCTCTATGAGCCGCTCGACCTCAAGATCGCCCGCTGCCGGATGATGACCGCCGGGGTGGTGGGAGCGCCACCGCCGATGGGGCGGATGCGAGTGGCCACCAAGTATGTCCGTTCCGCTCGCAACTACTTTAGTTCGATTGGTGAACAGGTCGAGATCATCAAACTCTACGGGGCGATGGAGTTGGCACCACTGGTGGGCTTGGCGGATCGAATCGTCGATCTGGTCGAGACCGGTAATACCATGAAGGCCAATGGGCTGGAGCCACTGCAAGAGATCGCCCAGATCAGCTCCCGGTTGGTGGTCAACAAGGGGGCGATGAAAATGAAGAGCCGCCAGGTCAAAAGTCTGATCGAGGTAATGGCCGCGGCGGTGGAGCGTAATCAGGGAGTATCGTAGTGAAAAGGCTGAACTATTCCGACCCCGGTTTCTATGATGAGCTGGAACGGCTGTTGGCGTGGGAGGGGGTCTCCAACAGTCAGGTCAATGATACCGTTCGTGAAATCATCAACGCGATTCGCGAACGTGGCGACCGTGCCCTGGTGGAGTACACCAACCGCTTTGACCGGCTGCAGGTGGAATCGGTCAAGGAACTCCAGTTGGCCCCGGAGCGCCTGCAACAGGCGCTGGCCGCGTTACCACAGGAGCAGCGCGAGGCTCTGGAGCTTTCAGCAGAACGTGTCCGTAGCTACCACACTCATCAAAAGATGGAGTCCTGGAGCTATCGTGAAGCTGATGGAACCGTGCTGGGGCAGCAAGTGACCCCGCTTGACCGGGTTGGACTCTATGTTCCCGGAGGCAAGGCGGCTTATCCCTCGTCGGTCTTGATGAATGCCATACCGGCCAAGGTGGCCGGTGTCGAGGAGCTGATCATGGTGGTGCCGACCCCGGATGGGGTAGTCAATGAACTGGTGCTGGCGGCAGCAGCGATCTCCGAGGTTGATCGGGTCTTTGCCGTGGGTGGAGCGCAAGCAGTAGCGGCACTCGCCTACGGTACCGAGTCGGTGCCGCGGGTGGATAAAATTGTAGGTCCGGGAAACATCTACGTCGCCACGGCCAAGGGGATGGTGTTCGGTGCGGTGGGAATCGACATGATTGCTGGACCTTCGGAGATTCTGGTGGTGTGTGATGGCGAGACCGATCCGGAGTGGATTGCCATGGATCTATTCTCCCAGGCGGAGCACGACGAGGATGCTCAGTCGATCCTGATTTCACCCGATGCCGACTTCATCACCGCAGTGGAACAGGCGATCGAGCGCCTGTTGCCTGGAATGGAGCGAGCGGAGATCATCACTACCGCACTGCGGCAGCGTGGGGCGTTGATTGCAGTCGACTCCATGGAACAGGCGGTGGAGGTGATCAACGCCATTGCCCCTGAACATCTCGAACTTTCGGTAGCCGAGCCCGAGGCGCTGCTACCGTCCATTCGCCACGCCGGAGCGATCTTCATGGGACGTTACACCGCCGAGGCGCTGGGGGACTACTGTGCCGGCCCCAACCATGTTCTGCCTACCTCTCGCACCGCCCGTTTCTCTTCTCCGCTCGGGGTCTACGACTTTCAGAAGCGTTCCAGTCTGATCCACTGTTCTGCTGATGGTGCCTCAACCCTCGGCAGAACCGCTTCGGTGCTGGCTCGAGGGGAGGGGTTGACCGCTCACGCTCGTTCGGCCGAATATCGGATCAAGGGCTCATCGTGAAGAGCTGGATTCGTCCGGAGATCGATGAGCTGACGGCCTACCACGTTCCTGATCCGGGGCGTTGGATCAAGCTCGATGCCATGGAGAACCCCTACTCCTGGCCGGAGTCCCTGCAGCAGCAGTGGCTGGAGTCCCTACAAGAGGTGGAGCTGAATCGTTACCCCGATCCTGCAGCACGGGAGCTGGTAGAGCGGTTACGGCGGGTGGTGGGGGTTCCCGCTGGGGCCGGGGTGGTGTTGGGAAACGGCTCCGATGAGCTGATTCAGCTATTGTTGTTGACGGTGGCAGCACCGGGACGGGTCGTGTTGGCACCGGAGCCCACTTTTGTCATGTACCGGATGATCGCCCGTTTCACTGGCATGGAGTATGTCGGGGTTCCGTTACAGTCCGATTTCACGCTGGATCGTGAAGAGATGATGGCTGCGATCGATCGCCACCAGCCGGCGGTGATCTTTCTGGCACGCCCCAATAACCCTACGGGTAATCTCTTCGAGCGTGAAGCGGTGACCGAAATCATCGAAAATGCTCCTGGATTCGTGGTGGTCGATGAGGCCTATCATGTCTTTGCCGACGACTCCTTTCTCGAGCAGCTTTCACAGCACCATAATCTGCTGTTGATGCGAACACTATCCAAGATGGGGCTGGCCGGTCTGCGGTTGGGGCTGATGGCTGGGGCTCCGGAGTGGATCGAACAGATCGATAAGGTACGGCTTCCCTACAACATCAATAGTCTGACCCAACAGACGGTCGATTTCATTCTGCAACACGACGAGGTGCTGGAGCGCCAGGCCCGTGAGATCCGTCAGCAACGTCATCAATTGGCGATCCAGCTTGACCGACTGCCCGGTGTTGAGGTCTATCCCAGTGATGCCAACTTTCTCCTTTTTCGGGTAGCCGCCGGAGAGGCAGATAGAATTTTTGAGCAGCTCAAGCGTGATGGGGTCTTGATCAAGAATCTGTCGTCTGCGGGTGGGTTGTTGCAGGATACCCTGCGGGTCACTGTCGGAACCCCGGAAGAGTGTCAGACTTTTATCGAGCGACTGCAGCCGTTGTTGTAGGGGGGATCGTCTTCCCTCCCTCCCCTCCCTCACCCCAACCCTCTCCCAAAGGGAGAGGGTTGGGGTGAGGGAGGGGTAGGAATCCGCCCCGAGTAGAGGACTATTACTGCTGCTCTTCAATGGTCACCTGCCACCGCTGGGGTCGACCATTCCGACTGCCCCGTAGCTCCAGTGTCGTCCCCGGAGGGTGGTTGAGGGCGTAGTGGGCGATCTCCTCTCCCCGTTGAATCGGAACGCCGTCAATGTGGGTGACGACATCTCCCGGGACCATCCCCGCATCAGCGGCCGGGCCGTTGCGGTAGATCCCGACGATGATGGCACCATGCGTGGTCTCCAGTCCAAACGATTCGGCCAGTTCCGGAGTCAAATTCTGCATCTCCACGCCGACCCAGCCTCGACGCACCTTGCCGTGGGTTACCAACTGCTCCATCACATGTTGTGCCGTAGCTACCGGAATGGCGAAACCGATCCCGTGAGAGGCCCCGGTCTTGGAGAAGATGGCGGTGTTGATTCCGATCAGATTACCGTGGGCATCGACCAGTGCACCACCAGAGTTTCCGGGGTTGATGGCGGCATCGGTCTGGATGAAGTTCTCCAGATTGGAGATTCCCAGGTCATTCCGGTTGGTGGCACTGACAATCCCCATGGTGACGGTCTGTCCCACTCCAAAGGGGTTGCCGATCGCTAGAATGACATCTCCGACCTGAGGCGGTTGGGTGTCACCAAAGGTGATGGAGGGCAATGACTCGAGATCGACCCGTAACAGTGCCAGGTCGGTATCGGGGTCACTGCCGATCAGTCGAGCCTCGGTGGTACGACCATCGTGCAGCGAGATCTTGATCTGGTCGGCCCCCTCGATGACATGGTTATTGGTGAGGATATACCCCTCGGGGCTGACGATCACCCCGGAGCCGAGGCTGGTTTCGAGTCGCTGGCGGGGGATGCTGCGGAACCGGTCATTGAAAAAGTGGCGGAAGATGGGGTCGTCGAAGAGCGTCAAGCGTCGCTCGGTAACCACCTTGGTGGTATAGATGTTGACTACGGCTGGCGCGGCATGATTGACGGCTGCGGCGTAGGAGGTCGGGCCACTCCCTTGAGAGAGAGGCGTGCGTTGCTGTTCGACCTTGACGATGGCCGGTCCGGTTCGTTGAAATAGCTCCGGCCGCACCAGCGCTAGCACGAAGAGAAAGATGATGGCCAGGGTGAGCAGGCGGATCAGTCCGCGGTATTGGGGAGGATGAGTCACTGGATCGTTTCTGCCAATTGCGGGAGAATGGTAGACTGTTATGGTTGACTATGGGGACAGCATGGATAGAAATCAACTGATCGCACTGCTCGATGAGCTATTGCAACCGCAAGAGTATCAGGACTACGCCCCTAACGGGTTGCAGGTGGAGGGACGGCGCGAGATCCGTCGTATCGTCACCGCAGTCACCGCTTCGGCACGGGCAATTCAACAGGCGATCGATTACGATGCCGATATGTTATTGGTTCACCATGGTTACTTTTGGAGGGGTGAAGATCCTCGGGTAATCGGGATGCGGTATCGGCGGCTGCAACGGTTGTTGCGCCAGGAGATCAATCTGGTGGCCTATCACCTGCCGCTCGATGGACATCCAGCGTTGGGGAATAATGCCCAGTGGGGGCAACGGTTGGGAGTTGAGGTCGAAGGACATCTTCCTCATGCCGCACTGGTCTGTACCACCACGCTGGAGCATGCCATGACATCCGAGGAGCTTTGTCGCCGGGCTGCTGCCGCCGTAGAGGGAAGAGAGCCACTGTTGATTTCCGGTCATCAGCGTCCGATTCGCACCATCGGCTGGTGCAGTGGCGCTGCCCAGAACTATCTCTCCCAGGCCGCTGAGGCGGGGCTCGATGCCTATCTCTCGGGAGAGGTGTCGGAGCAGAACTACCATGAGGCGATGGAGTTGGGAATCTGTTACCTCGCCTGTGGACATCATGCCACCGAGCGGGGTGGGGTGATGGCGCTGGGGGCGTGGATCGAGCGTGAGCTGGGATTGGCCTGCCACTTTGCCGACGAGCCCAATCCGGTATAAGAGGGCACCCTGACTTTCCTGCGACCTTTCAGAATGGCTTCGCTACAACCAGAATGACGATAGCGATCAACAGTAGGGTGGGAGCCTCATTGAAAAAGCGAAAATAACGGTGGTTATGAGGGTTGTCTCCCTGCTGAAATCGTCGTAGATGCCCCAGACAGAGCCAATGGTAGTAGAGCAGAAGCGCAACCAGTACCAACTTGAGCTGTAGCCAGGGCGGTATCCTCCACTGCCATAGGTCGATCATCCACACCCCGGCGAGTAGTGTCAGTGCCGCTGCCGGGTTCATGATGTAGTGAAATAGCTTGTACTCCATCGTTTTCAAGGTCTCATCTACCGTTGGCTCGGTAGCCATGGCATGGTAGACAAAGAGACGGGGCAGATAGAACAGACCGGCAAACCAGGAGATCAGAGCCAGCAGGTGGATCACCTTGGCGGTAATAAAGCTCTCGCGCCACAGTAGATAGAAAAGGGCCACGATCGAGAGGAGCAGCAAGGGCTGCAAAATACGGGCAAGATTGCTCTTCATTGTAACGGTATCCCTTTCATTACTCTGTCAACAGCCTGTTGCAGGATGCAATCCGAAAGCACGCCCTCTCCCTTTGGGAGAGGGTTGGGGTGAGGGAACGTTGTCTCATCGAAACCCTTCCGCCAGTGCTCGATAGAGCGGTTTAGGACAGAATAGCCTAGAAACCCCGTAGCCGATAAAGGCGGTAGCCATCAGAGGCAGCATCATCTGCTGATTGGCGGTCATCTCCATGACGATGACAAAGGCGGTGATCGGGGTCTGAACCACCCCACTGAAGTAGCCCGCCATCCCCAGCAGAATAGTAGCAGAAACCAGTTCGGGAGGAAGCCAGTGGGCGATCGCAGCGCCGATCCCGGCCCCGGTGGCGAGAGAGGGGGCGAAGATTCCGCCGGGAATGCCACTGAGGAAGGAGGAGAGGGTGGCGACCATCTTCAGCAGTGGGTAGAGCAGTCCCCCCTCGGTTGTTCCATCGATAATCGCCTGGGCTTCGTGGTAACCGGTGCCAAAGGTGGTGTTACCGGAGAGCAGTCCGGTCACCGCCAGCGCCAGACCGCAGAGTGCTGGGATCAGAATCGGGTGTCGCTGCAACCGTGGTGTGATGGTACGAGTGGTCTGGATCAGGGTGGTGGCAAAGAGTCCACCGATCGCCCCACCGACGATACCACTCAACACCACCGCTACCACGGCATCGAGATGGTAGTGGAGCGTGGCGGCGCTCTCGCCAAAGTAGCGATACTCTCCCAGCAGGGTGATTGCCACCACTCCCGCGAGGAGTACTGCAGTCAACACCGTGCCACTGGTGCGCTCCTCGAAGGAGCGACTCAGCTCCTCGATGGCAAAGACGATCCCCGCCAGTGGCGTATTGAAGGCGGCGGCTACACCGGCAGCCCCACCGGCAAGAATCAGTCCGCGCTCAAGATCGTGGCGGGCAAAATGGGCGTGGCGACTGAGGGCGAAGAGGATCGAAGCGCCGATATGGACGGTCGGTCCCTCTCGTCCGATCGAGGCTCCGCTGAGTAGTCCCAGTAGTGCCAGTAGCAGTTTGCCGCCGGCGATTCGTAGTGACAGCAGCTTTTGGCGGGCCTCATGGGTGGTCAACTCGAGGGCAGCAATAGTCTGAGGGATACCGCTCCCTTGGGCATTGGGAAAGTAGCGCCTGGTCAGTAGTGAGATCACCACCAGCCCCAGAGGGGTCAGCAGCAGCGGCAGATAGGGATATTGCTCGGTGGTATGGCGGAATATTGCTTCGGCACCATTGGCCAGCAGGGCGAAGAGTGCGGCGGCAACCCCCACCGACAGCGCCCCTCCCCAGAATAGCAGGCGTCGGCGCCATAAGCGGCGCGAGATCAGGCGAAAACCGGTGGTTCGCAGCCTTCTTCGCATCGCCTTCAGCGCAACGAAAGGATGGGCCAACCACGATCGTTGGCGGTGGCTCGCAGGGTATCATCGGGATCTACCGCGACCGGATGGTCAACCCACTCCAGTAGGGGGAGGTCGTTGTGGGAGTCACTGTAGAAGGTGGTATCGGTACGCTCGATTCCATGCTGCAGTAGCCACTGCTGCAACCGGGTGATTTTTCCCTGCTGGTAAGCTGGGGTTCCAGCGATTGCGCCGGTATAGCGACCATCCTGCAGCTCCGGCTCGGTGGCGATGAGGTGGGGAATGGCCAGTCGCGCCGCGATTGGTGCGGTGATGAAGCGGTTGGTGGCCGTGATGATCAGCAGGGTATCCCCCCGATCCCGGTGGTCGGTGATCAAGCGCTCGGCTGCAGGCAGCAGGATCGGCTCGATCTCCTCGGTCATGAACTGCCGGTGCCACTGCTCCAGCGTCTGCAGGGGGTGTGCTGCCAGTGGTTGAAACTGAAACTCCAGCCACTCCAGGATATCGAGCCTGCCCTCACGGTACTCGGCGTAGAAGCGGTCATTCTCGCGGCGGTAGCTCTCTCCATCGACATGGCCGTGCCGCACCAGAAACTCCCCCCAGAGATGGTCGCTATCGCCACCGATCAAGGTGTTGTCGAGATCGAAAATTGCCAGTGCCACGTTATTTTCTCGTGATAAAAGGGGTATTTTAGCCTATTTTTCGTGCAACCATTGGGTCTTGCGGTCTTATCTCCTTTGCTCTCACCCCAGCCCTCTCCCAGGGGGAGAGGGAGTAGTTACTTTCTCTCAGGTAGAGCAGGGATAATCTCCCTCTCCCCCTGGGAGAGGGTTGGGGTGAGGGTCGAGCGCTTGATAGACCTTCGGACCCACGATACGACGAACAGTCCAGCGACACCGGCGCGGGATGTTCTATGGTAGACTGCCCCCATTCAATTTACAGTGAACGGAGCCTGGGGATTACTCTCTCCTCTCCGACAACGAACATCGGATTGTTGTTGTGATTGATGAAAACGGGTACCGCCCCAATGTAGGCATTGTCGTCATCAACGGCGAGGATAAGCTATTCTGGGCTCGGCGAATCGGTCAGGATGGCTGGCAATTTCCCCAGGGTGGCATCGATGAGGATGAGACCCCGGAGCAGGCGGTCTACCGTGAGCTCTACGAGGAGATCGGACTGCTCCCGGCGCAGGTCGAGCTGCTGGGACAGACCCGAGGCTGGCTCAAGTATCGTCTGCCGAAACGCTGTATCCGCCCCGGCAAACATCCGCTCTGTATCGGTCAGAAGCAAAAGTGGTTTCTGATGCGACTACTGGCGCAGGATTCCGAGGTGCAGCTCAACCAGGCCGAGAATCCTGAGTTCGATGCCTGGCGTTGGGTCGACTACTGGGATCCGATCGGGGATGTGGTCTACTTTAAGCGTAGTGTCTATCGCAATGCGCTCTGCGAGCTCTCTCACTTCGGTCTGCCCCCGGGTAAGCGGCGGATGCCGGATAAGTATCGGCTCAGTTGTCGTAGTCGTTAGGGAACCTCTGAACAAGT
>CAYFOQ010000062.1:0-12903 GCA_964344735.1 uncultured Piscirickettsiaceae bacterium
GCCCGCGGCGACCTCATCGCCACCCTCGATGGTGATCTGCAGAATGACCCGGCCGATATCCCCCGTATGGTGGCCCAGCTGCAGCAGCAGCGGCTCGACCTGCTGACCGGCTGGCGCCGTGACCGCAAGGATGGGCTATTGCTGCGCAAGATCCCCTCCCGCATTGCCAATCGTCTCATCTCTCGCGTTACCGGGGTGGTGATTCACGACTACGGCTGCAGTCTCAAGGTCTACCGTGGCGAGGTCCTGCGGCGCATCCGGTTGTTGGGGGAGATGCACCGCTTCATTCCGGTCTGGCTGGCGATGGTCACCTCCCCCTCCCGGATCGCCGAGACCGAGGTCAACCACCGCCCGCGCATTCATGGGGTATCGAAATATGGGATCTCTCGCACCTTTCGGGTGATCCTCGATCTGCTGACCGTCTTCTTCTTTCTCCGCTTCAGCCACCGTCCGGGACACTTCTTCGGCATGATTGGCCTCACCTTGGGGACAGTCGGTGGGGCCGGGCTGGGGTGGCTCTTTATCGAGAAGTTCTATTTCGGTGGTGACATCGGTAGCCGCCCGCTGTTACTGCTCTCCGTGCTGCTGATCGTGGCCTCGATTCAGTTCATCACCACCGGGATCCTGGCGGAGATGCTGGCCCGCTCCGGTGGCGGAAAGCGGGCGGTGTTACTGTCGCAGGAGCCGGAGCAGCCGCAGTGGTATCCACCATCGTCAGCGCAGGACTCGACTGCGGCAGAGTGAAACCGGATGTCGATCACGACACGCTCAGGGTGGTGGCGGCAGGGGCGTGATCTCCTCACCGCTACCCCCTGGGGGGTGGGGTTGGCGCTACTGCTGATCCTTGCGGCGCTCGATCTGCCGCTCTACGATGTCGATGAGGGGGCCTTCAGCGAGGCCACCCGAGAGATGGTCTCCAGTGGTCAATACCTCACCACCACCCTCGATGGTGAGCCCCGCCACGATAAGCCGATTCTCTTCTACTGGCTGCAGGCGGCAGCGATTCAGCTGTTCGATATCGATGAGGTGAGCCTGAGACTGCCGTCGGTGGTGGCGTCGCTGTTCTGGCTCTGGGGGTTCTACCGCTTCTCCCGCGAGGGGAGTGATGACACCACGGCGGTGGTGGCCGCCCTGATCTTCACCCAGACCCTGATCGTCGGTTTCATGATGCGCTCGGCGACCGCCGATGCCCTGCTCAACCTCTTTCTCGCACTCACCCTGTTCGATATCTACCGCTACTATCGATCACTCGATAGTACCGGGCGA
Source organism: uncultured Piscirickettsiaceae bacterium (assembly GCA_964344735.1). Lineage (GTDB taxonomy): Bacteria > Pseudomonadota > Gammaproteobacteria > Thiopontia. The sequence goes on from CAYFOQ010000062.1 coordinate 1,267, forward strand.
GGGGCGCAACGGCTGCTACTGCGAGTCTATCTCTGGATGGGGCTGGGGCTACTCACCAAGGGGCCGGTGGCGGTGGTCTTGCCGCTGCTGATCTCCGCGCTCTTCTTTCTGCAGCAGCGGCGGATGGGGGCCTGGCTACGGGCGGTGATCTCGCCGCTGGGGTGGCTGGTGCTGCTGGTGGTGGTCGCGCCGTGGGTCGGGGCGGTGTTGCTCTGGACCGATGGCACTTTTCTCTCCGGTTTTTTGCAGCAGCACAACATTGGCCGCTTTACCGACACCATGGAGGGGCATGGCGGGGTGTGGTGGTACTATCTGGTGGCGCTGCCGCTACTGATGCTCCCCTTTACCGGGCTGCTGTTGCGACTCCCGATGCCGCTGCTCAATCCATCGGATTCGGATCCCCTGACCCCGTTTCTCTGGATCTGGTTCGGAGTGGTGCTGCTGCTCTTCTCCTTTTCCGCCACCCAGCTGCCCCACTACCTGCTTTACGGTTTGACCCCGCTGATCCTGTTGCTGGCGCTCCATCGTCAGCGTCTCCACTCACCACTGCTGGCCTATCTGCCGCCGCTCACCCTGCTGTTACTGGTGCTGTTTCTTCCCGAACTGCTGCAGCTGGCGGCACAGCCCGACGATCTCTATCAGCAGGAGTTGAAACAGGCGATCGATGCCGCCTTCTCGAGCAGGGAGCGGTTGATGGCCGTGCTGTTGCTACTGCTGTTGTTGGGGGTGGTGATCGTTGAACGCCATAGCCAGCGTCGTTGGCAAGGGGTGGTGTTGAGTGGTCATCTGCAGTTGGTGGCGCTCAATCTGGTGCTGCTACCGACAGTTTTTGAGGGGTATCAGCGGCCGATTCAGGAGGCGGCGGTGGTGGTTGGTGAGCATGCGGTGGACTATCCGGGTCCGGTGTTGCGTTGGGGGAGCAGTCACCCCAGCTTTAGTCTCTACATGCGACACGCGGTGCTGCAGTGGTCGCCGCAGCACCAGCCGTTGGTGCCGGGAGCACAGCTGTTGATTCGGGTCGACCATCTGGACCAGCTCCGCCGGCACAACCCGGATGTGACGTTGGAGACCCTCTATCGTCGTGGTGGGATTGCGCTGATGGGGGTGGGATCATGAGTTGGGAGAGGGTTGGGGTGAGGGTGAGGGCTGGCATGAACAACCTCTGGTGGATCATCATCCTGATCACCGGATACCGGTTGATCTGGCTATTCAACAGCGACCTGCCGATCTACATCGATGAGGCCTACTACCTCTACTGGTCCCAGTCGCTGGAGTGGGGTTACTACTCCAAGCCCCCGGTGGTGGCGGCGATCATCGCTCTGACCACGGCGCTGGGAGGGGAGTCGGAGGCGATGGTCCGTATCGGTTCGCTGTTGCTCTATCTCGGGACGGTGTTGGGGGGGTATCGGGTCGGTCACCACCTCGGTGGGGCCTCCCTGGGACGGTGGTCGGCGCTGGTCCTCTGCTCCTTGCCGATCATCGGCTTCAATAGCCAGTTCATCTCTACCGATGCTCCGCTCTTCTTTTTCTGGATCTGGACCCTCTGGTTTTTCCTCCAGGCCCGTGATCACGGCGACCAGGGGTACCACTGGTGGCTACTGGCCGGGGTGAGTGGTGGGCTGGGGCTATTGAGCAAATATACCCTGATCGTCCTCCCCGACGGACTGCTTCTCTACCTGCGGTTGAGTCGGCAGCATCGGCGACAGCTACTCCGTCCCGGATTCTGGATCGCCTGTCTCACCGCGGTGGTGATCTTTCTTCCCAACCTCTGGTGGAACAGTCAGCACGACTGGATCACCTTCACCCACCACCGTGAGATCGCGGAGTTGTGTGATGCCGGACTCCATTTCGACGGGCTGACGGCGTTTCTCCAGGCCCAGTTTCTGGTGATGGGGCCGCTGTTGCTCGGCGCACTGCTGCTCTGGCTGCTGGGGTTGTGGCAGCACAGGGATGACAACGATCTACTGTTGGGGGTGATGACCCTGCTGCTGTTGCTGCTGATCTCCATCAAGGCGTTACTGGGAGAGGCCAACGCCAACTGGGCGGCGCCCGCCTATCTGACCGCTGGAATCGCCGTTAGCCGTTGGCTGTTGCAGCGGCAGCACCCCCGGCTGTTGGCCGTTGCGGTGGGAATCAATCTACTGCTCACCAGCGCGATCTACCACTTCCATCCACTGGCCACGCTGTTCGACTTTGAACTCAACCGTAAACGTGACCCCTACATGCGAGTCTGGGGCTGGCGTGAACTGGCCACCGAACTGGAGCAGATACGGCAGCAAGAGGATCCCCAGGCCTGGCTATTGAGCCCCTCGAGAAAACTGTTGGCCTATTTCGGCTACCACATGGATCGCACCCGCCTGCAGCAGGTGGCAAGCTGGAATCCATTCGACCACATCGGCGACCACTACCAGTTGGTGGCCAACATCGCCACCCTGCAACAGCAGGGGAGGGGATCGCCCGATCAGAGCTATCTGTTTCTGAGTGAAAACAGCCCCCCCGACCCGGCCATCCTCTCCCGTTTTGCCGAGCATCGCACACTCGCCCGGCTCTATCGCCCCATCTACAGTGACCTGCAGCGAGAGATCCATGTAGTATGGGTGCGAGGGTTTCAGGGTTATGGTGTCTGGAAGCGCGAGGAGAAAAAGTGTCGGTGAACGGAGTTCATAGCGTTCAAAAGAGCGTAAGGAGTGTCCGTCGCGCACTCTGGGAGGTCGGTTTTTTCAGCCTCTTCATCAACCTGTTGATGTTGACCCCGCCACTCTATATGTTACAGCTCTATGATCGTGTGGTGACCAGTCGGAGTCAGGAGACGCTGTTGATGCTGACCCTGATCGTGGTGATTCTCTTTGGGGTGATGGGGGTACTGGAGTTTGTCCGTTCCCGGCTATTGATTCGTGCGGGTAACCGTCTGGATCGGATGTTGGGTGCAGCGGTGTTCGATGCCATGTTTCGGCTTTCGCTGGAGCGGGGAGGGGGAACCCCCCAGCCACTCCATGATCTGGCCTCGATCCGGCAGTTCATCACCGGAAATGGTCCCTTTGCCTTCTTCGATGCCCCCTGGATTCCGATCTATCTCGGGGTGCTTTTTCTCTTCCACCCGTTATACGGTGGGTTTGCCGTTGGTGCCATCCTGTTTCAATTGGTGGTGGCGATAACCAACGAATTGACCACCCGGAGGCCGTTGGCGGAATCGACCAGCCGTACGATCGCATCCAACCAGACTGCAACCGCCAACCTGCGCAATGCTGAGGTGATTCAGGCGCTAGGGATGGGTACGCGGCTGCGGCAACTCTGGAGTGAACAGCACCTGGCGGGAGTCGGTCAACAGTCTCTGGCGAATGACCGGGCTACGATCTGGATGAATCTGAGCAAGGTGGGGCGTATCTTGTCCCAGTCGCTGATGTTGGGATTGGGGGGGTATCTGGCGATCACCGACCAGATCTCACCCGGGATGATGATCGCAGGTTCGATCATCATGGGGCGGGCAATGGCACCGATCGATCTGATGGTGGGAAGCTGGAAAGGTTTTTCCTCCGCCCGCTCTGCCTATCGCCGGCTCGATGAGTTGCTGAGGCATTATCCACCAGCGGATTCATCAATGTCGTTGCCACCACCACTGGGGGCGCTGACGCTGGAGAAGGTGGTTGCGGCCCCACCGGGGCGTCGCGAGCCGGTGCTCAAGGGGATCAGCCTCTCACTACAGCCAGGGGAGTTACTGGGGGTAGTGGGGCCTAGTGCTGCCGGGAAATCCTCACTGGCTCGGGTAGTGCTCGGAGTCTGGCCTGCAATGGCCGGGGAGGTTCGGATCGACGGGGCGGCTATCGCTCAGTGGAATCGTGACGAACTGGGACCTCATCTCGGTTACCTGCCGCAGGATATCGAACTCTTCTCCGGCAGTGTGGCAGAGAATATCGCCCGTTTCGGGGCGGTGGAGTCAGAACGGGTGATTGCCGCTGCCCGCATGGCCGGAGTGCATGAGTTGATCCTGGCTCTACCGGAAGGGTATGAGACTCCAATCGGGGCGGCGGGGGCTGCGCTCTCCGGCGGGCAGCGACAGCGCATCGGTCTGGCTCGAGCGCTCTATGGGGAGCCCCGGATGGTGGTGCTGGATGAGCCCAACTCCAATCTTGATGAACCGGGAGAACGAGCCTTGGTGGAGACCCTGCAGCGATTGCGTCAGCAGCAGGTAACGGTGGTATTGATCACTCATCAGGCCGCGCTGTTGCGCCACATCGATCGGATTCTGGTGCTGCGTGAAGGCCGGGTGTGGCGTTTGGGTGGTCGGGATGAACTGGCTGCCGAGTTGGAACAGGCTCGTAATGGTCAGCGACGGGGCGCTCCCCGCTCCCCTTCCCGACCACCGCAGCAGGAGTGAGGCGAATGGAGTTGAGGCCAGCAGAACAGACGCGCCCCTATCTGGTTCTAGGGTTGGTGACCTTGTTACTCGCCTTCGGGCTCTTCGGAGGTTGGTCGGCACTCGCCCCGCTGGATGAGGCGGTGGTGGTCTCCGGACGGGTGACGGTAGAGAGTAATCGCAAGACGGTACAGCATCTCGAGGGGGGGATCATCAGCGAAATTCTGGTGCAGGAGGGGGATCCGGTTAAGCGTGGGGCTGCGCTGTTGCGGATGAGTGAAACCCAGCAGCTGGCACAGTTGGAGATCGTTCGACTGCAGTATCTCGATGCGCTGTTGCTGGAAGCACGGCTGCAGGCAGAGCTGGCCGGGAGCCGGGCGGTCGATGTCGGGGGCGAAGTGGCGGCATTGATGGCCGTTGAGCCCCGCATGGAGCAGATGGCCGCGATCCAGTCGCAGATATTTCTCTCCCGGCAAGAGACGCTGGAGCGCGAAATCTCCATTCTCAACCGTCGTCGAGGACAGATTCAGGCCCAGATCGAAGGGTTACGGCAGTTGGGTGCGAGTCGCCAGCAGCAGATCGATGCCTATGCCGAAGAGATCGAAGAGTGGCAGCAACTCTACCAGCGACAGTTGACGGACAAACAGCGATTACGGGAGTTGCGTCACCAGAAGATCGGTCTTGAAGGGGGGTTGGCAGAGCTGCAGGCCGAGATCGCCCAGCTACAGATCAAGCAGGGGGAGACCGAGGAGCAGATCCTGTTGCGCCGGGGGACTCGTCAAAGTGAGGTGGAACAGGAGCTACGGGATACCCGCAGAACCATTGCCGATCTCAAGGCACGGATGACCGCGCTGGAGGATACCTTGTCACGGACGGTGGTGCGAGCTCCTGATGATGGTGTCGTGGTTGGCCTCAAACTCCATACCGTAGGTGGGGTGGTGGAGCCGGGAGAGCCGATGATGTATATCGTTCCTGATAGCCGCAGTTTCATCGTCGAGGTACAGATTCCCGCGGTCGATATCGACAAAGTCTTTGCCGGTCTCGCCGCTGACATCCGCTTTTCTGCCTTCAAGTTCTTTCAGGGAATGATCGACGGTGAGGTGGGGCGGGTCTCTGCCGACAGTTTTGTCGATGAGCGTAGTGGTGCCAGCTACTACGATGCCACGGTCAAAGTGCTGCCAGGGGGGGCGACGGAGATGCATCAGGAGGGGGTCGAGCTCATCTCCGGAATGCCGGCCGAGGTGGTGATCAAAACCGGTAAACGCACCCTGCTCGATTACATCCTCAAACCATTCACCAATCTCTTTATCCGCGCCTTTCGGGAAGAGTGAGAACGGGCCGCATTCCCAGTATATTCGCCCCCCACCGGGTAATCTTCCCTACTCATCCTCCTTCTTCGCGGCCATCTCGATCAACTTTTTCGAGTCGACGATGATCAGCCGGTTGTTACCACTTTTCTGTGCAATCTTGAGTTTGACCAGTTGTGAAATCGCACGAGAGACCGTCTCCCGACTGGTGTTGACGATCTTGGCGAGATCATGCTGCTTGGGCAATTTCTCGATGGTGAGGTGGGTCTGTTGAGCCGGTGGCGGGGGCGGCTTGCCGATACCGTTGTCGCTGGTGTTTTCCGGAGTGGCGAGTGAGAGCAGAAAGGTGAAGACTCGCTGGCGGGAGTTCTGAATTCCTAGCAGCTTGCGCTGATTATTGTAGTTCCGGATCATTCCGGTGAGCCGTTTCATCACTGCGCGGGCTGCAGAGGGGGTGGTGAGGATCAGCTGTTCGGCGAGCTGGTAAGGGAGGATGGCGATGATCGACCGTTCCCGTGCAATCACATAGGCGGATCGTGGCTCGCCATCGATCATCGCGATCTCCCCAAAGTACTCTCCGGCCCCGAGAATACTGAAGACCACCTCCTCATTGTGTTCAGTGTAATCAACCACATGGACACCACCACTCAAAATAAACATCATATCGCGGTTGGTGCTGCCTTTACTTATGATTACTTCTCCCTTATTATAAACGGTCGGATTGAACCATGGGATCATTCTCTCCAGGTGCTCCTGAGAGAACTCCTTGAATAGAGAGAACTGCATCAACGCCTCTTTGGTCAGTGTCAACGCGGCCATAGTTGCCAGACTCCGAGATCCAGATCATGCCTTTCGAACCTCAACAGACTTACCCCTCCCTGCAACGCTGCATTCGGGTTCTCCACCTCTTCCAGGGAGGTTGGGAGTTGCTTGCGACTGCCCTGCTGCTCCTGTTGTTGGCCGCCCCGTCGATGGCGAGCAGTGCGATGGGAGAGGCGGTGCTGGTGATCGGCAAGGTGGAGCGGGTAGAGCTGGGTAAAGCGGGAGATGCCCCTCGTCGCACTCGGGTTTCGCGGGGCGAGCAGATCGTGGTTGGTAGTGAACTGCACACGGCAGAGAACGGCCAGATCCATATCAAGGCAGTGGATGGTGCGGTTCTGATCGTGCGTCCTAACTCGATTCTGCAAATTCACAGTTACGATTATAACCCATCGGCTCCTGAGCAGAGCAATATCAAGATCGAGCTGAAACAGGGGGTTGTACGCAGTGTCTCCGGTAAGGGAGCGCAGGCGGCCAAAGATCATTTCCGGCTCGATACCCCACTCATTACCATCGGTGTTCGGGGGACCGACTTTACGGTACACACTACGCTGAGACGTAGTCTGGTGGCGGTGACCAGTGGGGGAGTGGTGATGACCTCGGGTGATGCCGGCTGTCTTCCTGGTGGAGCCAGTTGTAATGAACAGCGAGCCTATCGTGAGCTCTTTGCTGCCAATGAGCGGCTGCTGGAGGCGGTGCTGAAAAACGGTGAATTGCAACTCTTTGAGCGTCTCCGCAGTGAGGTCGAGGCGCTGGAGCCGGTGGTTTCTCCTCTGGTCTATGTCGATGAGGCGGTTACTCCGGATGAGAGTGGTGTACCGGTAGAGACCGAGAGTCCGCTGGAGTCGGTGGTGCCCTCTGAGGAGAGCAAGGTGGCGGCTGAGGAGAGCAAGGTGGCGGCTGAAGATGAGACTGCGACTGCGGCGGTCACTGATGAGCCCACCGTAACGGTGATCGATGAAGATGCATCCGTTTCATTGCCACAGCAGGAGACGATTGTGGAGGTGGAAGAGTCTCCCCAGGGGACGGTATTGCAGGAGGGAGAGGTGGTCGAGCTCGAGTGGGGACGTTGGACCACCATGAGTGACGAGGAGATCCGACAGCTGGCCGGAGAGGGACGGGAGATCGTGGCGATCAATAAACAGTACCTGCTCACCCGTAGCCCGTGGCAGAGTCACCACCTGCTCCCGGAACGGGGGGTATTCGACTTCACCTTGCAGGAGTATGACGCTCGATTGGTAGAGCAGGGGGTAGAGATCGATCAGGTCGATATGGAGAATGCCCGGTTGCAGATCGATTTCCCTCAGGCGGCATTCACCACCACCGCCGACCTGGTCCCCCAGAGCGGAGGCGAACGTTACGAGATGGTTGGCGCCGGAGGGATTACCGCCGACGGTCTACTGGTTGGTCGCCGCTTCTTCGATGTCAATAGTAGAGTTCTGGGAGCGATCTCACCGCTTGCAGACGAGGCCTCTTACCTCTTCGAGCGCAAGACCGCTATCGACCAGTCTGTTGTCGGTGTGACCCGCTGGGTCAAGTAACCAACTTACCCTCACCCCGGCCCTCTCCCAGAGGGAGAGGGGGATTCGAGTGTTTACCACCCCCCCCATGCCCCACTCCCAACTCCACAACTGGAAGAAAACCATCGGCCCCTGCGCCACCCCCCTCTTCGCTCTCGTGTTGGCGTTACTGCTGCTGCTCTATCTGTTGATGGTCACTCTTGGCCCCGCCCTCCCCGGCTACCACTTTCTGGAGGATCGTCTCTACCGCACCCTGTTGGTGGAGCCCAACAGTGATGCTCGGATCGTCGTGATCGATATCGACGAGCAGAGTCTACAACGGATCGGGCGCTGGCCCTGGCCGCGGGAGACCACAGCCGCACTGCTGACGGCGATCGTAGAGCGTTATCAGCCAGCCCAATTGGCGGTCGATATTCTCTTTCCCGAGAGCGACCGCTCTCCTGCAGATCGCCGTTTTGCCGAAATTGCCGCCAACTATCCGGTGGTTTTCTCTCAGGCCTTTGCCTTGACTGCTCCGGCGACACCGCTTTCCAGTGGGGAGGTCGGGGCGGCGGTGGCGCTGCAGGGTGCGCTACTGGAGCGGTTGCCTCAGGCGCAGGGTCATATCGGCAACTTTTCCCAGCTCGCCCCCCGGGCGGTGGGTCATGTCACCCCGCATGAGGATCGTGATGGGGTGATTCGTGGATTGGCCCCTCTGATCCGCTATCAGGGGAGGGCCTACCCCGCCCTGGGGATCGTTACCTATCTGCGATTGATGGCGGCCACAGGGGCGATGAGGCTGAAGAGCGAGGAGAGAGGGATGGTGTTGGAGATCCCCTACGAGATCGAACTGCCGCTCGATGCCAGCGGTAGAATGGTCTTGCCGCTCTATCAGGGGCGAGAGGCGTTTCGCCATATCCCGGCCTGGCAACTGCTCGACCCCGAGAGTCAGTTGCCCGATCTCGAGAACACGATCATGCTGGTGGGCTCTTCGGCCCTGGGGGTTGGGGATCGAGTCCGGACCCCGTTGGCACAGCCGTTACCGGGGGTAGACCTCCACGCCCACCTGGTGGCGGCGCTACTGGATCAGCACTTCATCACCGTGGTTACGGAGCAGGAGATCACCTACCGGTTGCTGTTGTTGCTCAATCTGCTATTGGTTTCTCTGATCTATTGTCGTTATCGGGTACGAACGGCGCTTCTCTCCAGTCTGTTTTCGATTACCTTGTGGGGGGTGGGGGTGTCGCTGCTTGCGGCCTACCACTACTGGGTGGCACTGCTGCCAGTGCTCTATCTCCACTTGGCGGCCATGGTGCTGCTCTCCTTCAGTCGTTGGCAACTGTTGCAACAGGCTCTGTTGCGGTTACGTCAAGGTGTGCAGGACTATCTACAGCCGCAGCTGGTGCAGCAGATCGAGAGCGGTCATCGCGAAGAGGGGATGGTGTTGATCGAGGCCCATGTGATGATGCTCGATCTGGCCAACTCTACTCGCCACAATCAGCAGTTGGCGGGGGCGCAGCGAACCAAGTTTCATCGTCTCATCATGGCTCACTTCAGTCGTATCATCGACCATCATCACGGTACGATCGACAAGTTGACCGGTGATGGTATCCTTGCCTACTGGCCATTGCCGGGAAGAAACAGTGATCCACAGCGAGAGAGCGAACAGATCTACCGCTGCCTCCAAGAGATGGTGGCCGGGATGCGAGAGCTGAATCAGCAGTTGGCCGACAACGCCTTGCCATCGGTTGCGATCCGTGTCGGTGTCGAGAGCGGTGTGGTGCAGATCGGCGATGCCGGTTCCGACTATCGGCGGAATTTCACCCTGATCGGCTCTGCGGTCGACTTTGCCGCCCATCTGCAGCAGCAGGCCAAATCGGAGCCCTACTTTGTTTTGATGGGGCCGGAAATGGCCGGTTTTCTGGGTCTCCATGGGGAGGCGTTGGTCTCGTTGCCGGATCGGATGATCCAGGGGTTTGATCAGTCGGTGGAGTTGAAAGCGCTACGGAGTAGTCGATCGCTGGAGCCGATTTCGTGAGGTTGCTGTTTTTGGGTGGGGGTTGCTGCTGGGGGTGCTGGGTGGGGGTTGCTGCTGGGGGGGGGGTGGGGGTGGCTGCGGGGGGGGGGGGGGTGCTGCTGGCCGTCTCCGTGATGGCTGGGTCTCTACCCTCGTCGATGGTGACCGCTCGTTCCGAAACGGAGCAGGGGATGGTCTCGCTGGACCAGCTGGAGCTGCAGTTGACCCTGCAGCCCGAGGTGCCAGCGCACTGGCTCGATCTGGCGGTGGCCTGGTTACGGCTTGGTAAACCGCAGGTGACGCTGGAGTTACTACAACAGCTCGAGCAGCAGTTCGAATTGCCACCCCGGATTCGTCAGGTGGTCGATTTCTATCGGACCGCAGCGAAGAGTCTGCCACAACAGGGGGGGGTGGAGTGGTTACAGCAACTTCACTTCGATCTGGAGTTGCGCCAAGGCTACCGTGACAACATCAATCTGGGACCACAACAGGCGACGACCGAACTGCAGTTGGGGGATGTCGTGACTCAGCTGTCACTGGCGGATGAGGCGCTGCCGCTGGGGGATCATTATCGTCAACTTCGGGCTACCCTGCCGTTTGATCGACTATTGCCACTGCGGTTGAAGGTTCACTATCGGGATTACCTCCAACAGAGTCGGTTCGATGAGCGTATCGCCTCGGTCGCTCTTCGGCTCTCTCCACAGCCGGGCACCTTGCTGGAGCTAGAGCAGAGCCTGGTGCATCATCAGAGTGATATCGATTCTAGTTGGCGGCGGTTGATGGTGCGCCAAATATTGCCTGGCGGTACTACTGTGATGGAGGGGGTGGTGGCGAGGGTGGCTTCACCACGACAAGAACCACCATCGACCCAGCTGCGTATCGGATTACACGGCAGTTACGGGGAGTTCGGGGTGCGCTTCAACCACCGCCCGGAGGCCCGTGCCGGAGGGCATCAGCGCGGGTTTTATCTTGCGACCCGCCAGCAGCAGGCGCTCGGAACCGGGGGTGGACGGTTGCGCTGGAGTGCAAGTTACAGTCTGTTACAAGATGATGCCCCCTACAGTCGCACCTTCTGGGGGGAGACCCGTCGTCGCCGACAGCTGTTGAGTCTCGATCTCAACTATATCCACCCACTAGGGCCACAGCTCGATCTGCTCTTCTCCTTGGAACATCAGCGTCAGGATGATACCGTCCCCCTCTTTGAAACCCGCAACAGTGAGGCGTCGATCGCGCTGCAGTGGAGACTCTGAAGAACAACTTTGCCATCCTGGTCAACTTCACTCGCCAGGACCTCATCGATCAGTACTCCGGATCGATGCTGGGCGCGCTCTGGTCACTGATCTATCCGCTCGCCAACATCGCCATCTTCGTACTGATCTTTTCTCGGGTGATGGGGGCCAAGCTGGCCCTACCCGACGGCATGTTCGAGGAGTACGGTTACAGCATCTACCTCATCGCTGGAATGCTCCCCTGGACCGCCTTCGCCGGCATGGTGACCCGCACCACCCAGGTCTTCCAACAGAAAGCGGGGCTGATCGGCAAGGTTCACCTCTCGCTACCCCTGCTACCGCTCTACATTCTCTTTAGCGAGACCCTCATCCTTCTCATCTCATTGGCGATCTTCGCCCTCTTCCTGGCTGC
>CAYFOQ010000063.1:0-12749 GCA_964344735.1 uncultured Piscirickettsiaceae bacterium
CGCCCCTGCGGGATGCGGCGAATAAGTGCGGGTTTACTCCGGTGTCAACACCCGGGGCGGTTCACCATTCGACGGCCCATAAATACTGAACTCGAACCCAAACTCCTCACTATTGGCAATAGACTGCGCCATTTTTATATATGGGTCGCCATTTGAGGAATAGGCGGTATATGTGCCACTCCCGCTATTTGTCCGCGTATGGTGATAACGATAGCCCGACGACACATACCCCCCACCCTGCTTCAATCGCGCGTACAAATTTATTCCGTTATTGCTCGAAACAACATCATTGGCCACGATCAAATAGTATTGATAGGTCGAGTCTATCCCTGTTTCCAGATTTACCGTTGCACTACTGGCCGCCGTAACGGTATCCAGCAGCACCAGCGCCCCGGATGGAGGCAAGTTTGTCAACTGACTACCATCAACCGCCGGAATCTTTGCCGCCGCATCCAGCTTTAGAACCTTGTTGGCCTCTGTCCCGGTATCCGCTTGCGTCAGCACCGCCGACCCGCTTTTCTGCAATTCCCCGGTAAAGTTCGCGGTTGCGTCCCCATAGTCCACCGATGGCGGTTGCCAACTCTCTACCGTCCCATCGGTTTTTAGATACTTCCCGGCATGGCCAGCTTGATCCGGCAGCGATCCCGCTGGCCCTGCCGGGCCTTGTGGTCCGACCAGTGACGTACCCGCGCCCCATGCCCCGGCAGCCTTCGGCCCGAAAATATAGCTTGATGTGGTATTGACATAAAAATCTCCGTCCACCCCTTCGGTGGTCGGATCAACGGTTCCATTCAATACCGTTAGGCCGTCCGCGCCATCGACACCATTTGCGCCATCACTACCCGCCGGGCCTTGTGGCCCCTACGGACCTTGTGGGCCGGTGGTCGGCAACATTACCGTAGACACTATTGCACCTCCGTGTAACTGAATGTCAGATCGGTATCGATCCGGTCAACCGTTACCGCGCCGGTAACCGTCAGCCCCACACCACCACCAGACGGAACCCGGAGACCATGTATCCGCGCATCACCGCCCCCCGCCTGGAGCAGAATAATCAATTCCTTCCGGTTCGCGTTCGCCGCAATCTGATGGGATGGCGTACCGACCGTCAGTGTCACATCAGACCCGCTTACCATCGCGCCGCCGGGTTGCACGTCAACCGCCACCGTGTTCCCAATGTTTACCGGCTGTACCACCTGCGTAACGGTTGCGGCGACCTCGTTTCGATTAACCCTTATATCACCATATCCGACCTTGATTGAGGCATCGACGGTTGTTGCCAACGGATTGCGGATCGTGAGTCGATGGAACTCTACCCGCTTGACCGACTGCCCGGTATTGAGCGTAATCGGTGGCCGCCCATCGTCGGTAGTGATGACTACCGGGCCAGCCTCTACAATGATCGTCTCACCCGATACTACGCGCTCGGTTTCAGCATTCGCCGCCAGTGACACCACAATATCCATTCATTTATCCCCGCATCATTGCCAGCAGACCCAGCGCCCCGGCCACCGCAGCCATTGCACCAAATCCGAACTTTTGCACGTCCGCCATATCACTCGCCCCGCCGCTCTCCATGCTCTTTTTCAGACTCGCCACGGCTGCCAGTGATTCACTAGTCTGTCGCGCCATTGCGCTATTGGCCGATTCGGTAACACTCATGGCGTTAAATACCGCATCGTCCACCGTATCCAGCGCCCGGCCTGTAGTCGCGCCCATCTCCGATACGGTACTCTCGCTCAGATCGGACATTAGCCCACCATAACGGTTGCTCACGCTCTCCATGCTGGACATAGCATCCCGCGATAACCCGCTCATCTCTTGCATTGATCGCTCGGCAGACTCGACAGCCTCTCGCGCCGACTCCTGCGCCGCTTCGATGGCCTCCCGCGACAGATCGGCCATACCATCGGCCATTCGCTCACTTGATCCGATGGCCTCCAGCGTTACCCCCTCGACCAGACTCCCGGCACTGTTGACCACCTCAAGCCCATACCCCAAGGAACCTTCCAAGGCATCCCGGCTCAGTCCTGCCATTTCATTACCGGCCTCACCAATCGCATTGATGGCCGATACAGACACGCTATCAACAGTATTCAGCGCATCCCCCACCATATTCTCGGCAGAATCCACCATGCCCTCGGCAGCATTTACCATATTACTCGCGGCCTCGACCGCGCCATGATCGGTGGTGGTGTTGGTTGTCTGGATCGTTACCGCAGCCCCCTCCCCGGCCAATATCGCACCCGCAGATTCATCAAACGATGTATTGCTTGTATTATAGGTCGTGTTACTACTTGATTTACTCGACGAAAAAAGCCCCACTATCGCGCCCTCTTTTTACGGCCCCGCCGGGGTCGCATCATAGCCACACCAACAAGCACCACGCCGCCGACCACTGCCAACGCCGTCCAGTCAATAGACGTGCGGTTGATCGTAAGACCCCCAGAAAAATGCCCCCCCTGCGTTCCGGACGTTGCCGGTATTGCGCTGGGGGAACTATCATCTCCAAAGATACCGCCGATCAATTGCGGGGCAAAATCACCGATCATCGGGAGACCGCCAACATCAGCACCACCAGACCAACCGCCGCACCCCCGGCAAACATCAGATCACGATCAGACCACGACGATTGCTCCGGCGGTTTCGCCGCCCCAACTTGAGCAGCGCTCGCAATCTTGTTGGCCTCCTCTTGCGCCTGTCGCGCCCGTACCTGCTCACCAACCGACTCTGCGTAAAAATAGGAATCTGCCAACTGGGTTGCCCCGTTGATGACCGAATCCCACACATGACCAATCCCGTCAGCAAAGCCGCCAGACCAATCCGATGGCTCCTGCCAGCTTACCGAATCATCCCAACCGGAAGCGCTGGCAAACGGATCGGCCCACGGATCGGCCTCGACCATTTTCGCGTAGTCCATTCCACACCCCCCTTATTTACCAACATCCTTGACCTGGTTAACCGTTTCGACGATAACCGGCATATTGTTATCCGTCCGGGCCGGATCGTTGGTCTCAATCTCGAACTCCAGAGGAGTTATACTCGATACGGTATCCAACAGATCGGCAACACTCCATCCGTGCATAGTCGGATCAAAGATAAAGTGATCGGCCTGAGGAGTACGCTCGGCTACCTGTAGATCGTAATCATTCGCCGCCATTGTGGACTCATAAATCCGCCGCCCACCCTGCCGAACGATCAGCTTGGCCATATCGCTGGCCTTAAAGATCATCCGCTTGACCCGGATCCCCTTGCCGGTTGTGACCAAATTTTCCAACTTGACCACCCCATTGATAGCAACCGCCGCTGATACCGTCCGCATGGTCGGCACATAGATACGATTCTGAATCGCGGTTGTGTAGCAATCAATATCAACCGAGATTGCTCCAGTCCCAGCGCCCACACTGATTTTCAACACCGCATTATCGTTCGGCATCAATGCCAGCCCACCCAGCATTTGACCGGATAGAGTATTAGCCATCAACTCAGAGAACCGCACTACGGTTTTCCCGGTGGTCGTATGCCCGCCCTTGTAACTCTCGATTGTGTGGAGATCGGTAGCATTAGTGATAATGATCTCCTGACCATTAACCTCGATCGCTACGCGCTCCAACTCGGCACGAGTAGTCGAGTGGTTGATTACCAAATACTGAAGAGTACGCCCGAGAGGCAGACGAAAAACCGCCTCCTGACTCCACCCCAGACCTACCGGAGAACTAACATTCCGCTTTTCCAAACGCATTGTTCCCCTCCCTTACTTGGCCAAATCGGCCACGTCCTTGATCATACGAGTCGCGCCATTATTCGGCAGCTTACGCACTCCCCACAGCACCGCACCCAGCACAAACGCGCCGACGACCACGGAACCTACGGTTTTCTTGTCCACATACTGATTCAGTTTCACACTCATTTTTCGCTCTCTCTTTCGTGATGTATCGAACTGGCCGCACCCCTACGGCCAGCCATTGCAGCGAAACCTAGTGACCTGTTTCTGAACCCGTCAACCCCCCGCTTTCTGAACTTTTCAGAACCTTCTGAAAGTTTTTTCTGAAATCCGGCCATAAAAAAACCCGCCGAAGCGGGTTTTCTATCCAAATTCAGGAACCTATTTTTTTTTGTCATCCTTTGGTCGATGAAACCAAGGGGACGCGCCATACCCAACCCCGACAATCATCATTGCCAAAACCCCATACACCACCACCGACCGTACAACCTCAGAATCCATCTATCTACCCTCCTATCTGACCGATACGCTCATCAATCTCGGCTTGACCACGTACCATATTGTAAAGCGCAAACCCGCTCAGAATTACCCCTCCCCACATCAAACCATCATCAGCAGGATCCACCACTTCCATTGCTCTTTTGATCGTTGCGCTTCCGGCAGCCAACAGCACAGCCACATTTACCCCGTAGTGCATCCGCAAGACTGCCAGCCGCTCTTTTATCTGATCGTTATTCATTCCCTCATTATATCGCATCATCCAACCCTTTCCAGCCACGGCAGCCCAGAATCGAACCGTATACGCCCACGGCTGATCGAGCGATCCTTGTACCGTTGCACCATCTCCAGATCGACGGTCGGAATCTGAGCCAGATTCATTCCCAGCATTTTGCAAAGGTACTCCGCATCCATGTCGGTATTCGGTCGGCAGATATTCAGAACCGTAGTACGCTGTTCGAGCCACGAGCCAAGGCAATTCCAGAAAGCACCGCTACTCTGCCAAGTCGTTCAGCTCGTAGCTGGTGCTACGCCCACCCGCATCCGATTTCCGCAATACACCCCGAGTGAGCAGATCGTTGATGTCTCGCAGGGCCGTGTCCGGAGAACACTTGGCGATGGCCGCCCACTTGCTGCTGGTGAGTTTGCCCTCGAAACCATCGAGCAATTTGTTCAACAACTTCACCTGCCGCTCGTTCAACGGGGTCGTCGCCCAGCGCTGCCAGAACCGCGCTTTCGTCAGAACAGCGTCCAGTGTGTGCTGAGCCTGGTCAACCGCGCGATGAAGCGTGTCGAGGAACCACGCAAGCCACTCGGTAACATCCATCGACCGCTTTTGCGTCCTCTCCAGGATGTCGTAGTAAGCCTTGCGTTCGCGCTGGATCTGCGCCGACAAACTGTAGAGGCGTTGCGGGCTGCCATCGGCACGCGCCAGCAGCAGATCGCCAATGGCCCGGGCGATACGGCCATTGCCATCATCGAATGGGTGCAGAGTGACGAACCACAGATGGCCGAGGCCTGCCTTAAGCAGCGGCGGTTCGTTCGACGCGGCATTCAGCCAATCGAGGAAACGGCTGGTTTCGTCTTCGAGGCGATCAGCCGGCGGTGCTTCGAAATGCACACGCTGCCGGCCAATGGGGCCAGACACAACCTGCATAGGGCCGGTGACATCGTCACGCCATCCGCCAACCTTGATCCTGGACAGGCCGGAGTAGCCGGTGGGAAACAGTGCAGCATGCCAGCCGAACAGACGCTCCTTTGACACGGGCGCATGGCAGTTGGCGGTGGCATCGAGCACCATCTCGACCACGCCCTCAACGTGACGATCGACCGGGGCGAGCGCGCCGATGTCCACGCCCAGCCTGCGCGCGATGGACGAACGCACGGACTCGACGTTGAGCTGTTCGCCCTCGATCTCGCTGGTCTTGACCACGTCCTCGGTGAGTGCCGCCAGGCTCGCCTGGTCGCGCAGCCCCATGCCGACATCGGCCAAGCGTCCCATCAATAAACCTTGGGCACGACTGACCTCGGCCATGGGGCCAGCCAACGCCGCCAGGTCGAAGCGCCAGTTCGGCCAGTTACTGGCCTGCCAGATGTATTTGTAATCTCCGCCGCTCATGCGGAGATTATGGCGCGCATTCTCCGCATGCGCAAATTATTCACCGCACAGAATGCGGCGATAGTGGACACCATTCGCCGCATGGCGAATCGCCTCGCCCCAGGAATGGGTGTATTCGCACGGATTCGCAGCAGCCCGCAGCGCTTCGATTCCGTACTTTCAATAGTCGTTTCGTGCGGGGTACCATCCCAGTGCAGTAGAGGTTGACCAGGTCAAGTGATGATGGATCAGACGTGGTGTGCAGAATCCTTATCTTTCTCCTCTTTATTGAGCTTCAAGAGGATCAGTACCGCAAACACAACCGCAACCAGAGAGAAGCCAATAATCATTTGCTCAAAGAATGTCATACTCGTTTCCTCTTCAGTCGAACCGCAACATACAGCAGAAGAATCGCACCAGCGGAACCCGCCAAACCAACAACAGGGGAATCAACCTCACCGACCACAGCACCTGCAACCAGAGCAAGCAACCCGCCCTTACCAATGTCCGCGAGGACGCCTGCAAGGAAGCCTCTCTGTTCCTGATCCATACATGGATTGTAGCACAGCAACCACCAACCAATATCAGCAGAGCCCCGTGGAGATCAGCAAGGACTTGACACCCCCCATCCTCCGGATCACTCTGAACACACAGAGAAATTCTCTGTCAGTCACCGCAAAGTCGGTGGCCGGGCGCTCGATCAGTCCGTTCGATTTCTATATTCAGAATTGAACTTGATTCGTTCTGATAAAATAGCCTCTCCTTCAACCCACTGGCACGATCAGGACTGATCCGTCATGGACAGCACAAGAGAAAATCGCAGCCACTTCACGCTACCGAAGAGATTGCGATCACACCCGATCGTGATTCAATTCCAGCCCCATTGCCTGCCATGTTCTTCCGACTGATTCTGAACAACCCCAGAGCCACACTGCTACTAGTCACTGTACTGGTGGTGGTCTCGGGCCTTTATGCTCAGCGCTTCAATCTCGATGCCTCGGCTGACTCACTGGTATTGGAGAACGACGAAAGTCTCAACTATTACCGCTCGATCCAGGGACGCTATGCAACGGACGAAACCCTGATCATCACCTATACCCCAGATGCCGACCTCTTCGAACGCACCACTTTGCTCGATCTACAACGACTACAACGACAACTGGAGGCCATCGATGGGGTTGCTGCGGTCACCTCAATTCTGACCGTTCCACTGATCAACAGTCCGCCACTCTCTCTTGTCGACCTCCGTCACACCACCCCCCCTACCCTGCTCGCCCCTCGCACCGATATCCGGTTGGCACGAGAGGAGTTTCTCTCCAGCCCGCTCTATCGCAACCTGCTGGTCAGCCCCAATGGGGACACCACCGCACTGCAACTCTCACTGCAACGGGATCCAGAGTACCAGCAGCTGCTACAGCGACGGAGTGAACTGCGTGAACTACGGTTACAGCAGAGCCTCACCCCCGAACAGCAACAGGAGCTGACCACGGTTTCACAACAGTTCCGACAGTACAACACCCGGTTGCAGGCAGAGCAGCGCGCCCTGATTACCGCCGTTCGAAAGGTAATGGCAGAACATCAGCCGCAGGCCCAACTCTTTCTCGGCGGGGTACCGATGATCGTTGCTGACTCCATCGAATTTGTCCGTCACGACATCACCACCTTCGGGGTCGGGGTCATTCTCTTCATCGTCTTGATCCTGGCACTCGCCTTTCGTCGCCCACGCTGGATCCTGCTTCCACTGGTCACCTGTCTGGCAGCGGTAGTCATCACCACCGGCTTTCTCGGTTTAATGGAGTGGCCAGTAACCGTGGTCTCCTCCAATTTCATTTCACTGCTGCTGATCATCACCCTTTCACTCACCATACACCTCATCGTGCGCTACCGTGAATTGCACGCTGCCGACCCCATACTTTCCCCTCAACAGCTGGTGGAGGCTACGCTGCGCAGCAAGGCCCGGCCCTGCTTCTACACCGCCATCACCACCATTGTCGCCTTTGGCTCATTGATCGTCAGTGGAATCCGCCCAGTGATCGACTTTGGCATCATGATGGCGATCGGTACCGCGATCGCCCTGATTCTCTCTTTTACCCTTTTTCCCGCTGCGTTGGTACTTTTGAAACCACAACGGGCGATACAACGCCGTGATCTCACTGCGGCTATTACCGGTGCGGTAGGACGTCTGATCGAGGCCCAACGCACCCCGGTACTGGTTCTCTTTGGTCTACTGGTTGTCGTCACCCTCTACGGGATTTCACGGCTAACGGTGGAGAACAGCTTCATCAACTACTACAAACCCGAGACCGAGATCTACCAGGGGATGACGCTGATCGACCGCAAACTGGGAGGCACCACCCCGCTAGAGGTGATCATCGATGCTCCGGCCACATTCCTTCAACCGCCCCCCACTCCGGTAGAGCCGAAAGATTCAGAGCCACAGGAGGAGGGACTGCTCCCCTTCATGGACGACCTACCTGGGCTGGACGATGTGATCGACATGGGAATGGAGCTACTCCCCGGTGAGCGCACCGCCCCAGCCAATGACCTGACAGAAAGCTACTGGTTCAACACCTACATGCTACGTGATGCCGCGCGCATCCACCACTACCTCGACCGACTACCGGAAACTGGCAAGGTACTCTCGATCGCCACGACGATGGAGATGCTGCAAGACCTCAATGATGGTGATCCGGTCTCCGACTTCATGCTATCGATGATCCACCGCAACCTACCCGAGTCGATTCAACAGGCCTTTCTGGATCCCTATCTCTCGACCGATGGCAATCAGCTCCGCTTCACCTTGCGAGTGCGGGACTCTGACCCGGAGCTACGCCGCAATGCCCTGATCGAGAAGATCAGAAATGATCTTGGCACCCACTACGACCTCAAGCCGGAACAGATCCATGTCACCGGTATGCTCGTGCTCTACAACAATATGTTACAGAGTCTGTTTCAATCCCAGATCCTCACCCTTGGCGCGGTATTTCTGGCGATTCTGGTGATGTTTATCGTGCTGTTCCGCAATCTCCGGATGGCACTACTCACACTGATCCCCAACATCATCGCCGCCACCTCGATTCTTGGATTGATGGGGGCGACCGCCACACCGCTCGACCTGATGACCATCACCATCGCCGCCATCGCCATCGGCATCGCTGTTGATAACGCCATCCACTACGTTTACCGCTTTACTACCGAGTTTCAACACGACCACAGCTACTGGGGGGCAATCCATCGCAGTCACCGTTCAATCGGAATGGCGATGTACTACACCACACTCACCATCACGATCGGCTTTTCCATTCTCGCCTTTTCCAACTTCATTCCCACCATCTATTTCGGTCTACTAACCGGCCTGTCGATGGTGGTCGCTCTGCTAGCCAATCTGATGCTATTGCCACTGCTGCTGGTGTTGGTCAAACCACTCGGGCCGGACCACGGTGGCTGAAAAAGGCCCTGATTGAATCAGTGGACCACTCTCCTCAATCGGGGAATAGTGGCCCAGACCGTGCAGAAAACCATTTTTTTTTGACATTTCTCTGTAAGGAAATCGGTTCTGTAACGACCAATCGGTAAGCCTGATCATTTTCAGGCCCATTTTTTCTTAACCGAAGGTGCCTCTAACGGCTTCAGATTACCGCTGAAATGGTGGATCTGAGTGGTGAAAGGAATCGTTACAACCGAATAATGAGAAGGGAAATGACCATGAAAAAAATGACAACCTCTATCCAATCCATTGCTGCAGTCTCTATCGGGCTCACTGTGGCAGGCGGCGTAACAGCCGGAAACAACCCCTTTGAGATGACCTCTCTGGAGAGTGGGTATCGCACCATTCAGATCGCTGAAGCCAAGTGTGGTGGCGCAGCTGAGAAGAGCAAGGAGAGCGAAGCAAAATGTGGCAGTGCTGCAGCAACATTGAAGGCCAGCGAAGCCAACGGTGAGAGCGGTGTGTCCAAGGTGAAGGAGGGGAAATGTGGTGAGGCCAAGTGTGGTGGATCACGTTAATTGACATTGCAAAGGGGGCCACATGGCCCCCGGATCAAGAAGAACATGATACAAGCAGAAAAAAACAGCGCTGTTTCCGGTGCTGGACTCGGGCTGCGTCGAGGCCTGGTGGAAGCCTGGCGCAGTCTAGAGGACCCCGGCCCCGATTTTATTGAGGTCACCCCAGAAAACTGGATGGGGATGGGGGGGAAGTTCGAGAGTGATCTTCGCTATTTTACCGAACGGTATCCGGTAGTCTGTCATGGTCTCGCCCTCTCGTTGGGCGGGCCGGCCCCACTGGATCAAGATTTCGTGAGGCGTATCGATACCTTTCTCCACCACTGTGGTGCTGTGATCTACAGTGAACACCTCAGCTACTGTAGTGATGGGGGACACCTCTATGATCTGATGCAGATCCCCTTCACCGAGGAGGCGGTAGACCATGTCAGTGAACGGATCCGCATCGTGCAGGACCAGCTCGGACGCCGCATCGCGGTAGAGAATGTCTCCTACTATGCATTACCACAAGGGACGATGGATGAGATCTCCTTTATTCAGGCGGTAGTCGACAAGGCAGACTGTGAGCTGCTGCTGGATATCAATAACATCTATGTCAACAGCATTAACCACGGCTACGATGCAGAGAACTTTCTCCAGGCAATACCGAGTGAACGTATCGCCTATCTCCATGTGGCGGGGCATCTCCAGGAATCTCCTGAGCTGATCATCGATACTCATGGCGATCGGGTGGTGGATCCGGTCTGGCAACTGCTGAAGCAGGCCTATCGATACCATGGCGTGCTGCCCACCCTATTGGAGCGGGACTTCAACCTGCCACCGCTACAAGAGCTGTTGACAGAGGTTGAGGTGATTCGTCATACGCAATCTCTGGAGGGAATATCATGAACCACGCTCAAAACGACCTCTATCGTTCACAGATCGCTTTTGCCAGTGCCATTCGTGACCCGGATAACAGTAAACTCCCGGACGGCATCAATCCGGAACGGATGGCGGTCTATCAGACCCTCTTTATCAACAATATCGTGGAGAGCCTGAGGAGTGCCTTCCCGGTGATTCATGAACTGCTGGAAGAGGATCGCTGGACCAGCCTGGTTCGTAGGTTCTTTGCAGAACACCGTGCACAAACTCCGGAGTATCCCCGTCTGCCACAGGAGTTTTTGGCCTGGCTACAGACGGCACAGGAGGATTTGCCGCCGTTTATGGTACCCCTGGCACTCTGGGAGTGGACCGAACTGGAGGTGATGCTGGAGCCATGGGGGGACTTATCTATGGTTGATCGACATGGAGATTGGTTAGAGGAAATTCCGTTCATCAACCCCACACTTCGACTTCACCGGTTCGATTATCCAGTTCAACAGATCTCAGCGCAGTTCCAACCAGACGCCCCCCTGGACCAACCGATCCATCTGGCGGCCTATCGTAATGAAGAGGAGCAGGTCGACTTTATTGAGTTGAACCGGTTCAGTGCGGCGTTGCTGCAGTCGATGCAGAGACAGAAGCGTTGGAACGGGAAGACGCTGCTGAAACGGTTGGCAACCGATATGAGCTATCCCGATGTGACCTCCCTGCTGCAGTTTGCAGAGACCTTTGTCGAACAGTTGCGACACAAGCAGGTGTTACTGGGGGTACGGATTGTGAGAGAGGAGTTGAGAGGATGAGGAGATCAATGATTCAACTACAAAGAGGGCTCGACACCAGTCGAACAGTCGACTTCCTAGCCCCATTGGCGCTACGCCTCTATCTGGCACCGATATTCTGGATGGCGGGCACTCAAAAGCTGTCGGATATGGAGTCGACCATTGCATGGTTTGGCAACCCCGATTGGGGGTTAGGTCTACCCTTTCCCACCTTATTGGCGTGGGCCGCAACACTGACCGAGACCTTGGGAGCAATCCTGCTACTGACAGGACTGGCGATACGCTGGATTTCCATCCCCTTGATGATCACGATGATAGTAGCAGCGCTGACGGTCCATTGGAAACACGGTTGGCTGGCGATTGCGGAGGGGGCAGATAGTCTATTTTCCAACGCACGGACCATCGAGGCAGTCGAACGATTGGACCGGGCCAAAGAGATCCTGCGTGAGCATGGTCACTACGACTGGTTGACGGAGCATGGTGGTTTTGTAGTGCTCAATAATGGCATGGAGTTCGCCGTTACCTATTTTGTGATGTTGCTGGTGCTCTTCTTCATCGGTGCTGGACGTTATCTGGGGGGGGACTACTGGATTGATCGGTGGCTCAATCAGAAAGGGTAGTGATGTGTCGTTCCGAGAGGTACGATCAATCGTTGCAAAAGTTTGGGCACTCCTGAATGGCAACCGTCTGCGGCCAGGGAAGGCCGCAGTCGAGCGACACAGGGATGTGCTTGAGCGTGTTGCGATTCAGGAGTGCCCAAACTTTTGCAACGATTGATACAATAATCGGATGAGGGATGAAGAAGAGGGAGAACACCAATTGGAGATGGAGCCTTGGATCGCCTCATCCGATCTAGAACATTTGCGTCGGGAACTGCTACGCTTTGCCAGGCTGCAGATTCGGGATACGGAGATGGCAGAGGATCTGGTGCAGGATACCCTCTCTGCGGCCTATGTTGGGCGTCGACAGTTTTCCGGGCAGGCACAGATCAAGACCTGGATTTTCTCCATTCTACGTAACAAGGTAGTGGATTGGATTCGTTTTCAATCCCGCCAACCGATGGAGAATCTGATGCCAGAGGATGGCGATGATGCACGGCTCGATGAACTGTTCAATCCGCAGGGCCACTGGAACCATGAGAGCCGGCCATCCAACTGGGGAACACCAGATGATGCATTACTGGATGAACAGTTCTGGTTGATATTTGAGCTCTGCCTCAATGAGTTGAATGAACGGGTGTTGACGCCGGAGGAAAAGCGCTGCTATTCGCCGCAGGCCTGTAGCAAAC
>CAYFOQ010000064.1:0-2439 GCA_964344735.1 uncultured Piscirickettsiaceae bacterium
ATTTGGCTGTAGATTATCATCCACCCAAACAGATTCACATTCATATCAAGGAAAAAATTCATGAATGAGTCACTACGTAAGGCAGCCTCTCACACCTTCAACACACTACTTACCCTGACCACACTGGGGTTCGGGTCGCTGGCGGTAGCCGACGACGAGCTGGTAGTCTACTCCTCCCGCAAGGAGCACCTGACCCAGGCACTGTTCGAGGCCTTCGAACAGGAGAGCGGAATCCATGTCACCTACCAAACCGGGAAAGAGGGGCCACTGGTCGAACGGTTGAAGCAGGAGGGAGAACAGACTCCAGCCGATCTGCTGCTGTTGGTCGATGCCGGGAATCTCTGGTATGCAGCCGAGCAGGGGGTGCTCTCTCCACTCGAGAGCACCACGCTGACAAACCATGTCCCGGCCCGCTACCGCGACCCCCTCAACCGCTGGTTTGGACTCTCGGTTCGGGCACGCACCGTGGTCTACAGTACCGAACGGGTAAAACCGGAAGAGATCACCAGTTACGCTGCACTGGCGGAGCCACAGTGGAAGGGACGACTCTGCCTACGAACCTCGAAGAAGATCTACAACAAGTCTCTGGTAGCGGCCATGATTCACCACCTCGGAGAGGATAAAACCGAGCAGGTGATTCGAGGTTGGGTCGATAACCTGGCACTCAAGCCCTTTGCCAAAGATTCGCACCTGATTCAGGCGATCGCTGCCGGCAAGTGTGATGTCGGTATCGTCAACACCTACTACTTCGGCCGTGCCGAAAGCAAAGATCCACAGATCCCGGTAGCGCTAGCCTGGGCCGACCAGCGCGGCAACGGGGTTCATGTCAACATCTCCGGTGCCGGTGTAACCCGATACGCCCCCCACCGTGCCAACGCCATCCGACTGCTGGAGTGGCTTAGTGGGGAGCGGGCCCAACAGTTGTTGGCGGGAATGAACAAAGAGTATCCGGTACGGGATGATATTGCCTGGGATCCCCAGGTGGCCCAATGGGGGCGGTTCCGTGCCGATGAGATGAACCTCTCCGAGACCGGACGCTATCAGGCCGATGCAGTGAAGTTGATGCAGCGTACCGGTTACCGCTAGGATAACGTCCCACCACAACCTGTAACGGATTCAGAGGTGATCTGAACAGTTCGGGTTCCTTTACCCACCGGGAAAACTTTTCTCCCAAGCGGGCCACGACCTCCATGGATGGAGTCGTGGCCCCATTTTATCTACTCCACCCGCAATCTGGATCAGTTACACCCTTCCCTGAACCATTACTAACTTTATTGACCATGCGACCATGTAACGCTTATTAGCAACGGTTTCAGATTACCACTGAATTTCTTCATCGATGCCACTTCGACTGCCTTCCCCTCTTGCCTCATCCGCACTACTGTTAACCACAGGAATTGCGATCCCCTTCATCACCCTGCTGCTATCCTGGAACCGGGTTGACCTCGAGCTATGGGATCATCTGCTCGACCATCTACTCCTGGAGCTACTGCTCAACACCCTGTGGTTGATCCTCGGGGTTGGGACCGGAGTACTGCTGCTGGGAACGACGCTAGCCTGGCTCACCACTCAATACGAATTTCCCGGTCGACGACTGTTCGACTGGGCGCTGATGCTACCGTTTGCTATTCCGGCCTATGTCCTCGCCTTCGTCATGCTCGACCTCTTCAGCTACGGCGGGGTATTGGACCAGGCCATCGAGCAGTTCTTTGGTGGGCTGTTCTCACTTCCCGACATTCAATCGACCACCGGAGTAGTCGTGGTCTTTACCCTGGTCTTCTACCCCTATGTCTATATGCTGGCTCGAACCGCCTTTCTCACGCAGGGCAACACCTTGCTGGATGCTGGTCAGAGTATGGGGCTTTCGCCAACGGCCGCATTTCGCCGAATTGCCCTACCGATGGCTCGACCCGCCATCAGTGCCGGTATCGCCCTCGCACTGATGGAGACACTGGCCGATTTTGGTGCGGTGTCGATCTTCAACTACGACACCTTTACCGTGGCGATCTACAGTTCGTGGAACGATTTTCGTAGCCTTGCAACCGCCTCACAACTCTCAACACTACTGCTCTTCTTTGCCCTGCTCGCACTCTATGTTGAACGTTCCACCCGTGGCAAGGCTCGATACTACCGTGCTGGTCAACAGCGGCGTCGGCGATCCCTGCAAGGGTGGAGACGGTGGGCCGCCTTCACCCTGGCAGCAGTCACGCTCGGTTTTGCCTTTGTGCTACCACTACTACAGTTGAGCCGGTGGGGACTAGAGCGGCTCCACACCACCAACCTCGCCCGTTTTTTTGAATTGGGCTGGCACACCCTATTACTGGGATCGGGAGCGGCCATTCTTACCGTCATCGCGGCACTACTGATCTCACTGGCTCAACGACAACACCCCCGCTTACAGTGGCTCGGCAGGATATCGGCCCTCGGCTACGCGCTTCC
>CAYFOQ010000064.1:2467-12664 GCA_964344735.1 uncultured Piscirickettsiaceae bacterium
TGGCGGTCAGCATCATGACCCTACTGGTGGCACTCGGAAGTGCACAGAATCAGGTGGCCGCATGGTTCAATAGTCCGGTCACCACCATCATGGTCCAGACCATACCGGCACTACTGTTCGCCTATCTGGTACGATTCATGGCGGTGGCCCAAGGGACCATTGAGAGCACCCTGACACGAATCCGTCCATCGATCGAGGAGGCGGCTCGCTCTCTGGGAGAAAATAGTATCGGAATAACCCGGCGGATCTACCTGCCAATCCTCGCACCGGGGCTGATGATGGCCTGGCTGATGGTAATGATCGACATCATGAAGGAGCTACCGGCGACCTATCTACTACGCCCCTACGGCTGGGACACCTTCGCCATCTACACCTACGAAATGGCCTCTGAGGGCATGTGGCAAGAGGCGGCACTACCAGCTCTGGCGCTGGTACTGTTGGGGCTGATTCCGGTCACCCTGCTCATTCGTCACGGCAGCCGCACCCACTAACAGGCACCTCTGGAACGCATAATGAATGATGCCCAACCCCTGCTCTCGTTGAAACAGTTGCAGTGTCGCCACGGTGAGAACCTGGTCGTCCACGACCTCTCCCTCGATGTGGCCCGAGGGGAGTTGATCTCTCTACTCGGTTACAGTGGCTGTGGAAAAACCACCGTACTTCGCGCCATCGCCGGGCTCGAACCACTCTATGGCGGCTCGATCCTCTTCGAGAACAACCTCTACTCCTCACCCTCGGTACATCTGCCACCGGAACGGCGGAATTTCGGCATGGTGTTTCAGGACTATGCCCTCTTCCCCCACCTCAACGTGGAAGAGAACATCACCTTCTCCTGCCAGCGCCTCAGTCGCAAGGCACGCCAACGACTCACTGCAGAACTACTGGAGTTGGTCAATCTCGAAGGGTTGCAACAACGCCACCCCCATGAGCTCTCCGGTGGTCAACAGCAACGAGTGGCATTAGCTCGGGCACTGGCTCAGTCCCCCGACCTGATACTACTCGATGAGCCCTTTTCCAGTCTCGATGTCGAGCTCCGCACTCAATTGGCCGATGACGTCCGCCTCCTGCTCAAGAGCCGTGGCATCACCGCGGTCGTGGTCACCCACGACCAGACCGAAGCCTTTGCCCTCGCCGATCGGATTGCGGTGATGCACGATGGCACGATTCAACAGTGGGATACCCCCTACAACCTCTACCACCGCCCCGATAACCGCTTTGTCGCCGAGTTCATCGGCCAAGGGGTGATCATCCCGGGAAAGGTGATCGGCGATGATGCGGTCGAGACCGAACTGGGGGTGATTCGCGGAACCATCTATCCCCCACGAGACCACCATAGCCCGGTCGACCTGCTACTGCGTCCCGATGATCTGGTTTATGACCCGCAAGGGGAGGCACAGGGACTCATCACCCAGCGCAATTTCCTTGGGGCGGAATATCTCTATACCTTAACGCTGCCATCGGGGAATGAGCTGCTCGCCCTCTGTCCCAGCCACCTGCAGTTCCCACTAGGGGAGAGGCTCCGTTTCAATCTGGAACTGGACAATTTGATACTGTTCGAGCGGAGTGTATAGCATCACACCTCCGCTGCCATCATTGCCTCGATCTCATCGATCTCTCGAGGCACTCCGGAGGTGAGCAGTTCATGGCCATCTGCAGTGACCACCACATCATCCTCGATACGAATGCCGATCCCACGCCACGGTGGGTCGATATCCTCATCATTGGGAATGTAGAGGCCAGGCTCCACCGTCAAGACCATCCCCGGCTCCAGCATGATCCACTTTCCACCCTCTCGGTAGGGTCCAACATCATGAACATCCCGCCCCAGCCAGTGGCCGGTCTGATGCATATAGAAGCGCTTGTAGCCCTCCTCACGAATCAGACCTTCAAGCTCTCCCTGTAATAGTCCGAGCCGAATCAACCCTTGGGTGATAGCACGAACGGCCGCACGGTGAAAATGGTTCCAGCGCCGACCGGGACGAATCTGTCGCAGCGCCTGATACTGGGCCTCCAGCACCACCTCATAGAGCTGACGCTGTGGCGAAGTAAAGTGGCCATCGACCGGAAAGGTTCGACTGATATCGGCAGCATACCCTCCCCACTCTGCCCCGGCATCGATCAGCACCAACTCGCCCGCTCGCAGCACCGCCCCCTTGTCGATATAGTGGAGGGTACAGCCATTCTCTCCTGCAGCGACGATCGATTCATAGGCAACCCGTTCCACCCCCTGTTGCCCCATCTCGTAGAGCAGCTCGCTCTCGAGTTGGCGTTCACTCATTCCAGGACGGCACTGTCGCATCGCCCGACAATGAGCCTCCGCACTAATGGCCGCGGCCTGGCGCATCAACACCAACTCCTCCTCCGACTTGACCTGACGCATGGGATGGAGCAGTGTAGCCGCACGTTCAATGATCGTGGGATAGTCATGGCCACTACGATTGCGCTGCTGCAGCTGGTCAAGTCGTTGTAACAGTGCCCCCTCCCACGGCTGATGACATCCCAGGTCAAAATAGAGTCGGCTCGCCCCCTGTAGAAACTCTACCCACTTCTCCTCCCAGACCGCGTAAGACCAGGCAACGCTCATCCCCAACCGTCTGCGTGCTCCATCCGGCCCCATCCGTTCCCCCTCCCACTGCTCCACCTCAGGGTTGCGCTCACGACAGAAGAAGAGGGTCTGGGACCTGCGCCCCATCCGCTTCAGGACCAGTATCGCCTCAGGCTCCTCAAACCCGGTGAGATAGTGAAAGTCACTATCTGCCCGAAAGGGGTATTCGACATCCCGGTTGCGCCGTGACACAGCCGCCGTCGGTACGATCATTACCGACCCCGGCTCCATCCGCTCCAGAACCTGACGGCGACGGTGGCGATAAATGGGTGACGACAGCGAGATGGTTTGGGGGTTCCTCAACGGTCTCACCTCACGCCTATAGATCCGGTCCGGCCGCCGGCATCACCGGGTGGTTCTCTTCGTAGAGCAGCACCGTTCCCAACCGCAGATGCTCGATCAGTTCCTGAAATTGCAGCTCATCCTGATCCCCCTCCTCCCCCTCGAACACCAGATGGGAGATCTCCACCAGGTCCTCGATGAACTCCTGTTCATGGAGACTCTGTCCAAGGTCGGTTCCGGCCAGCGCCTCCCCATAACCAAACAGGAAACCGTCACACCACCGGGCCAACCCTTCCGCCCGCTGGTCCAGGGGAGCACTCTCCGGCAGCAACAGTTGAAAGCCGATTCCGGGATCATTGAGTTGCTCAAGTAGGGTACGGAACAACCGCCCAAGCAACTTCACATCCTCTCGCAGTAACAGATTGGCCTCATCCTGCTCCCCAATCAGTGCGGCCAACCAGGTCTCACCCGCTGTTCCTCGAGCAGAGACCTGGTGACCACAACAGATCCCGTGGAGTTCAGCACCCTCCATCGGGATCTCCAACCGCTGTAGCGCAGCGGTCACCGCCTCCCACTCGATCCGATCACCATCCATCATTTTCCAAGATCCTGAGGATCTCCTCCTCCTTGAATGGCTTTTGCAAAAAGATCCAGCCAGAGCCGAGCTGGTTATCGATCTCTGCTGGATTGTAGTCATGATAGGCGCTGACAAAGATAATCCTGATCTCCGGATCGAGCTCACGCAATCGCACCGCGGTCTCTAATCCATCGATCCCGGGTGGCATCCGCATATCGAGAAAGGCGTGCGTAAAACAGTCCCTCTGCTGGTGAGCCTGCCGTGCCTGCTGTACCGCATCGAACCCCTGCTCTACCAGAGTTATATTCCAGCCCACCTCATCGCCATCACTCCCCCACTCTCCCCCCAGACTCTCGATAAACTCATCCAGCAGATCCTCATCATCACCCCCGTCATCCCCCTCAACCTGACCAAAGATGAGGCGATAACGATCAAGCACGGAATAGTCGTCATCAGCCACCAGGATATGGATCTCGGAACGATTCATGAGTCGTTGTTCGTACCCTGTCGTTTTTTTAACTCTCGCCGGTCTATCCGGGGGAGAATCAGACGCATCACCGCTCCACAGTCATGGCCTTCACTCTCGACCTTGATCGATCCACCAATACTGCTGACAAAGTTGGCCGCGGAGTGTAGCCCATAACCACTGCCGTAACTTTTCGAGGTATAACCGTGGTTGAAAATCTTGCGCTGCAGGGCCTCATCGATACCACAACCGTTATCTTCCACCACCAGTTCGATTCGGGTACTGTCGAGCTCTCGAGCCCGAATCTCCACCCGCCCCTGGTGGTCGGGTTCACGATCACGACGATCGAGAATCGCCTCGACACTGTTCTTGGTAAGATTGAGCAGCGCCTGAATGGCCGGGTTGCGGGGAATGGTAATCTCCAGATCGGAGGGACAGATGATTTCATAGTCGACTTCATACTTGTCGAACTTATCCTGAATCAACTGCATGCTATCTTTTAGCATGGTCTCGAGATAGAACAGCGTGGCGTTCACCTCCAGCTTCGAGGCCGACTGATAGACCGAAATGATCTCACCGATGTGGAAAATCCCCTGCTTCATCTTACTCAACTGCTCATTGATTCCCTCATCACCACTGGCCTTGTCGATCGAGTTGGCCATCAACTCGAAACCCTTGGTGATACTCTGCTGCTCCAGCTCCCCCTGTTCAATTTTCTGCTGCATCAAACGGATCGTACGAGAGATCTTTTTGCAGGTGGCAACATGACGTACCCCCTTGTCGATACTCCCTTGCATCCCGGTGATGACATTCCCGATATTGTGCAGAATCGTGGCGCTCATCTCGGCAATACCGGACTGAAAGGCGTTGTACTGCTCCGCCTTCTCCAGTTGCTCACGGATCTTCATCTCCTCCTTGAGCTTCTCATTGGCCACCCGCAATTCACCGGTACGCTCCTCGACCAGATCCTCGAGGTGATCCCGGTGACGTCGCAGATCCTCTTCCACCTGGCTGCGTTGGTCACTCTCCAATGCCAGGGCGACGAAATCGGCCACCGAGATGGCAAAATTCTCTTCATCGACACTCCAGTGGTGAGGCTCCCCAACCACCTCGTTACAGACCACCCCGATGTGGTCATTACCAACCAGGATGGGCACATCGAGCATCGAACTCACCCCCAGTGGTCGCAGATGCCCCGGCAACAGCTCTGCCACCCGCTCATCATCCTCCACCCGGGTCACCACGACCGCCCGCTCCTGCTCCAGTGCAGCGAAGTAACGCGGATACTCTTCAACCGCAATTTCAGCGCCACTATCGTGATTACCGGTCGAGTATTGATAGAGGTCGATGCAGCGTAACCGACCCGCATCACGCTGGTAGAGCCAGATACTGACGCGCTCGATATCGAGGGTCTCAGCGGCGATCTGGGTGATGAATCGCAATGACTCCAGCAACGGGGTATTGACCGAATCGATCTTGGTCAGTGTGGCGAAGGCCTGGTTCTGACTAGTGATCCGGGAATGGGCACTCGCCAGCTCCTGGTTGGCCGCCCGTAACTTCTCGGTTCGCTCCGCCACCAGATCCTCCAGTGAGATCTGATAGCTGTGAAGATCATCCAGCAATCCGCTGATGGCGCTATGGACCAGCAAGATCTCCTGACTGGCCGAACGTGAGGGCTCCGGTAACTGCGCCGGATTATCACCCACCCCCCAGGCCTGCAGGGCATTGGCCAAGGTTTGCAGGGGGCGCAGATAGTAGGTGAGAATCGCTAGTATCAGTACCGACAGTACCGTCATCAGCAGAAAGAGCTGCAACAGACTCTCGAACGCCTCCTGTGTCAACTGCTCATAGTACTCCCGACTATAGTAGAGGTTGGCAAACCCCAGCATCTGTCGCACCTCTCCTCCGGAGAAGATGATCGCCTCGGCCAGAAAAGAGTGCTGTCCTGGCTGCGGTTCGGAGCGAACCCAGTCGCTACCATCCACCGTTTCGATCACCAGCCCATCCACCAATGGGCGTCCGGTGGCAGGGTTGGACATCAGCTTGAGCTTGCTCAGCAGCAACTCGATCTCCTCCTCCTCACCCGACTGGATGGCATCGGAAATCACCGGCAGATAGGCCTCCAGCAGGACATCAGCCTTGGCCTGCTCCCCCTGTTTGATCTGGGGAACCACCACATTATTCTGATAGAGATAGATCGCACCATGAATCAACACCCCCATCAACAGCATCAGCAGTGCTACCCGCACCACCAACCATTTTTGGTATGAGAGAATCTTCTCCATGCTACTCCACCGTACGACTCATTCGTACCAGTTTAGGATTGAGTTCCAGCCCGGCAGTCCGCAGAGAGCGAAGGTTGAGATAGGGGACAATCTTCGAGCGGATGTCCAACCCTACCATAACCCCCCGTTCGACATCACCCTCGAACGGGGAGAAGAGCAGTTCTCCAGAGTGGTTGGCCCGCTCCACCAATCGTAGCAACAGATCCTCGTCGAGACGCTCGGAGAGAAAGAGCCCACTCCCCGGCGGTGAATCAAACAGGCGTATCATCGCCACCACCTCCACCTCTACGCCACTGCGATTGATCTTGCGACTCAGCTGCCGTAGTCGCTCCGCCAGGAGCTCGGCCCCCTTGCGATCGTGCTGATAGAGAATGCGGAGGCGATACCCCTCCTCTCGGGGGGCGGTCAGCTGCCCACCCTGCGCAATCGACAGAATATTGGGAAAGAGGTTCAGACCGACGGTGATCCGTTGCGACAATAGCGCACTACTCTGCGCCAGCGCTCCGGCACCACTCCCCCAGACAAACGCCAGCAGCAACAGCAGCAGCAGGCGTAAAGTGGAACGGAGCGACCCCATCGGAGAGAGTCCTGCTAGAACGACAAGCCGAGACGGAGCCAGAGTGACCGCCCCTGTTGAGGATAATCCGCAGCATAGGTATTGGCCACAGCAGGATAGACGACAGACTCATCCAGCAGATTGACCACTCCGGCACGCAACAGCAGATCATCCATCAATACCCCCTTCCAGCTGGCGGTAAGGTCGAGAGTCTGATAGCTATCGAGGTCAGAACGACTATCTCCAGCGGCACGACTGCGATCCCCGACATGATGGAGGTGTGCGGTGACGGTTTGGCGGGAATCGGGTTGCCAGGTAAGCGTGAGATTGGCCAGCCAGTCCGGACTTCCCTCCAGGCTACCGCCACGATCACGATCCCGGGTGCGAATCCAGCTCAGGTTGCCATCCACCTTCCAGCTACGATTGATCACCTGCTCCAGCTCTAACTCCAGCCCCTGTGACCAACCAGAGCCACCATTCTGGTAACGGTTGCCATCACGATAGATCAGATTTTCGAAGTCAGAATGAAACAGAGTGGTGCGCAGGGAACGTTCCGGCTGTTTGAACATGTAACTCACCTCCGAGGTCTCAATCGTTTCCCCCCGCAGTGTGGCATTGCCGCTTACCACCGGGTTATTGGTGGTGTAGAGCTCATTGAACGAGGGGGGACGGAAGGCCTCGGCATACTGGGCCTTGATGATATTCTCCTCATTCAACTCATAGAGGATGGAGAGACTGGGGGTGGTCGAGTCCCCCATATCGCTATAGTGGTCATAGCGCCCCCCCAGGGTAAAGATCAACTGATCGCTGACGTTGTACTGATCCTGCAGGTAGAGGCTGGCGATATGACGCCGACTCTTTCCTTCCAGAAGATCATACCCGGAAAATATACCGGTATAACCGTAGTAGGGCGGGATAAAATTATCGGGATCATAGTTGATCTGCTGGGAGTGGCGCTTCACCTCGACATCGGCATAGTGCACCCCCCATAACAGCCGGTTCTCTTCGATACCACTCCAGACCCACTCCAGATTGGCATCTGTGCGACGCTCACGATAACGGGAGAGGTACCCAATACCCGAATCTCGTCCATGTGGAACCCCCCCCGGGAATAGTCCAACTGCAGCTCCATCTCAAGCTGGTCAGAAAGCGTGAAGGGTTGGGTGAGATCCACTTTCAGCAGTGTATCGGTCACGACTACGTCATCATTCACTCCGCTCCAGAGATCACTGATCCCAAAGTGATCACCCTTGCCATTACTCATGTAATGGGCCTCCAGCAGGGTCTGATCCAGCTTCAGTGCGGCAAAAAGGTTACCGAATTGACGGCTGGTGTTGAGCTCACCAGAGACTACCCCGGTACGATCCACTCCCGACGGCTGACGCTCTCCATCGCTACTGCGCGCGGAAAGATTAAGGGAGAGCTCCACCCCTTCCGCCAACTGCTCATGAGCCACCCCCCCAAGCTGTACTTCTCCAAAAGAGCCGAAGCCGACCGTAGCCCGACTCTGTTGCACACGAGTCACCACATTGATCACACCACTAAAGGCATACTCCCCATAGAGGATCGACCCCGGCCCTCGGATCACCTCGATTCGAGCCACCTGTTCGATCGGCAGATTCATCAAGTGGGGAGCAGCCACCGCAAAGTTACCATTGACCGCGTGACCGTTGAGCATCAATTTAAGGTTGGAGGATCCAAACGCCCCACCAATTCCCCGCACCGTCACCCCCTTGCGACCATAGTTATTGGCCACCAAGTTGGCGCCGGGTACATACCGTAGTGCCGAGTGGACATCGGTCGCCCCCAGGGCCTCGAGGTGGTCTCCCTGCAACACGGTGACGATACCGGGAACATAATCGGCATTGGTCTTACGTTTGGTGGCGATCTCGGTCTCAAGATCGAGAATATTCATAATATTGAACAGTGCCAACTCCTCATCGCTATTGAATGCCAGTACCGTTTCACCCGGCCTATCGGTAGCACTCACTCCGCCGGTCAGTAGTGAACCAAGCAGCCCAACGATTATGAAAACTCTCTTCATGACATCACCTCCCGTTGCTGAGGTCCATTATAGCGCCTCTAACAGAGTTGAACCCCATCTCTGATCTCCACTATACTCTTCGAGTGCTGTGGGTGTAACAGCAGGCCCCCCCTACCGCCCAGACTATAAATCCCATGTCCGAACCGTCTACACCATCCTCCTCCCAACCTCAGTGGAGCAAAGAGATCGATCTGCTACAGCAGCGAATCGGCGACCTGATCCAACTCTGCGAAACGCTTCGCGGTGAGAATCGCCTCTTGCGCGGCAGACTGCAGCAGGTAGAGGATCAACGTGACCGTTTACAAGAGAAGAACCAGGATGCGGTCAAAAGTGTCGAATCGATTCTCGCCACGGTACAGATACTGGAGCAGCAGTCGTGAGTGTGTCAGATACGGTTACCGTCACGGTAATGAAGCGAGAGTACCGCATCGCCTGTCCTCCCGAAGAGCGGGAATTCTTACTCCGTTCTGCCGATCTGGTTGACCGCAAAATGACCGAGATCGGACAGCAAGGCAAGAGTAGTGGAAACGAACGGATCGCCATCATGGCCGCCATCAACATCGCCTATGAACTGTTGCAATCACAGCATCAGGAGACGACCAGTGAATTGGAGATGAACACCCGACTACAGCAGTTACGAGGAGAGATCGACCGATTCCTGCAGCAGGGTCAGTTGGAACTGTAATCCACCTGTAACTGTTCAGCTCATCCCTGAATAGTTACCAAAGTGCTTGCATTTTGACGGCACAACAGCTACCTTATTGACCTATCAAATTTGGTGCCTACTGCGGTAGACGATCATCGGGACTCGACCTCTGGTCCTTAGACGATGATACCGGGAGCCAACCGTTTGGGAGGTGTGCATATCCGCTTGCGGAAAGCCTGAATTCCGGACCCAGGTTCCCCCCTTGAACTTTACGGTTCGGGGGCGCAGACCCGACCGCTGCCTGTGGTAGGCACCACCTTCATAAAGGAACCTCTAATAATAGGCATTTTGCGGCAAGTATGAGGAAGAACCGCAGTGTACATGAGGAACTCCGCAACACGATACGAAACGCCCGCCGCCGACTCTCTCCGGATCGGCAGCGACGCCATGCGTGGCAGCTTTTCCACCACCTCAGTGACCACCCCCTGTTTTGCCGTAGTCGTAGAGTGGCTGGCTTTATCGCTACCGACGGTGAACTCGACCCTTGGCCGCTGCTACTTCTGGCGCTGAAACGGAGACGACAGTGCTTTCTCCCACACCTCAACCAGCTTCACGGAAACCGTCTCTGGTTCGCCCCCCTGCACCGAGAAACCCCGTTACGAAAAAACCGCTATCAGATCCTCGAGCCCCCGCTCTTCCCCCCCAAACCCACCCCTCCATGGAGCCTTGACATCGT
>CAYFOQ010000065.1:0-1675 GCA_964344735.1 uncultured Piscirickettsiaceae bacterium
GCCTTGAACTGACGAATTTCAGGGGCAATCTGAATCAGTTACAGGCACCCCTGAATAGTTACAAACCGGCGTGGAAAGGGAGGGTCAGAGAGGGCAACCGTGCAACCGATCTTCGCCCACTCCCCGCAACAGTAACTGTTCACCCAGCGCGATCAATAGCGGTGCCGGTGCGGCCAGGTAACAGTCACATTCCGACAACACCTGGGTAGCACTCAACTGCTCACTTACCGCCACCGCAAGCTCCTCCACCCGGTCTGACTGTGGTTCGATCCAGTGATACCCATAGGAATCCACCACCTGACTCCAGGCCTGAGCCTGATTCTGCAGGTATGGGGAACCACGAGAGATCCAGTAGAACTGGACCGGGTTCTCCATCTCCAGCGAAATGAGGTGCTGGATCAGACTATGAATCGGCGCAAAGCCACTCTCCCAGGCGATAAAGAGCTGCGGACGGTCCGACTCCTCATCCAGCATGAACTGTCCCCG
Source organism: uncultured Piscirickettsiaceae bacterium (assembly GCA_964344735.1). Classification (GTDB taxonomy): domain Bacteria; phylum Pseudomonadota; class Gammaproteobacteria; genus Thiopontia. The sequence continues at coordinate 487 of CAYFOQ010000065.1, forward strand.
CGGCCCCTCCACGGTCACCCGCTCCCCCCTCCGCAAAGAGGAAAACAGTAATCGAGAGAAAGGATCTTCGGCCTGGTGAGGGATGTGAAATTGCAGCTCGCCCCCGTTACAGGGGCAGCTCGCCAGGGGGTAGCGATGACGAGTCGAGAGGTGGGAGAGCATCACCTCCTGTCCGGCAGAAAACTGAAAGGTCTCGGAGCGTGGAGTACGCAACGTCAACCGGATCAGCTCTGGCTGCAGCCGCTCGATCCGCTTTACCCGACACGGAATCGACTGAAACGGGATCTCGACTCCACCACCGAATAACGGCGGGAGAATCTCCAGATCACTCTCCGGCCCATAGGCACAGGCGGGAAACCAGCCACTGCCTCGCTCCTGTTGACTCAACACCGAGTCATGATCGAACAGTGGGTGAATCTTCCCCTTCAACAGACGGGTCTTGCACTCGCCACAACTCCCATTGGTACACTTGTAACGAAACGGCATCCCCGCCCGCAGTCCGGCCTGCAGTACACTCTCCTCACGCCCGCACTCGAACTGACGATGACTGTTACGACTCGAAATCTGAAACAGTGATGCCTCCATTACTCCACTGTAGAGTATTCACTGAGCGGCAACCGCACCCGTACCGTGGATCCACGACCAGTCCCCGGGCTGTCAATAAAGAGGACACCACGCTGATCCTGGATAAATCCACCCGCAAAATGGAGCCCAAATCCACTCCCCCCCGGTTTGGTCGTGAACCCCTGTTCGAAGACTCGGCGCAGCAACCGGGAATCGATGCCACAGCCGTTATCCTGAACCAATAGCTCCAGCTCTCTCGGACTTCGTTTCGCCAACCGGATGAAGAGCTCACCAGACCACCCCTCCTTCGATCCACCATACCGCAGGATCGCATCGATCCCATTCTGTAACAGATTGAGCACCATCTGCAGTGCCGGATTACGAGGCATCTTCACCAGATCATCCTCTTGCTCCAGAAGGAACTCCCGCCGCAGCGTAATCCTGCCCTCACGCAGCGCTTCCCCCAACAGCGTGAGGGCATCCTCGACTACACTGCTGAAGTGGAAACGGGCACTCGATAGATCACACTTGGAGGCGCTGCGGTGAACGGAAATGTTGTTGGAAATCTGGTGCAGACTCTCACGAATACTGTCCAAGTCACCCTCGACCCCCCCTTCGGAGTCGA
>CAYFOQ010000065.1:1685-2769 GCA_964344735.1 uncultured Piscirickettsiaceae bacterium
CGCACCGATTCAACATCTCCACCGAAACTTCTCCCCCCCCCTCCAGCTCCTCGGCAATCCGGGTGATCACCTGCCGCACCCCCCGAATCTCATTGGTCTTCTGTCTGATGGCAGAGACCCTTCCTCCCAACCCCACCAACGTATTCCCGATATGGTGCAAAATCGAGGCACTCATCTGGGTGATTCCAGAACGGAAGGCGAGATACTGCTGCCGCTGCTCCTCCTGCCGTCGGCGGGTCAGATCTTCCAGTACCAGCACTGCCCCCTCAGACTCCTCTCCAGTTTCTTCATGTCGGCGCAGCGGTGCCAGTGAGATCAACACCGGAACCTGCTCCCCCTGACGACTGATCAGCAGACTCTCCAGCGTAGTCTCGGTGCCATACCTCGGCTCTTCCGGTTCCTCTTCATCCGCCTCAACCACAACATCACCCTCACCCCCTCCACTCTCATCCTCTGACTGTAACGGGTTCTGCAATAGTGCCATCACTTCACGTCCGGACTCACTCTGTGGCAGAAACTGCTCTAGAGACTGCTGCAACAGCTGCGTTCGAACATCACCGATGATCTCCTCAGCGGTCCGGTTGACATGGAGAATGATCCCCTCCTGGTTGACTACGATCACCGGTTGGCTGATGCTGCAGAGGATCGCACTGACCCATTGGTGGAGCCGCTTCGCCTCCTCAGCCTGCTTCAAGTGCTGGAAGATCTGTGAGGCCACCTGGTTTCGATGGTGCCGAATCGCTGCAATCCGACGCATGAAACTCTCCTGCTGCTCCCCCTTCTCCACCACCTCGATCGCCCCAGCCGCCAGGGCAATCTCGCGAACACCGGACTGACTGGTAAGCACCATCACCATGATATGTTGGGTGCGAGGGTCCGCCAGTAGCGCCCGGGTGAGTTCATCCCCGTTCCCCCCCTTCATGTAGAAGTCGACAATCGCCAGATCCGGAAGCTCTCGACGAGCCACCTCCAACGCCTGCGCCATATTCTCTGCCACGACCACGTCGCACTCCTCCTCGAGCATGGTCTGATAGGCGATCCGGGCAAAACGGGAGTCATCGACCAGTAGTACCTTGAATCGCGG
>CAYFOQ010000065.1:2779-12551 GCA_964344735.1 uncultured Piscirickettsiaceae bacterium
AATCGGCAGCACCTCTCTCTCGGATGGCGTCTCGACCGCCGTCTCACGCTCCACCCGCTCTTGTTCCACCCGCCGTTTCAACGCCTCCACCCGTAAAATAAAGAGCTCCTCGGGCAAATCCTTGGTGATCATATCGAGCGCACCGGCATCGAGCGACTTGCGGGTAACATCGGAGTAGGTGGAGAAGATGGCGATCACCATTCTCTTGGTGGAGGGCTGAGAGAGCAGATTGAGGGTCAACTCCTCACCCGTGGTATCCGGGAGATGGTAGTCGATCAGGCCGATCTCGGGCTTTTCCCGTTCGGCCACGGCCATCGCCTCGGCACCGGTGTAGGCCGTAATCACGGTATAGCCGTACTCCTCCAGTACCTGTTGATAGAGTCCCGCAATCGCCTTGGAGTCATCGACCAGTAGTATCTTCATCTATCTGCCTGTATCCATATCATCAGTATGCCTATTCTACCCTGAGCCGAAACCACAATCCCATCTCGGCCTTGCTGCACCACCCTACCGACCGGATGTCGGATCACCCCGATCTCTGCTGCAACGTTCCAATGAGCTCCAGCAGTTGCTGTAACTGGGGCTCCACCTCCTCTCGTTCTCCACCGTCGATGCGCTCCTGAATCTCTCGCCCCAACTGCGTCAGCTGCGGATAACCAAAACTGCTCCCGCTGCCCTTGATGACATGGACCACCTTACGGATATCATCCCACTCCCGACTCTCGAATGCACTCACGAGCTGTCGATACAGGTCGGCCATTCGCTCGTAAAAAAGCGCCATCAACTCATCCCCCAGCTCCAACTCCGTTAACGGTACGGCATGATCTCGAGTGGAGGGCACTTTCTCCTCCTCCAAACGTCGGGAAAGGTACTGGTCCAATGTCTCCAACAGCGCTCTGCGATCGACCGGTTTGGTGAGGAAACCATCCCCTCCGGCCCGGTTGAACATCTCCCGATGGCGAGGCATGACGTTGGCGGTCAATGCCACGATCGGCCCCTGATAGCCCTGATCCCGCAACCGCTGGGTCGCCTCGATACCATCCATCACCGGCATCTGCATATCCATCAACAGTAGTCCAAACGTTTGAGCCCAGGCCTGATCGATCCCCTCCTGACCATTACTGGCGATTACCACCTCGATCCCCAGTCGCTCCAGCATCTGCTGCAGTAACCGTTGTAGCTCCGGGGTATCCTCCACGACCAATACCCGCCCAGAAAACTGTACCCCACTCCCCGACTCCTGTTCCCGTGTCTGCTCCTGCTGCGGGGACAACCTCTGTGGCAGCGGATATTCACTGACTTGCAACGGCAACCGTAGCTCGAAACGGCTCCCCCGACCCACCTGACTCTCCACCAGAATATCCCCTCCCATCCGTTGCGCCAGGGTACGAGAGATATAGAGCCCCAATCCACTGCCACCGAAACGACGAGAAATGGAGCGGTCGGCCTGCTCGAAGGGCTGGAATAGCCGATCGATCTCCATCGCTGAAACTCCGATCCCGGTATCTTCAACGATGAAATGCAACTGCTCGGCAAGCCGCACCGTCAACACCACCGACCCCTTCTCGGTAAATTTGATGGCGTTGCTAAGGAGGTTGAGAAGAATCTGTCCAATGCGACGACGATCACCCAGCAGTTGCCAGCGCTCCTCTCCCTCCAGTTGCCAACGGAACTCCACCTCCGCACTCACCACCCGCGCCATACAGATCTGAAACAGCTCCTCCACCATTTGTGATAGCGCATAGGGGCTCTGCTCGATGTTGATTTTGCCCGATTCGATTCGGGAGAGATCGAGAATATCGTTGATCAGGGCCAGCTGGACCTGACCCGCCACCCGTATCGTCTGCAACTGCTCTCGCTGCCGAGGAGTCACCGAGCCCTCCAGCAACAGATCACAATTGCCGATAATGGAGGAGAGCGGTGTTCGCAGCTCATGGCTCATGGTGGCGAGAAACTCATCCTTGGCCTTATTGGCCTGGCGTGCGCTCTCGGCACTCATCAACAGCTCGAGGTTGTGCAACACCAGCACGGCGCCACTGAAACGCCGCCCCATCTCCTCATTGCGGTAGAGCGGAGCTCCAGAGACATGAACGGGGGTGGTGCGTCCATCCTCATGCTGCAACTCCCAGTCGAGATAGCTCTGCCCCTCCCCGACCTCCTGCTCAACGAAGAGACGTCCGAACGGGGTCATCAAGAACAGCTCCCACTGCTGCTCCTCCTTCGGATCGTGAAAAATGACCAGTACCTGCCGCCCCCCCTCCATCTCCAGTGGCAATAGTCCAATCTCCACCTCGACCACCTCACCACTGCGACGCAGCAATGGCAATGATCGACCATTCCCCATGGTTCCCGCCTCATGTTGCTGAAAAAACCGCGAGACCAATTCGGCGTGGCCGGCCCGAAACGGTTCCGGCATCAACCCTTCAACCCCACTTCCGATCAGATCCGAGGCCCGCCACCCTGAAAGCTCCTCCATTGCCGTGTTGCACTCGGTGATCGCACCATCGACATCGACCACCAGTGTGGCCACCAGGGAGATCTCACACAACCCCTCCACCAACGGACGCCCCCCCTGCAACATCGATTGCAGATACTCTCTCACCTGTCGCAACCGCTGGTTGGCCAGCGCTCGTATCACCCCCCCCTGTTGCACCACAAAGATGGCACGCAGTGGCTGGCCGATCAACATACTCTCCGGCTGACCTACCATCTCCTCCAAACGGCGGTTGACCTGTTCGATATTGCCGTGGCGATCAACCACCACCATCCCCTCGCGAATCGCCCCGAGAATACGGTCACTCTGACTCTTCTCCGCAATCAGGGTATCGAGCAGCCCCTCTGCTCGCAGCTTCTCTTGCTCCAGGTCGGCCGTACGCAGAGCCACCAGCTGCTCCAGCTCCGTCTGATAACGTCTCAGTTCTCGCTGGGTCTGGAACAACTCCTGGGTCTGGTGCCAGCGAGTTGCCAACGAGAGGGTCAACTGCTTCAGCTCCTCCCCCCTGTACCGGCTTCACCAGAAATTCAAAGTTGACCCCGATCCGCGAACGGACCGCACTGAGACTGAAGTCCATATAGGCGGTGACGATGATGAGCCCCACACCTCGATCTCGTTGACGAATCTCCTCTGCAGTACGCAATCCATCCCACCCGCCCGGCATCCGCATATCCAGCAGGATCACGGCGTAGGGATCGTTCGCTTCAGCCGCCTGTTGCAGCCGCACCACCCCCTCCTCACCACTAGAGACACAATCGACCCGAAAGAGCTCGGTCTCAAGCGGGTTCTCCACCCCATACTCACGCAAGAGCGACTCCATGCCCGTTGGGGAGGGGTTCAAAATGGCACGATACCCCTGTAGTACCGCTTCGTCGTCATCGATCGCCAACACCCGCCATCCGTTCATCGCCGTTGGCTGGAGGCCCTCCGACTCACTATCGTCGTGCTTCTCTTCAGACTCCACCACCATCCCCCTCTTCATGATTTGGTCGATCCAGACCGCTACTCCTTCACTGCCCGGGCGACACAGTAGCTGCGCCCCTGCTTCAACTTCTGGTAATTACCGAAGACCGCCTTGAAATTACGTTTGATAAACTCTCGCAACCCATTGATGGTCACCACCACGATCTGCCCTCCCGAATGGAGATGAGCATGGGCATCACACAGCAGAATGGTCAGCAACTCCCGCCCGACCTTGGCCGGGAGATTGGATACCACCGTGTCGAATCGCAGTGACGACTCCACCTCACTGAAGCCGTTGGAGAGATAGGCACGACAGTGGGGTAGCCGGTTGAGCTGGGCATTGCGGTTACAGTACTCCACCGCCAAATAGTCCCGATCCACCAAATGTACCTCCCTGGTCCGATCCTGCCTCCCTATTGCCAACCCCAATGGACCATAGCCACACCCCAGATCGAGCACTCGCTCTCCGACACCACACTGCAGATATTCGAGCAGCAGCCTCGATCCCTCGTCGATATCCCGTGGACTGAAGAGTCCCCAGGTTGTACGAAACTCCAATCGTTCTCCTAGCAGATAGCTCTCGAGATGGAGATCGTCTCGCAACCGATCGAGTGTTTCACAGCCCTGTTTCATCATGCAATCTCTCACGGGTAACTAGTCGCCGCTGCCGGCAACGGGTTCAGACTGCCCCTGAATAGTTACTTTCTAACACCAAAATAGCGGATTTCAGAGGTGAGCTGAACAGTGATGGCCGCGGCAGGTATAATCTGCCCCCATACCCCTTATAGACAGGAGCTTACCACAATGGATCTTAGCCCACTCACCGCTGTTTCACCTGTGGATGGACGCTATGGCCGGGTCACTACCGACCTGCGGCTGATTTTCAGCGAGTACGGTCTGATTCGTCACCGTGTGCTGGTTGAAGTGCGCTGGTTGCAGCTCCTCGCCAGCCACCCTGAAATCCCTGAGGTTCCCCCTTTCTCTGAACATGCGCTCCATATTCTCGACCACCTGGTTGAGCGCTTCGATGAGGCCGATGCACAGCGGGTAAAGGCGATCGAGCGAACCACCAACCATGATGTCAAGGCGGTGGAGTATTTCATCAAGGAGAAGACCTCCGGCAACAGTGAGCTAGAGCAGGTAAGCGAATTCATCCACTTTGCCTGCACGTCGGAGGATATCAACAACCTCTCTCATGCGTTGATGCTGAAGGAGGCTCGCACCTCGGTCGTGCTGCCACTGATGGATGAGCTGATCTCAACTCTCACCACCCGGGCCCACGACCTTGCTGATGCCCCGATGCTCTGTCGAACACACGGACAGCCCGCCAGCCCCTCCACCATGGGCAAAGAGATCGCCAATGTGGTCTACCGGATGCGCCGACAGCGCGAACAACTGGTCGCCATCCCACTGCTGGGCAAGATCAATGGTGCGGTTGGCAACTACAATGCCCACCTGACCGCCTATCCCGAACTGAATTGGGAGGAGATCGCCCAACAGTTTATCGAATCACTGGGGCTGGAGTGGAACCCCTACACCATTCAAATCGAGCCCCACGACTACATCGCGGAGCTGTTTCATCTGATTGTTCGTTTCAACAATATTCTGCTCGATTTCAACCGTGACATCTGGTGGTACATTTCCATGGGCTACTTCAAACAGAAGACCGTCGAGGGTGAGGTAGGCTCCTCTACGATGCCCCATAAGGTAAACCCGATTGACTTCGAGAACTCCGAAGGCAACCTCGGGATCGCCAATGCGCTGCTGGAACATCTGGCAGGAAAACTGACGATCTCACGTGGCCAACGTGACCTGACCGACTCCACTGTACTCCGTAATCTCGGTGTCGGTATCGCTCACACCCTGATCGCCTACAGTTCGGCACTCCGCGGTATCGGTAAGCTGGAGATCAATCGTGAACAGCTGCGACGGGATCTGGAACAGAATTGGGAGGTGCTGGCCGAGCCAATCCAGACGGTGATGCGACGGTACGGTGTGGAGAATCCCTACGAGAAACTCAAGGCGCTCACCCGGGGACAGGGGATCAGTCAACAGGCATTGGCCGACTTCATCGAAACCTTGGAGATCCCGGAGGATGCCCGTTCTGCACTGCGTCAGCTCACCCCGGATCGCTATATCGGTAACGCGATCGATCAAGCCAGGAGAATCTGATGTCCAACACCATCTCCTCCCCCATTGTCGTCGCCCTCGACTTTCCCTCGATGGAGAGCGCCGTGACACTGGCGCAACAGCTCGATCCTGGAAGCTGCCGGGTGAAGGTGGGCAAGGAGCTCTTTACCCGCTCCGGCCCGGCAGTACTCGAGCAGTTGCATCGACTCGGTTTCGAGATCTTTCTCGACCTCAAGTATTACGATATTCCCAATACCGTAGCGCGTGCCTGTCAGGCTGCAGCCGATCTCGGGGTATGGATGGTCAACCTCCATGCCAGTGGTGGCAGCCGCATGATGGCCGCGGCTCGCGAAGCAGTGGGAGAAGGAGAAGGGCGACCGCTGCTGATTGCGGTAACGGTGCTCACCAGCATGGATCAGGAGGATCTACAGGAGTTGGGAATCGATCGCTCCCCGGAGGAGCAGGTCGGGGTGCTGGCTGAATTGGCCCAGCAGAGTGGAATGGATGGCGTGGTCTGTTCTCCCCGAGAGATCACCCCACTGCGACAGCGTTGTGGTGAGAGTTTCCGTTTGATCACCCCTGGAATCCGTCCCGCAGGAAGTGCCGTCGGAGATCAGAAACGAATCATGACCCCGGCCGAAGCGGTGACCTTGGGGAGTGACTGGCTGGTGATCGGACGCCCGATCACCGCTGCTTCTGATCCTCTGGCAGCCCTGGCTGCGATCAATGAGTCACTGCCATAGGCCATTCTCCCTCGGTAACTGTTCAGCTCACCCCTACTCTCCAGAGACCCCGACGATCGGCTTGATGGTATTCCACTGATTACAACCGGGACACTGCCAGTGGAGGTTACGGGCCTGGAAACCGCACTGGATACACTGAAACTCCGGCTTCTCCTCCAGCAACTGTTGCGTCAACATCTGCAACCCCACCAGCCCCTCGCGAGCGGCTCCAGCCTCGGCGTGGGTGAGTGTCAGATGGATCAACTGCTGCAGCCCCCGCACCGAGGGTCGTCGCTTCAACTGTTCCACCAGATAGGCCTCGGCCCGACGCCCACCAAACATCAACTGTAACTGCTCCACCACCGCCAGTAGCACCGTGGTACTGGGATGAGAGTCCAATAGCTGTTGTAGATAGGAGAGCACCTCCTGTGGCTGACCAGTGGCCCGGTAGTGGGTCAGCAATGGGGAGATCACCGTAGGCAGATAGCTCGGATTCTGTTGTTCGATCGATTGATAGCTCTCAATCGCCTGCGCCACCTGTCCCGTGGTGGCCTCGATCTCGGCTCGCATCATCATCGCCCGCACCGCCTGGGGATCCTCCTCCAGGGCCTGCTGCACCAGATGGTAGGCCTCCTTGAGGTCGCTGGTGTGGCGAGCGATCTCCGCCTTCTCACAGAGAAACTGGGCAATCACCGAGCCATTCTCTCGCCCCTCTCCCTGCTGCCGATGCAGGATCTCAATCGCCTGATCCCACTCCCTCTCCTGCTGATAGATGATCACCAGAAAGTGGTAGGCCTCATCCGCATAACAGCCCATCTCCACCAGGTCGAGAAAGGGCTGTTCGGCTCGATCGAGTAGTCCCGCCTTCATGTAATCCCGCCCCAACTCGAGCAACGCCCGCGCCCGCTGCTCGTCACTGAGCTGCTCACTACTGACCAGGTTGCTATGAAGCTGAATAGCCTGTGAGGTGTCCCCCTGACGCCGGAACAGCGTTCCCAGGGCAAGGTGGGTCTCTACCAGCTCCGGGGTCTCTTCCAGCAGTCGGGAAAAGAGATCGATCGCTCGCTCCTGCTCCTGATTGACCAGATAATTGAGTCCACGAAAGTAGTCGGAAGAGAACTGGGCGTGGCAATCCTCTCCCTCTCCACGCCGCGCCAGCCACCAGCCCGAGGCTGCGGCAACCGGCAATAACAGAAATCCGAGGTAGGAGAACCACTCCATCACCCATCCTCCCTCATCGTGCCACCCCCCTCCCCCCCTCTTTGATGGAGAGCGGGAGCTACTGCGGTCTCGAGGCGTTGACGCGCTCGCGCAGCTCCTTCCCCGGTTTGAAGTGAGGAACATATTTCTCCTGCAGTGCAACCGACTCCCCGGTCTTGGGGTTACGGCCAATCCGTGCCGGCCGGTGGTGCAGAGAAAAGCTGCCAAAGCCACGAATTTCAATCCGCTGTCCCGAACCGAGCGCAGTGGTCATCGACTCAATGATCGCCTTCACCGCCATCTCCACATCAGTGTAGGCCAGATGAGGCATCTTTTTGTACAGCGATTCAATCAACTCAGATTTTGTCACGATACTTCCCCTATCAGAATGAGATCCTCAACACCGATCCATCCCCCCATCCCGTAGAAGGATGGGGGGGGGGTGGAACCGCGCAGATCAGGCATCCATCTGCTCTTTGATCAGATCACCCAGAGTGGTGGTTGTCGCGGTCTCTTCCGCTGCTACCGACTCGTTGTAATCCTTGATCGCCTTCTCCTCATCCAGCGACTCCTTCTGCTTGATCGAGAGATTGATCGAGTGGGACTTGCGATCGACCCCCAACACCGCCACCTCGATCTCCTCCCCTTCATTGATCTGGGTGCGAGCATCTTCCACCCGCTCCCGAGAGATCTCAGAGGCCCGCAGATAGCCGTTGACCTCATCCGTGAGTGCGATAGTGGCCCCACGAGCAGTCACCTCGGTAACCTGTCCCATCACGATAGAGCCACGAGGATTCTCCGCCACATAGATAGAGAAGGGGTCCTGCTCCAGCTGCTTGATCCCGAGAGAGATCCGCTCCCGTACTGCGTCGATCGCCAGTACCACGGTCTCCACCTCATCCCCCTTGGCGTAGTTACGAATCAACTCCTCGCCATTCTCCTGCCAGGAGATGTCCGAGAGGTGAACCAGCCCATCGATATCCCCCTCGAGACCGATGAAGATACCGAACTCGGTAATCGACTTGATATTACCGACAATCCGATCGCCCTTCTTGTGTGAGCTACTGAACAGTTCCCAAGGGTTGGCCTTGCACTGCTTCATTCCCAACGAGATCCGGCGACGATCCTCATCGATCTCCAGCACCATCACCTCGACCTCATCACCGATATTGACCACCTTGGAGGGGTGAATATTCTTGTTGGTCCAGTCCATCTCCGAGGTGTGAACCAGCCCTTCCACCCCATCCTCGATCTCTACGAAGGCACCATAATCGGCAATATTGGTGATCTTACCAAACACCTGCTTCCCGGCCGGATAGCGGCGAGAGATATTGAGCCAGGGATCGTCCCCCATCTGCTTCAGACCGAGAGAGACACGATTACGCTCACGGTCGTAGCGCAGCACCTGAACTTCGAGCTCTTGTCCCACGGTAACCACCTCGGAGGGGTGGCGTACCCGCTTCCAGGCCATATCGGTGATGTGCAGCAGACCATCGATACCACCAAGGTCGATAAAGGCGCCATAGTCGGTCAGGTTCTTGACGATACCGGTAATCTTGCTCCCCTCGGTCAAAGTCTTGAGCAGCTCCTCACGCTCGGCGCTGTACTCCGCCTCAACCACCGCACGGCGGGAAACCACCACATTGTTGCGCTTCTGGTCCAGCTTGATCACCTTGAACTCGAGATCTTTACCCTCGAGATAGGTGGTATCCCGTACCGGACGAACATCGACCAGTGAACCAGGGAGGAAGGCACGAATATCATCAAGGTCGACGGTAAATCCACCACGAACCTTGCCACTAATCATCCCCACTACCGTGTCATTGGCATCGAGTGCCGCCTGTAGTCGTCCCCAGGCCTCCTGTCGCTTGGCCTTCTCACGCGAGAGGATGGTCTCACCATAACCATCGGCAACCGCCTCCAGAGTCACCTCGACAATATCCCCGACCTCTACCTCCAGTTCACCTTCCCGGCTACGGAACTGCTCGATCGGAATCGCCGCCTCGGTCTTGAGGCCGGCATTGACCATCACCACTTCGTCGGTAATCTCGATGACCGTACCACTAACCAGCTCCCCACTCTGCATCACAGTGGATCGGGTACTCTCTTCAAACAGCTCGGCAAAACTCTCGCTCATATTCGTCTCATCCTGAATCGACACCCTGGAGAGGGTTCACTCCTCCAGAGCGGTTGTGGGGTCACTAACGGACCCATAAAAAAAACGGAGTGTAACTGTTCAGCTCACCCCTGAAATCCGTCATTT
>CAYFOQ010000066.1:0-4939 GCA_964344735.1 uncultured Piscirickettsiaceae bacterium
GCTGTTTGCTACAGGCCTGCGGCGAATAGCAGCGCTTTTCCTCCGGCGTCAACATCAGCTACAGGCCCCCTGAATAGTTACCTGATTTCAGAGAACATCTGAACCGTTACTGGGCAAACAAACCACTACCCATTACGGATCATTGGTACCACAGGTCCCATCGGGACAGAAGCCAGTAACCGCGGAGTCCTCCTTGTCGACCTCATACATATCCTGTTCTCGTTGATGACGCTCATCGACCATCTGGCGGGTACGCTCCTCCCAGAGATGCTTCCGAGCCCCGGAACGCTCCTCCCATGCCCCCTCACGCTGCTTGATCAGCTTCTCCCCAAAAAATACCTGGCGCATGACACGGTCTCCTAACTCCAGCAATTTGAGATCATCCTTGATCGCCTCCACCAGTTCCTCTTCCGGAATATCGTAGACCTTGACGAACCCCTCGGAGAGAACAAAATCACGAAAACGATCGATATCGTAGGTAGCCATAAAGTAGAAGCTGAGACTATTCTTCGACAGTGTTCCGATTGCTGGCCCCCCTGACTTCTTCTTCAAGATCATCCTGCGGTACATATGGGAGTTGCGGTCGAACTCGACGACCTGCTGCTCCTGCCGATAGTCATCAATGGTCAGCTCACGCTCTTCCAAGTGCCCTTTACAGTAGGACTCCTTGACCAGAAAGTAGTGATCCTCCTCCTCGTACTGGTTCTGCTTGCGCAGTGAGAGGTGGCCAATCGGATAGTAGCGACAGGCCATCGGTCGATCTTCGTAGACACTACACCCCTCGTCGGTCATAAAACGACAGGTGGTACTCCCCTCCTGATGCTGCAACTTGACTCCCGGCAGACGATCATTATCCATCTCGAAGGGGTAGGTATACTCCTTGAGAAATTCGGTCGAGGAGATCCCCAGATGCTCCTTGAGGCGAATCACATCATAGGAGGTGAGCGGAATATCCGCCTGCTTGCAACATTCGTTGAAGCACGCTACATCATTGTGGCAGCGAAACCGGATGCGGGCCGAACCGCTGAGCTGCTGTGGAACGGCTGGACTACTGACAGGGAGCTCAAATGGGGGCTGAATGGTCATGTACGATCTACCTCTATAACAATTTCCCGATCAGCAGATGCGGATCAGAATAAAAAAGCCCGGGCACGTGTTCGTACCCGGACTCCGCTTACATCCGACTGCTCAACCCCCCGTGAAAATCCCTTTCTCGAGGGGGTGCAAGGGGACTCCCCCTTACTTGAACAGCTTGGACTTATCCACCAGATCGACGTGAGCGCGCTTGAAGCAGGTCCACTTCTTGCTCTCCTTGTCGTAGATGGAGTTGACAAAGCACTTCCAGTTCTCCTCATCGACAAAGTTCTTGTCGGCGCGGTAGTAGAAGCCCGGATAACGGGACTCCTCACGGAACTCGATGTGCTTCAGGTGGGCTTCTGCAGTCAGGATGCGGTGGTAGTTCTCCCAGGCACGCAACCACTCATGAAGATCCTTGGCCCGCAGCTTCTCGGCATCCTCTTTGAGCATGTCGAGCTTTTCACCAGCCACTTTCATCATCTCGCCGTTGGTGGTGTAGTAGGTGGCCACACCCGCAACGTACTCGTCCATGATCTTCTGCAGACGGAACTGGAACATCTTCGGAGTAATGATGTTCGGATTCACGTCAATCGCCGTGGTGTAATCATTATGCTCCATGAAGTTCATGACCGGCTTCAGGATCTCCATGACCAGATCATCGACATCAGTATCAAACTCTGGAGTGAAATCCTTGTTGTCCAGCACATACTTGACCATGGACTTGGCAGCCATACGACCCTCGGCGTGAGAGCCAGAGGAGAACTTGTGACCCGCGGCACCCACACCATCACCTGCAGTAAAGAGGCCGTTTACGGTAGTCATACCGCGATAACCCCAGTTCCAGCCTGAAGGGAGATGGCCCGGAACATTGGACTCAGTCTCGTCAGTCGGTGCACCAACATCCTCCGGACCGGAACACCAGATGCCACAGCAACCGGAGTGTGAACCCAGCAGGTAAGGCTCGGTCGGCATCAGCTCGGAGTTCTTCTTCTCCGGCTCGATATTCTCACCAACCCAGATACCACACTGTCCGACACACATATCCAGGAAGTCTTCCCAAGCTTCGGCCTCGAGGTGCTTCACCTCACGCGGAGAGAGTACTTCGCGCAGATCGGCCAGTGCAGTAACGGTATCCATCCAGATTGGCCCCAAACCATCCTTCATCTCCTTGAGCATGAGGTGGTTACGCAGACAGGAAGCGGGTACCGCCGCCTGGCCATAGGGAGGATAGTCGTCCAGCATCGCCTTGTTTTTGACCATGTAGGGCTCGCCGAAGGCGTTGGTGGCCTTGGCCTTGAAGAGCAGGAACCAGGCACCAACCGGACCATACCCATCCTTGAATCGGGTCGGTACGAAGCGGTTTTCCATCAGCGTGAGCTCAGCGCCCGCCTCCGCAGCCATGGAGTAGGTGGAACCGGCGTTCCAGACCGGATACCAGGCACGTCCAGTACCCTCACCCACAGAGCGAGGACGGAAGATGTTTACGCAACCACCGGCGGCCAGCAGAATGGCCTTGGCCTTGATGACGTAGATCTTGTGCTCACGAACGGAGAACCCGATAGCACCAGAAACGGTGTTCTCACGGTTCTTGTCGTTGATCAGCTTCACCATGAAGACACGCTCCTGGATGTTCTCAGCACCCAGCGCCTTCTGTGCCGCCTCGGCAACGATCCACTTGTAGGACTCACCGTTGATCATGATCTGCCACTTACCGGAACGTACCGGCTTGCCGCCATCCTTCAGCGGGGTCATGCCCTGAGCACCGTCGAAACGCTCACCGTTCTCGTCCATCTTCCAGATCGGCAGTCCCCACTCCTCGAACAGGTGTACGGACTCATCGACATGACGACCAAGGTCATAGGCGAGGTCATCACGGGTAATTCCCATCAGATCGTTGGAGACCATGCGAGCATAGTCCGCTGGATCCTGCTCGGAGCCAATGTAGGTGTTGATCGCAGAGAGACCCTGGGCAACCGCACCAGAACGCGGCAGTGCCGCCTTGTCCACCAGCTTGATCTTCAGCGGACGACCCAGCTCGGCCTCAGCGACCTTGGCCCAGGGGCCGATCTCATAAGCAGCACCGCAGTTCGCCATACCACCACCAATCATCAGGACATCCACTTCCTCCTGGATGATATCGGGATTTCCAAATTCAGCCATTCTCAATTCCTCTTAATCTATACAATTCGTTGACGTAACTTTCGCTTACTTGCGGATCAGCTCGCTAGGATCACCGGCACGGTAGCCATTCTGCTCCATGTGGTTGAAGAAGCCAGGCTCTGCAATCTTGCTCATGTCAGCATCCGCCTTACCGGCATAAGGCTCGATAGAACCCTCTGGAGTAGTACGGATCGGGAACTTGAAGCGCTTCTGAGTACCATTACGGAACTTGATGCTCCAGATGATGGAGTCGGTACCGCGGATCGGCTGTACCATACCCCCCAGAGGAACGACGTCAGCGTAGTGACGAGCCTCGATCGCCTGCTGCGGGCAGATCTTAACGCAGGAGTAGCACTCCCAGCACTGCTCCGGCTCCTGATTGAAAGACTTCATGGCGTGCCCGGTCTCTGAACCGTCCATGTCCAGCTTCATCAGGTCATGGGGGCAGATGTACATGCAAGCGGTCTTATCAGCACCCTTGCAGCCATCGCACTTATCGGTACGTACGTATGTTGGCATGGTTCTATTTTCTCCAGTTTTACTGCAGTTGATAACACCCGTGGCCCGAACCAATTGAAACAGACCACAGACTCTCGAGATTCTTTTCCGCTCCGTATCCGGAGCGGAAAGGAGGTTTACTATTCGGCAGAGTGTCCCTTCATCTCTACCTTGACGTTCTGCTCATCACTAAGATCGGCGTAGTAGGCCTTGAGTACCTCGGCCACCTCCGGACGACTGAATGTCGGCGGGGGCACTTCACCTTCGGAAAGCATCTTCCGCACCTTGGTGCCGGATAGCAGAATTCGATCATCCTTACCATGAGGGCAGGTCTTCATCGAGGCCATACCATTACAGGCATTACACCAGAAGGTCCAGTCGATCTTCAGCGGCTGTGTCTGTAACGCCCCGGCCGGGATCTCATCAAAGATGGACTGGGCATCAAAGGGGCCATAATAGTCTCCGACACCGGCGTGATCACGCCCAACGATCAGGTGTGAGCAGCCGTAGTTCTGGCGAAAAACGGCGTGGAGCAGTGCCTCACGCGGCCCGGCATAGCGCATATCAAGAGGATATCCTGCCTGCA
Organism: uncultured Piscirickettsiaceae bacterium; assembly: GCA_964344735.1. Classification (GTDB taxonomy): domain Bacteria; phylum Pseudomonadota; class Gammaproteobacteria; genus Thiopontia. Next base: position 4,322 of record CAYFOQ010000066.1, read on the forward strand.
CTACGGTATTGGGGACAAAATAGTTGTCGATCAACGCCTGTATCGCCTTCGACCGCACCTCAGCGGGAATATCTCCCGGCTTCAGCTTACCCAGCGTGGAGTGTACCAGCACCCCGTCGAGGGTCTCCACTGCGATCTTCGCCAGATACTCGTGTGAACGGTGCATCGGATTCCGGGTCTGAAACGCCGCTACGGTATTCCAGCCCTTGGACTCGAACAGTGCTCGGGTCTGCTCCGGGGTCATGAACTGCTCCCCGTAGGTCTCCGGGAACCCCCCCAGAGAGAGCACACGAACCGGCCCGGCCAGATTGGTCTCCCCCTGATCCATTACCATCTGCACCCCAGGGTGCTCCAGATCCGTGGTCTTGTAGACGCACTTGCACTCATGCTCTTTGTCGATACCGTATTTCTCGGTAACGGTCATGGTAGCGATAACCTGACCACTCTCCGCATCCACCAGAGCCACATCGTTGCCCTCATGAATATTGGCTGCAGTCTCATTATCGGTAGAGAGAGTAACCGGAATGGGCCAGAACAACCCACTCTCCATGGTGTAGTGATCACAAACCCCTTTCCAGTCGGCGTGATTCATAAAACCATCCAGCGGGGTAAAGCCGC
>CAYFOQ010000066.1:4949-12446 GCA_964344735.1 uncultured Piscirickettsiaceae bacterium
CGATTCCCATCATATAGATATCTCCCGCTTCGCGAGAGGTCACTTTGACTTGGGGCAACGAGGCGGCGCGTGCGCGCTCATCTTCCAGTGCTGTCCCTTCGAGTAGCAGTGGCTTGAGCTCGCCACCACCGTGTGGTTTGACTAGATTCGACATTGTGCTCCTTCCGTCTGGATCCACCCCGTAGCAGGCTGAATCTGCTTATTCTAAATTTGAAAAAGGGACCCCCCTTTCCCAAAAAGGCATCATGCGCTGCTGATATTCAGCAACGCAACTCTATCGCCTCTCCCTTCCCGTTCAAGCAGAGAATTCTTCTTTTGCTATTAGTCGAGCTTATTTTTCTAATCATTAAATACATCTATCCATCAATAGAGCGCCGTAACACCACCCCATCCAGATTCGCTATCAATCGTTGCAAAAGTTTTGGCACGCCTGAATCGCAACCGTCTGCGGCCAGGGAAGGCCGCAGCCGAGCGACACAGGGATGTGCTTGAGCGTGTTGCGATTCAGGCGTGCCAAAACTTTTGCAACGATTGATATAATGACTCTAGGCTCCACACAGCAACAGAGACCCACACCATGAGCAACGCCTCTCTCTGCCCTTTCGCCAAGGCGATTCAGGGCTGCCGATCGCACTGCAGTAAGGCCGAGAGCTTCCACATCGCTGAACGCCATGGAATTCAGTGTGCTGACCTCCTGGCTCACTCTCAGTGCGCAGCTGTCTCCGAGCAACTCCATCAACATAGCCGCTTTGCACTTGGTGTCACACAGTTACCACAACAGAGAACCAACAGCATGGAACTGCAGATACAGTGCGGGGGAATTCAGGGGATCTACGAAACAGCGCCGATCGAGGAGAACAATATTTTCCTATTGATCAAAAACGCGATCGAACAGTACCACGGGATCGAGGGACTTCCCTACGAAAAGATCATCCGCCACATCAGTGGCTGGAAACCCCCACAGAGAGGGAAAAGACGGTAACCTCTCAGCGCAAAAGTAGTGGCGTTTACCTCACGCTCGCAGGAGCGAATTTCAACCGCCGGTCAAACCAGGGCAATCTCATCTCCATCCTTCACCGGATGCTCCCAGTTGACGATCTGCTTATTGACCATCACCTGAAACTGTCCCTCCACCAGCATCCGGTCCCAGTGGTCGTCACGCGCCTTGAGGCGCTGAATGATCTCACCGACGGTCTGGGCACTCCCCTTCATCATCGGCTCTCCACTCTTTTTGAACGCCTCCGCCAATCGGGCAAAATAGAGAATTCGCATCATGGCGCGCAATCCGAACCGCAACCTACTGCTGCTTGGAATAATAGTCCTCGACCGCCGCCTTGATTGCATCTTCGGCCAGTACCGAACAGTGGACCTTCACCGGCGGCAACGCCAATTCCTCCGCAATATCGGAGTTCTTGATCTGCTGCGCCTCTTCCAGGGTCTTGCCCTTGACCCACTCGGTCACCAATGAACTAGACGCAATGGCCGAACCACAACCATAGGTTTTGAACTTGGCATCCTCGATCACACCGCTGTCGTTGACCTGAATCTGGAGCTTCATCACATCCCCGCAGGCCGGAGCACCAACCATCCCGGTCCCCACATCGTTCGCATTCTTGTCCATCACCCCGACATTACGCGGGTTCTCATAATGATCCATCACCTTGTCACTATAGGCCATCGCTCTGCACTCCAAGAATAAACCTGACTTTTTTCCTATGGTATAGCAAGATTAAGAGAAGATCAACCGCTATATTGGCCAATCTTACGCAGCTCAAATCGAGACTGAACCGTAACTATTCAGCTCTCCCCTGAATAGTTACACCGAACCAACGCTAAGGCACCTCTAGAGCAACTGCAACGGATCAGGATGGTTATACTATCAATCGTTGCAAAAGTTTGGGCACTCCTGAATAGCAACCGTCTGCGGCCAGGGAAGGCCGCAGCCGAGCGACACAAGGATGTGCTTGAGCGTGTTGCTATTCAGGAGTGCCCAAACTTTTGCAACGATTGATATAAGGCCGCCACAACCCCCCTTTTCCAGCAATGACTTCATCTGCTAGGTCACCCCATAAAAAAGGGCGCAACCCGATCAGGTTGCACCCAGACCACCAAACAAAGGAGGAAAAGGAGTCATGAATCACAAAACCAAACAACGATTAAGATAATAATCGTTCTCTAATATTCTGTCAACCTACTTTTCTCATGCACCACAAAAAATATCCCACCAGCCTTCTAGCCCAAACCGGCTTCATCATCATTCTCATCAGTCTGTTGGCGATCGTGGGTATCGGCAGCTCCTTCTTCATCACCCAGACCATTCAGGGCGCCGGCACCACCATCAACGCTTCAGGCATGTTGCGGATGCTCTCCTACAAGATCGCAACCCAGATGATGCGAGACCAGAACCGCACGGCCCCTGATCCCGAACCGATGCAACGACTAATCGAACAGTTCGGTCAGCAGCTCAACCACCCGGCACTCTACCACTCCATCCCAAAACTGGAACTCGACGACCATCAACGCCGCCAGCATGATGAGCTGCGGGCGCAACACGACCGGCTCAAGCAGGAGTGGAAAGAGAAGGTCCACCCGGAGCTGAAGCTCTATCTCAAACTGTTGTCAATGCCAACCGACACGACGATACACGACCGTCAACTGGAGCAGATCCGAATGACCTATCTCAGCCGAATCGATCAGTTCGTCCATGAGATCGACCAGATGGTGACCGCCATCGAGGTCGAGACCGAAGAGAACATCGCTCGGCTGCACGAGATCGAACAGTTCGCTCTGCTGCTGCTACTACTCGCCATCCTCACCACCCCCTATCTCTTCTACAACCGTATCATCACTCCGCTGCGTGACCTACTGCTTACTGCCGAACAGGTACGCCAACGCAACTTCAGTCGCCACGCCCGCTATCTGCGTAAGGATGAACTGGGCGAACTGGCCCTGGCCTTCAACCTAATGATCAGCGACCTCTCCGCCAGCTACAGCGAGCTCGAGGGCCGCATCAGTGAAAAGACCCGGGCATTGATCGAAGAGTCCAACCGCATCACCCTAATGGAGGAGCGCAACATCATTGCACAAGAGCTGCATGACTCACTGGCGCAATCGATCTTCTACATCAACATTCAGGCCAGCCGTCTCAACAGTATGGTAAAGCAGGAAGCAACGGCAGAGACTCTGCTGGCGGTGATTGCCGAGATCAAGGAGATCAACAGTAGCGCAGACCGTCAGCTCAGGGAGCTGATCTCCACCTTTCGCACCAAAATCAACCCCGAAGGAATCGATGCTGCGCTGGAGGAGATCATCGATCGGGAGTCGGAGCGCTGCCCCACCCAGTTCCGCTACACCAATCGTATCCCCGGCTTCGACTTCTCACACAATGAAGAGGTGACCCTGGTCCAGATCATTCAGGAGGCGACATCCAATGTCAGCAAACATGCCATGGCCACCCACTGTCACATCGAACTGCTCTTCATTCCCACCCTCAACAGTGTCGTGGTAACCATCGAGGACGATGGTGTCGGGCTTCCACGAAACCCCTACCGTCAGAACCACTTTGGGCTAGCGAACATGGAGGAGCGGGCTACCGCAATCGCCGGCAGACTACTGCTGGAGACCACTCACCCCTCCGGCACCCGAGTAAAACTGATCTTTACACCTACCCGGGCACAACAACCGCTATTGTGACCACCACAGCGTTTGGGATGCCGTATACTCTGCACGATTCATTGAGAAAAATTCATAGATAACCAATGTCTACCCCTATCACCATTGCCCTGATTGACGACCACCCACTGATCCGGAAAGGGATCATCCAGCTACTGGAGATGGAGGAGAGCATCTCGTTAGCGGGTGAGGCCGACAGTGGAGAAGAGGGAGTCAAACTGATTCGCGAGCGACAACCCGACCTGGTGCTGCTCGACCTCAACATGAAGAAGACCGACGGTATCACTACGCTGAAGCGGATCAAACGCCGATGGCCCACCATCCTGGTGGTGATACTGACGGCATCGGACAACCCACAGAATATCCTCGATGCCTTCCACCACAAGGCTGATGGCTACCTATTGAAAAACACCGACCCGGAGAAGATCGTCCAGCAACTGTTGGATGTAATGAACGGCAAGACCATCATCAGCCCGGAGGTGGAGAAGATACTTAGAACTGCGCCACGCAACAGTAACAAAATCGACAATGACGCCGAGCTCACCAGACGGGAACAAGAGGTGCTAAAACTGATCGGCAACGGCCTCTCCAATCAACAGATTGGAGATCAACTGGGAATCTCGGTCTGGACTGCCAAGGTCCACGCCAAGCACATCCTCAACAAGCTCAAGCTCAGTAGTCGCAATGAGCTGATTGTCTGGGCCCTGCGACAGGGCACAGACTCCGATTAACGGTTCAGCTATCGGTAAATTTCCCCTCCCCCCTCAACAAACTCCCGCGACTTCTCATCCATCCCCTGCTGCTGCTCGGCAAATTCACGCACCTCCTGACTGATCTTCATAGAGCAGAACTTGGGTCCACACATAGAACAGAAGTGGGCCACCTTAGCCGACTCTTTGGGGAGGGTGGCATCATGGAATTCCACCGCTCGTTCAGGATCGAGTGCAAGAGCAAACTGGTCGTGCCAACGAAACTCGAATCGAGCTCGACTCATGGCGTTATCCCGCACTTGAGCGCCAGGGTGTCCTTTGGCCAGATCGGCAGCATGAGCCGCTACCTTGTAGGCCACAATCCCCTCGCGCACATCCTCTTTATCCGGTAACCCCAAATGCTCCTTGGGGGTAACGTAACAGAGCATCGCAGTACCATACCAACCGATCATGGCGGCACCGATCGCAGAACTGAGGTGATCATAACCGGGGGAGATATCGGTCACCAGTGGCCCCAGAGTATAGAACGGAGCCTCACCACAGGACTCCAGCTGTTTCTCCATATTGGCCTTGATCAGATGCATCGGGACGTGACCAGGACCCTCGATAATGGTCTGTACATCATGCTTCCAGGCCACTTGGGTCAGCTCCCCCAACACCTCCAGCTCACCAAACTGAGCGGCATCGTTGGCATCAGCCAACGAGCCGGGGCGCAGGCCGTCTCCCAGGGAGAAAGAGACATCATACGCCTTCATGATCTCACAGATCTCCTCAAAGTGGGTGTAGAGGAAACTCTCCTGATGGTGGGCCAGACACCACTTGGCCATAATCGAGCCCCCACGGGAGACGATCCCGGTGACCCGTTCTGCGGTCAACGGTACATGGCGCAGCAACAACCCAGCATGGATGGTGAAATAGTCGACCCCCTGCTCCGCCTGCTCGACCAGGGTATCTCGCATAATCTCCCAGGTGAGATCCTCGGCCACGCCATCCACCTTCTCCAGTGCCTGATAGATCGGTACCGTACCAATAGGAACCGGGGAGTTACGGATAATCCACTCGCGGGTCTCATGAATATTCTTGCCGGTGGAGAGATCCATGACGGTATCCCCTCCCCAGCGAATCGACCAGACCATCTTCTCGACCTCCTCACGAATCGAGGAGCCAAGGGCAGAGTTGCCAATATTGGCGTTGATCTTGGTAAGAAAATTGCGGCCGATGATCATCGGCTCCAACTCGGTGTGGTTGATATTGGCAGGAATGATCGCTCGCCCTCGCGCCACCTCATCCCGCACAAACTCCGGCGTGATCCGCTGCGGAATGGCAGCACCGAAAGCCTCCCCCTGATGCTGCTGCAGCAATCCGGCATCCTGAATCGCCTCCAGCTTCTGATTTTCCCGCAAAGCAACGAACTCCATCTCTGGAGTGATCACCCCCTTGCGAGCATAGTGCATCTGAGAAACATTATGGCCACTGCGGGCCCGACGGGGCTTGCGTCCATGGTGGAAGCGCAGCGCAGTCAGTTCAGGGTCGGCTGCCCGCTGGCGACCATAACGGGAGCTGAGATCGCTCAACTGCTCGGTATCCCCTCGCTGCTCGATCCAACCGGCTCGCACGGAGTCCAGCCCTCGATGAAGATCGACCCGAACCGATGGATCGGTAAAGGGGCCCGAGGTGTCATAGAGGTGAATAGACTCCCCATTGGTAAGCGCCACCTCACGCATTGGCACCCGTAAATCCTCCCGGCTCCCGGTTACGTAGATTTTGCGCGACTGCGGAAAGGGCTCCAGCGCAATCTCTTCACTTGACTGGATACGCGCATCGATATCTTCCGGTCTGGCATTCATAGTAACGGACTCCTGATAATAGCAACCAACCAACTGGCGAATTACTGAGCCCCACTATATCATAGCGAACCATTATCAGACCGGATTGGGAGAGCAAAATGAATCTGGAGCAGGCCCGTTTCAACATGATCGAGCAGCAAATCCGCCCGTGGGAGGTGTTATCCCCGGATGTTTTACGGGTTATCGACGAAACCCCTCGCCACCACTTTGTCTCCGAGTCCCAACAGCAGCTGGCCTACATTGATCTAGCACTTCCCATTGGTGAGGGCCAGCGCATGATGGAGCCCCGAGTTGAGGGTCGACTACTACAGTCGCTGAAGCTCGAAGGCAACGAAACGGTACTGGAGATTGGCACCGGCAGCGGCTATCTCACGGCACTGCTGAGTAAGCTGGCACAGAACGTCCACTCCATCGAGCTCTACCCGTCACTAGCCACCACCGCTGCCGAACGTCTTCATCAGTCGGGCATCGACAACTGTAGACTCATGAGCGGTGATGCCTTGGCGAGTGACTGGAACCCGGGAGCCTCCTTCGATGTGGTCGTACTCACCGGCAGCGTAAACGAGGTTCCGCCCCACCTACTACAACAAGTGAGGGAGTCGGGCCGCCTCTTCGCCCTGATCACCCAGTCCGGCATTCATCGTGCGGTCATGATGTATCGCAACGGTCCATCGCACTGGAGCCAGGAGTGGCTGTTCGAAACCGATACTGCGGCACTGATTGCCCCCCAGCGCAACACGTTTACTTTTTAACCGGTGAGCTCTCCTCCTGGCCAAAAAAGAAAGACTCCATCTGCTGCTGCAAGAACTCCCGCGCCTTTCGATCGGCCATGTTGAGTCGATGCTCATTGATCAGAATGGTCTGCTGCTGAATCCACTGCTGCCACCCTGCGGCGGAGACATGGTCGTAGATCCGCTGTCCCAACTCCCCCGGGTAGGTCGGCCGCTCCAACCCCTCCGCCTCCTGGCCCAATACCACACATTTCACCACTCTACTCATAACCACTCCTTATCACTCAGTTGTTGAATCAGTCGTCGTACCGGTGTCGGCACTCCACGCTCCTCGAGCCTATCCAGTGTAACCCAATCACCCGCCGCATCGCCTCCGCCCCCTCCATTGACCTGGATCAGGTAGGGCTCGATCTCCAGTATAAAATGGGTAAAGGTATGCACGATCACGGGAAACTGGTGCGGATCCGATACCGCCTGTTGACACCGGAGGATCGAGCCATGACGGTGGCCGAGGCATTTGGCCAGGAGCAACCGAGA
>CAYFOQ010000067.1:0-12430 GCA_964344735.1 uncultured Piscirickettsiaceae bacterium
GCTGCAGTTTCAGTAAGCCAAGCTCTCTGCCCGACTCGCAATAGACCTCACGAATCTTGGTAATGATCGGTAACAGTCCGGTGGTCTGAATTGAGCAGTAGACTCGATTATGAACCCGTCGCGAGGTAATGATTCCGGCCTTGCGCAAGACATCGATATGTTGGGAGATGTTGCTCTGGGTACTCCCTACATGTTCGAGAATCTCGGCCACAATCCTTTCACGATCGTTCAGAAAGCAGAGAATCTTGAGTCGTGTGGGGTGGCTGATGGCATGCAGTGCCGATGAAATTTTCTGAATATCCTCACTTTTGTGCGGAAGTCTAATCTCTTTCTTCTCCATTGCTCCTCCATAGCACCGGCTCAGATCTCAATATGGCAACTGATGCCGTACTTCTCCATGATGTGTCTCTTCAGATCGCGTTGATCCTCGCCTTCGAGCTGGGCACAGAGCAGAATCAGCTGCGCCAGCCCGTCCTCTTCGGCATAAAAATAGGCAATCGGAACCCGTAGCACCTGAGCCAAGCCTGCCACGATCTGATCACTGGGACGGTGGCGGTTGTTCTCATACTGGTTGATGCGCGGGCTTGCAGTCGAGGGGTCGATGCCGATCTCCAGCCCCAACTGCCGCTGTGATAGCTCGCGCTGTTGTCTGGCCTGTCTAAGACGTTTGCCAAAAACGACTTGCACGCCAACTACCGAACTCTATTCCCAGACACTGATATTACACTCCATCACGACTGCAATAGTCAACTTTATGTCGAATTTGGGTATAGCACAATTAAGTATTCCTTAACAGGAGGGTAACCACTCTGCGGTGCCTTGGTGTGGACAAGACTGTGGGTAAGTTGTCACAAACACAAGATATAGTGGTATGTAAAAAAAACACCAGAAGGGCTATCTCACTGAAAAATATCTATTAAAGAATTTTTGCGAATTAAGTATCATATTGTTATAAAAAGAATAAACGGGCTTTTGTCTGTTCTCTGCTTAGGGATTGACGATGCTGTAGGTGGTGCTATTCTTACCGGGCTCAGACACAATATCTTGTGTTTGCATATCCAACAGCCTGCTTAGAGCCATCATCCAGGGGAGGAGAAACCCATGACCGCTCACCTTCGAACCGTATCGCCCGTTAGCCACACCCGGATCGAGGTGCCGTTTCAACCGGCATCTCTCGATATTTGGGACAAAAAGTACCGCCTCAAGAGTAAGCAGGGGGAGGTGATCGATGCCGCCATCGTCGATAGTTATCGACGCATCGCTCGGGCACTGGCCGATGTCGAGAAGACCCCGGAGATGAAAGAGCACTGGTACGGAGAGTTTCTCTGGGCCTTGCAGAATGGTGCCATCCCAGCTGGACGGATCACCTCCAATGCCGGTGCTCAGGAGCACAAGCCGGCCACCTCGACCATCAACTGTACGGTATCCGGTATCGTCGAGGATTCGATGAACGGGATTCTGGAGAAGGTACACGAGGCCGGATTGACCCTACGTGCCGGTTGTGGCATCGGTTATGAGTTCTCTACCCTGCGCCCCAAGGGTGCCTTCGTGGCTGGAGCTGGAGCCTATACTTCGGGTCCCCTCTCCTTTATGGAAATTTATGACAAGATGTGCTTCACCGTCTCTTCGGCTGGAGGGCGGCGTGGTGCACAGATGGCCACCTTCGATGTCGGTCACCCCGATGTCATGGAGTTCATCATGTCCAAGCGTCAGGATGGAATGCTGCGGCAGTTCAACCTCTCTTTGCTGGTGACAAAGGGGTTCATGGAGGCGGTCCGCGCTGATGATGAGTGGCAACTGGCCTTCCCGGTGAAGCAGGAGGTGGTGGATAGTGAGGGGATCGATCTAGACAATACGGATGAGGTGGTCTGGCGGGAGTGGCCCGATACCGAGGGCTATATCCTGAACAGTAATGGGGAGGTTGCTTGCAAGGTTTACAAAAGTCTGCGGGCGCGGCGGTTGTGGGATGTGATCATGTCCTCCACCTATGACTATGCCGAACCCGGCTTTATCCTGATCGACAAGGTCAACGAGATGAACAACAACTGGTTCGATGAGGAGATCCGGGCCACCAACCCCTGTGGAGAGCAGCCTTTGCCCCCCTATGGGGCCTGTCTGTTGGGCTCGGTCAATCTTACCGGTTTCGTTCGGGATCCCTTCACGCCACAGGCATCCTTTGACTGGGAGCGCTACCGCAAGGTGATCTCTATCTTTACCCGGATGTTGGACAATGTCGTAGATATCAATGGGTTACCATTGAGTCAGCAGCGGGAGGAGATCCTCAGCAAGCGTCGGCACGGCATGGGTTTTCTGGGGTTGGGATCTGCCATGACCCTAATGGGGATGCGCTATGGTGATCCGGAGTCCCTGGCGTTTACCGAGCAGGTCACGCGTGAACTGGCTCTCGCCGGTTGGCGAGCAGGGCTGGCGCTGGCACAGGAGAAGGGGGCAGCACCATTCCTGGAGCGGGAGTTTGAGGTGACTGCAGCGATGGTACGCAAGCGTCCGGAGATGGCGGCTGACGGCTGGCAGGTGGGGGATAAGATCTTGGGCAAGGTGCTCCACGCCCGCTATAGCCGTTATATGCAGAAGTTGGCGGAGGTAGAGCCAGAACTGGTCAGTGCACTGGCGGAGCACGGTTGCCGCTTCACCCACCACAGCTCGATTGCACCGACCGGAACCATCGCCCTCTCACTTGCCAACAACGCCAGCAATGGTATCGAGCCCAGCTTCTCCCACCAGTACTCTCGTAATGTGATTCGTGAAGGGAAAAAGAGCAAGGAGATGGTGGATGTGCTCTCCTTTGAGCTGCTGGCCTATCGTGAGCTGGTCAACCCGCAGGCGGACCCCTATGCCGCCACCGGAAAGGAGAATAGTCTTCCGGACTACTTCATCTCTTCTGCGACCATTACCCCGAAGGCTCATGTCGATGTGCAGGCGGCGGCACAGCGCTGGATCGACTCCTCGATCTCGAAGACGGTCAATGTCCCCACCGAGATCGACTACGAGGATTTCAAAGACCTACCTCTATGCCTATGAGCAGGGGCTCAAGGGGTGTACCACCTTCCGCTTCAACCCGGAGGTGCATCAGGGGGTGTTGGTGAACGAGGAGGATCTGGCCAATACCACCTACCGTTTTGAGTTGGAGGATGGCTCCACAGTTGAACTCAAAGGGAATGAGGAGGTGGAGTACGATGGCGAGATCCACACCGCGGCTAACCTCTACGATGCCCTCAAGGAGGGCTACTACGGCAAGTTCTAACCGCTGTCTCGGTATCGGTTCGATGGCGTAAATAGGGGCTACAGGATGAGGATGAGATTATGAGCGTACAGATTGGACAGAAGATTGTTGGTTACGAGGTGGTGAAGGGAGAGGCTGAAACGGCTGCTAAATCGGTCGATACGGTTGTAACAGGGGGAGATGCGGAGGAGAACCTGCCGCATTCCAATGTGATTCAGATGCATGAATCATTGGAGCGCCCCGACCATCTGGTCGGCTCCACCTACAAGATCAAGACCCCGCTCTCAGAGCATGCGCTCTACGTCACCGTGAACGATATCGTACTCAATGAGGATACCGAACATGAGCAGCGCCGGCCGTTTGAGATCTTCATCAACTCCAAGAACATGGACCATTTTCAGTGGATCGTGGCGCTTACCCGGATCATCTCGGCAATCTTTCGCAAAGGTGGCGACGTCACCTTTTTGGTTGAAGAGTTGCGTTCCGTTTTCGATCCTCGTGGAGGCTACTTCAAGCGTGGTGGCAAGTATATGCCCTCACTGGTGGCAGAGATCGGGGACTGTATCGAGTGTCACCTCAAATCGATCGGGATGTTGGGAGGGGATTGTGTCGACGAAAATCAGCGCAAGTATCTGAAGGACAAACAGCGAGAGATCGAGCAGGCGCAGGCCGCTGCCCAGTCAGAGCCAGAACCAGAGCCAGAGAGCAGTGGGCTCTCCGAGACCCAGGGAAATTTCCCCCCAGGGGCACAGCTCTGCACCAAGTGCATGACCCGTGCTGCGGTAAAATTGGATGGGTGCATGACATGTCTTAATTGTGGCAAGAGCAAATGTGGTTGATAATGGCGCTACCGACAAAACAATCAAGTGACAGGGAGTCGAATGTGAAATTGGAGATCATCCGCAAGATTGGGGCAGTGCTCTTTGGGGTAGTGCTGATGGTGCCGGTTGCTGATGCCCAGGAGTACAGTCGTTATGGTTACTCCGGGAGCGCACCCTCATTCAACCCATACCGTCCACCAGCACCGATGCCACGTTATCAGCCGGCCCGAGAGGCAACTCCGGATCAGCTGTTACGTCAGGGAGTAGAACAGACCTTTGCTTACCTGCGACGGATGGGAAGTACCGATCTTTCCAACGTGCTCGACTTCGTCAATCGAGAACTCGGCCCCTATTTCGACTTCGAGCAGATGACCCGGCTCGCAGCTGGGAAGATGACCAAAGAGCTGGATGAGAGCCAAACACAGAAACTCTCCGGCAAACTGCAAGAGATGTTTATGACCGCACTGGGGCAGCAGATTGCCACCTACGCTTACACCAATCACCGGGTCACCTTCTACCCGGCCAAACGCTCACGTTTTGGTAAAGAGGTGACCGTGGCGGCACGGATTACCCACCCACGTGGCTTCCCGGTGAAGATCACCTTCAGTTTCCATCCTACCAAGAGTGGATGGAAGATCTACGATGTCTCGGCCAACAACAACAGTGCGGTAATGTACTACCGTAAACAGTTGGCAATGATCGCCCAGCGCTACGGCATCGAGGCGTTGCTGAGCAAGGTGGATGAAAAGAAAGAGTAAGCTAAACCGTTACACTCCCTCTCCCTCTGGGAGAGGGCTGGGGTGAGGGTAATCTCCCCACCCCCCAAAAAATAAATAATAATCAACGACAAAGGAGTGACGAAGATGGATGGAACGATGGTATTTCTCGGGTTTGGCGTAGTTGCGGTATTGGGCGTTCTGGTACTGCACTGCCGCTCATTCAGCCGGAGCTCCTGTAATGCGGTGCTACGGGACGCCCTGAGTAAGTCCCAGTAGCAGCAGTTCAGGCCCCGTACTCCATACGATACTGTTCTACCTGCTGCAGTGCATCGTGTAGTCGGGGCTGTTCACCAAGATATTCGATCAGTGCCGTCAGGGTGGCGATGCTGGCGACCCGCACGCCATGCTCCAATTCTACCTCCTGAATGGCGGAACGTTTCCCTTGTCCGCGCTCCTGTCGATCGAGTGAGATAACCACTCCGCAGAATGTTGCACCCTGCTGCTGAATGATATCGACCGATTCTCGTACCGAGGTTCCGGCAGAGATGACATCATCGATCACCAGCACTCGGCCCTGTAGTGGTGCTCCAACCGTTGTGCCCCCTTCGCCGTGATCTTTGGCCTCCTTGCGGTTATAAGCGAATGGCCGATCAAGATCGTGATGTTCGGCGAGTGCTGCAGCAGTGACTGCAGCCAGCGGTATCCCCTTGTAGGCTGGACCATAGAGCAGGTCGAACTCGATTCCACTATCGACGATTGCGGCAGCATAGTAGCGACCGAGGCGGGCGATCTGGGCTCCGGTGTTGAAGAGGCCGGCATTGAAGAAGTAGGGACTGATTCGACCCGACTTGAGGGTGAACTGGCCGAAGCGGAGGACGTCGGCAGCAATGGCGAAATCGAGGAACTCACGCTGATAGGGTTGCATGGTAGGGCTCACTGTAGAGTTGTCGTGCCTGCCATTATATACTCTGACTGATAACTGTTCATCTCACCGCTCTGTGACTCATCACTCCCCGTTCTCTTGGTTACCCTCCCCCTATCGGGACCGCAGGTTGTTGTGGATTTTTCTGCTCGGGTTTTCTAGCGGTTTTCCCTGGGTGATGATCGGTTCGGTGATGACCGCCTGGTTGCAGGAGGCGGGCCTCACTCGCACGGCAATCGGGTTCTTCGGCTCGATCTTTATCTTTTACGCGCTCAATTTTCTCTGGTCCCCACTGCTGGATCGAGTGAAACTGCCGGCTCTTCAGGCTCGTCTGGGCCAGCGGCGTTCATGGATCGTCCTCACGCAGTGGATCATCATGATTGCGGCGATGATGGTTGGAGTGACCGATCCCGCCGTCGCTCTGATCTGGACCAGTCTGCTGGCAGTCGTGATCGCGGCAGCCTCGGCCACCCAGGATATCGCTGTTGACGCCTACCGTATCGAGATCATGGCGACGACGGAGAGAGGGCGGATTCCGTTGGCGGCTGCGGTCACTACCAGTGGCTGGTGGACCGGCTTCTCGCTCCCTGGTGCGGCAGCGCTGCTGCTCTCTGACATTCCGGGCGTGGGTTGGTCCAACATCTATCTGTTACTGGGGGGCTTAATGGGACTGCTTTCACTGCTGGTGTGGTGGATGCCGGAGCCACAAAGTGATCGGGAGATGGAGCAACAGCGCGCCGAGGAGCACTATAGTGAGGAGATGGGACAACGGCATCATGAGCGACACTGGCTGGTATGGTGGACCGTGACGGTGGTGGAACCCTTCGCCGAGTTCTTTCGTCGTCAAGGTTGGCGATTGGCGTTGGCGGTGCTCGCCTTCATTTTCCTGTTCAAATTGGGAGAGGCCTTTCTGGGGCGGATGTCGATCGTTTTCTATAAGGAGATCGGTTTCAGCAACAGTGAGATTGCCACCTACTCCAAGCTGGTAGGGTGGTGGGTGACGGTGATCTTCTCGTTGCTGGCCGGCTACTTTAATGCCCGTTTCGGTATCATTCGTGGGTTGATGATCGGAGGAGTCGCCATGGCCTCCACCAATCTGCTCTACTCCGCCCTGGCAGTGACCGGTCCTGACACTCAGCTCTTTGCTTTAGCGGTGGTGTTGGATAATTTTACCTCCGCTTTCGCCACCGTCACCTTTGTTACCTTCATCAGTTATCTGACCAGTCGCACCTATACCGCCACCCAGTACGCGCTGATGGCCTCGTTGGGAAATCTCGGTCGTACCACGGTGGCGAGTCTGAGTGGGGTGATGGTCGATGGGCTTGGAGGGGACTGGTTTACCTTCTTCAACCTCACTGCCTTGATGGTGATTCCGGCACTGTTACTGTTGTCCCGGATCGGGCATCATCTGCGGCAACAGGAGCATAACCACAGGGAGCCACCATGAACAACCGTTTGACACCATCCCGATGGGATGAGCACGAGGCTGAAAAGTGTAGTGACGATCTGGCATTGCGGGTCTACAGTTCACGACTGTTGGGGGCGGATCCGGATCTGGTGCTCCATGGTGGTGGTAACACCTCAGTCAAGGTGCGTCAGACCAACCTTTTTGGAGAGGAGGAGGAGATCCTCTATGTCAAGGGGAGTGGCTGGGATCTGGCCACGATAGAGCGCGCCGGTTTTGCTCCGGTGCGACTGGAGCCGATGCAGCGGCTGGCGACACTGGAGACGCTGCGAGACCCGGAGATGGTCAACGAACTCAAGACCGCCATGACCCGGGCTGGTGCCCCCTCTCCCTCGGTCGAGACCATTCTCCACGCAGTGCTGCCTTACCGTTTTGTCGATCATACCCATGCCGATGCGGTGGTTACAGTGACCAATACCCCCGATGGTGAGGAGCGTATTCGTGATCTCTATGGTGATCGGGTGATCGTAGTGCCCTACGTGATGCCCGGTTTCGATCTCGCCCGAACGGTGGCCGAGCGTTATCGCCAGGAGCGGAATGAGCATACGATCGGTATGATTTTGCTCAATCATGGGGTGTTCTCCTTCAGTGATTCGGCCCGTGAATCGTATGAACGAATGATTGAACTGGTGGCGTTGGCAGAACAGGCACTGCGGGACGAGGATGCCTGGGAGTTGAACCTGAAATCTTTTCAGCCCCCAGTCGTCCCCCAACGTGAGGTGCTGGCCGCACTGCGGGCAGAGCTATCGGCTGCGGCGGGGCATCCCATGATTCTGAAGCGGTGTGGTAGTGATCGTGGTTATCACTTCGCCAACCACCCCCAGGTGGCGGCACTGGCTGGACGTGGGCCACTGACCCCGGATCATGTCCTCCGAACCAAGCGGGTCCCGTTGGTCGGGCGAGATATTGCCGGCTACTGTCAGCATTACACCGATTACTTCAACCGTTACGCTCCCCATGCCCGTGAACCAAAGAAGATGCTCGATCCCGCACCCCGGGTGGTGCTCGATCCAGAGCTGGGTCTCTGTACGGTAGGTAAGAGTGCGGTGGAGGCCGATACTGTGGCCGATCTCTATCACCATACCATCCCGGCTATCCTCCGGGCCGAACGGTTGGGAGGATGGCAGGCACTGCCGGCGGCAGATATCTTCGATTTAGAGTATTGGGACCTGGAACAGGCCAAGCTCAACCGGGGAGGGGAGGTTGCTCCATTTCAGGGGGAGGTGGCGCTGATAACCGGTGCGGCATCTGGAATCGGTCGGGCCTGTGTCGATGCCTTTCTGGCTCAGGGTGCAGCGGTGGTTGCACTGGATATCGACTCGGCGGTGGAGGGGCTGTTGGAACGCCCCGGTTATCTCGGAATCACCGTCGATCTTACCGACGAGAAGGGGGTGGTTGCGGCGCTGGAACAGGGGGTGAGCCGTTTTGGTGGAATCGATATGGTGGTCCTCAATGCCGGGATATTTCCTGCGGGTTGCACGATTGACGAGCTCGATGGGGACCTCTGGCGCCAGGTGATGGCGGTCAATCTCGATAGCAACCTTACCCTGTTGCGTGAGTGCAAACCGCTGTTGCAGCGGGCTCCTGCAGGAGGGCGAGTGGTGGTGATGGGATCGAAGAATGTTCCGGCCCCCGGGGTGGGGGCGGCAGCCTACTCCGCCTCCAAGGCGGCACTGACTCAACTGATGCGAATCGCGGCGCTGGAGTGGGGGCCGTTGGGGATACGGATCAATGCCCTTCATCCCGATGCGGTATTCGATACCGCGATTTGGACCGATGAGGTGTTGCATTCACGGGCGGCACACTATGGCATGAGTGTCGAGGATTACAAGCGTCGTAACCTGTTACAGCAAGAGGTGACCAGTAACGATGTCGCGGCGTTGACCGCTGCACTCTGTGGTCCGCTTTTCTCTTGTACTACGGGTGCTCAGCTCCCGATCGATGGGGGGAATAGCCGCGTGGTATGAAGCCGTTGCCATGAATTTTGGAATTGATGTATATGTCCGTTTTATGTTATAAGGTTATTTTATCCGAAGCGTAACTACTGGACCGAGATCATGGCTGACCGACGCCTGCAAGTCTTTCACACCGTTGCCCGTATGCTCAGTTTTACCAAGGCGGCTGAGTCGTTGCACATGACTCAACCGGCGGTGACCTTTCAAGTGCGTCAGCTGGAGGAGTACTTCAAGACCCGGCTGTTTGATCGCACCCATAACCGGATCACCCTGACCGATGCCGGAGAGCGGGTGTTCGACTATGCGGAACGTATTCTCGATCTCTATGGTGAGATGGACAATGCCGTACGGGAAATGACCGGCGAGGTGAGCGGGGTACTGATCGTCGGTGCCAGTACCACCATTGCGGAGTATATGGTTCCCAACATGCTGGGACACTTTCATGAAAAGCACCCCTCGGTAACCGTACGGCTGAAGGTGGGGAACACCGACAACGTGGTCTCGATGGTTGAGAATAATGTCATCGACCTGGGGATCGTTGAAGCCCCGGTCTCTAACAAGAAACTGCAGCTCGACCTCTGTCGTGAGGATGAACTGGTGCTGATCACTGCCCCGGATCACCCGTTGGCTGAGAAGAGCTCGATTCGTATCGACGAGATCAAAAATTACCCCTATATCTGGCGTGAGGAGGGTTCCGGTACCCGTGAGGTGATTCACGATTACCTCACCGAGGCTGGGGTCAACCCCTCCGACCTCAATGTGATCATGGAGCTGGGTAGCCCGGAGGCGATCAAGGGAGCGGTAGAGTCCGGGATCGGTATCACCATTATCTCCCGAGCCTCGATTCAGAAAGAGCTCCAGCTCGGTACGGTAAAGATGATCCGTCTCGATCCGTTGATGGTTCGCCCCTTCTCTTTCGTTCACCAGCGTCAAAAATTTCGCCAGCGGGCGATGGATGAACTGCTAGAGTTTGCCAAGACATACTGCAAACGTGCTGCCAAGGCCGCCGGTTGAGCGGAGCGGATCGGTGGTGGAGGAGGGGATCGAAGAGTTGCAGCGACTCTATCGACGGCTGTCTGAGGTGGATCGTCACGCCCTGTTAAGTTTTGGTCATTTTCTCGATGGTCGTACTGAGACCGTCGAAGAGTCGAAGGAGAAGCTGACTCCGGTGGTGATCGACCGTCCCCCCCAGGAAGGGGTACACCAGGCTATTCGTCGTTTGACTCAAGCTTACCCGATGCTCAAGCATGAACGCCTGCTGAGTGCGGCAGCCGATCTGCTGGCACAGCATCTCGTGTCGGGGCGTGATGCCGCAGCGGTGATCGATGAGGTTGAGGCGCTTTTTCTAGAACACTATCAGCGTTACCTGGAGGAGTGAGCCTCCCAATATGGATGACAAGAATATTTTGACCCAGTGGCTGCAGCGGCAGTTTGCCAATACCCAGCTGATGGTACTGCTACTGCTGTTGACCGCACTCTTTGCTGTGGTGCTGGTTCTGGGTAACATGCTCGGCCCGGTGCTGATTGCGATCGTGTTGGCCTATCTGATGGACAACTCGATCGAGCGGTTGAAGCGTCACGGTTTCAGCGATGGGATCGCGGTGTGGTTGGTCTATCTGGTCTTTCTGGCAGTGATGGTCTTTCTCATCGTGGTGCTGCTACCCCTGCTCTCCCGTCAGATTACTCAATTCCTGGCAACGGTTCCAGAGATGGTACAGGCAGGGCGGCAGTACCTGATTCGGTTGCCGGAGAGTTACCCCAGCCTGCTCAGTGCCGAGCAGCTCAATGAGCTGGTCAATACCGCAAGTCGCTCCATGACCGAGTTTGCCCGGTTGGCACTCTCCCACAGTCTGAGCTTCATTCCCGGCATCATCACCGTGCTGATCTATCTGGTTCTGGTACCGATGCTGGTTTTCTTCATGATCAAGGACAAGCAGCTGCTGTTCGACTGGTTTCAGCGGTTTTTACCGGCGGAGCGCAGCCTGGCGGTGCAGGTGTGGCATGAGGTCGATCTGCAGTTGGGCAACTATGTTCGGGGTAAGTTCTGGGAGATGGTGATTGTTGGAGTAGCCACCTATTTCGGCTTCATCTTCTTCAATCTACAGTATGCGGTGCTACTGGCGGTACTGGTCGGGATCTCGGTGCTGGTCCCTTTTGTTGGCGCAACGGTGGTTACGCTACCGGTGGCCATCGTTGCCTTTTACCAATTCGGCTGGAGTAGCGACCTGGGAACGGTGATGCTGGTCTACGGCGTGATTCAGGCGCTCGATGGTAATGTCTTGGTGCCGTTGCTCTTCTCCGAGGTGGTCAATCTGCACCCGGTAGCAATCATCGTCGCGGTACTCTTTTTCGGCGGTCTTTGGGGGTTTTGGGGGGTATTTTTTGCCATTCCTCTGGCAACACTGGTGAAGGCGGTCATCACCGCCTGGCCAAGGATGGGGTGATCCGTTGTGAGGCGCTCATCCTGTGCTCATTGAGCCCCCTGCAGTAACAATCCATGGCGGCGAGCATGACGGAAGGCCCGTAGATAGAGGATGATGGCGAGGGTCAGCCAGAAGAGGTTGAGGAGCGTGCCGTTCCAGAACAGATCCCAGCGAAACTCCTGCTGGAACAGCAGTGCTCGCATCCCCTCATAGGCATGGCTGGCGGGGAGTGCTGCCGCCACTGGCTGGATCCACTCCGGTAGTGTCGATACCGGGTAGTAGACCGCCGATAACGGTGTGAGTGCAAAGACCAGCACCCAGGCCAGGCTCTCGGCACCCAGACCATAGCGCAGTATCAGCACCACCACGCCGAAGCCGGTGGCCCAGCCCATGGCGATCAGCTGCAGGAAAAAGGCTAGCAGCGGCAGCCCCATGGTGAAAATGTTGTAGTGGTAGAGCAGTGTCGCCAATAGTGCCGCCGCTGCGATTCCAATCAGTGTTCGAATTAGACTGATCAGAAGCAGTGCCGTGACATGTTCCCAGGCCCGAAGTGGTGAGACAAAAAGGTGTCCGAGGTTGCGGGCATACATCTCCTCGATGAAGGGGAGTGCGACCCCGAGGTGGCCGCGAAAGAGCACATCCCAGAGCATGACCGCCGCCAGTAGGGTACCACTGGCCTGAGAGAGCCAACTGCTGTGTTGGGCGAAGAACTGCGAGATCAACCCCCAGAGAATCATCTGCACCGCAGGCCAGTAGATCAGCTCTAGCAGGCGGGGCCAGGAGCGCCGCAACAGATAGATGTAGCGCAGAACCATGGCACCGATATGAATAGTGGCATGACCACGCGGTCGACTCAATGTACCTCTCCCCGAGCAACGTCGACA
>CAYFOQ010000068.1:0-12260 GCA_964344735.1 uncultured Piscirickettsiaceae bacterium
CACATTTTCTGCCTTGAACTGACGAATTTCAGGGGCAATCTGAATCAGTTACAGCTCTCCTGAAGTTACGTCGTTGATTCCACCAACCAACACGGAACGTGCTACTATTCCGCTCTTTGTGGCCATTCGATGCTAGGAACCCTCTCTCATGAGTGATGAATCCGTCTCTCCATCCACCTCCGAACGTCCCGATCTGGACTGGAGCCAAGTGCGGGAGACCGTGCGAATGTTTCGTATCGGTGTCTCCTCGATCGAGTACTCGATGTCGACCGGTGATGATTCGATCAGTTCATTGATTGAGACCTTCACCAAGATGAATCGCTATATGCGGGAGATCAAGAACCTGGTCGGGGATGTCGAGGAAAAGATACCGGAGAGCTGCCGTGACTCTTGTAAAGTACTGCGGCAGGCGGTGGATAAGAATAGTGATCAAGTAATCGCCGATCTCAAAAGTGCGGTGATCTGTTTTCAATTTTATGATCGCCTTACCCAGCAGCTGAGTCATATCGCGCACAGCCTGGAGAATACCGCAGACCTGGTGGGGGATCAGACACGGCTCTACAACCCAACAGAGTGGAAAAAGCTGCAGCAGGAGGTGCATGGCTCCTTCACCATGGAGGAGGGCAAGGTGCTGTTCGATGCGCTGCTGCGCGGGGCCACCAAAGAGGAGGCGATCGAGGAGGCGAAAGCCTTCGGTAACAAGGATGCAGACTCTCTGGAGCTGTTTTGACGGCCCCTCTTGCCGTAACGGTTCAGCTCACCCCTGAATAGTTACCCCTTTCCATCTCTTGAGTGCTTCTGTATAATCCGCGCACTTCTGTAGCCGTGCGACGCTCTGTTGGAGTTGGTGGCACGGCTATTTTTCAATTGGCTAATCAACCGAGTAATACAAACAATGGTAGTGATCCGTCTTGCCCGTGGTGGCGCCAAGAAGCGCCCCTTTTATCGTATTGTCGCCACCGACAAGCGCAATAGCCGTGATGGCCGTTTTCTGGAGAAGTTGGGCTACTTCAACCCGATTGCATCTGGTCAGGAGAGGCGTCTTGAGATGAATCTGGATCGGGTCGAGTACTGGATCTCCCAAGGGGCTCAGCCCTCTGATCGGGTGGTTGGACTCGTCAAGGAGTATAACAAGGCCGCTGCTCCAGCTGCCTGAGCCGGTATCAGCCCGGGGTTGCGTTCCCGTGTCCAATCCGGATGCTCATTGGGTGGTACTTGGACGGATCGGCGCCCCCTATGGGGTTCGAGGTTGGGTTCATGTTCACTCCTACACCACTCCCAATGAACAGATTTTGGACTACGAAGAGTGGTGGCTGCAGCATGGAACGGTGCGCAAGCAGGGGCATTCGATCGAGGCCAGACGACACGGCAAAGGGGTGGTGGCCCGCTTCGAAGGGGTCGAGAGTCGTGAGCGGGCGGATGAGCTCAAAGGGTGGGAGATTGCGGTCGAGCGTGCCGCCCTCGAGGTTCTTCCAGAGGGGGAGTACTACTGGGCCGATCTGATCGGTTGTGAGGTTTTCAATCTTTCCGGGACCTCTCTGGGGCGAGTGGTGGAGCTGATGGCGACCGGCGCCAACGATGTGCTGGTGACCCGGCGTGCCGGAGGAGAGAGCCTGATTCCGTTTGTTTCACCCTGGGTGATCGAGGTGCGGATCGATGAGAAGCGGATCAGTGTCGATTGGGAACTCGATTTTTGAGATTTGACCTGATCACCATTTTTCCAGAGATCCGGCATGCAATTACCGATTTCGGAATCACCTCGAGAGCCTTTGATCGCGGACTGGTACAACTGCAGTGTTGGAACCCTCGCGACTTTACCGAAGATCGTCATCGAACCGTAGATGATCGCCCCTACGGTGGTGGTCCCGGTATGGTGATGCTCTACCAACCGCTGAAACGAACGATCGATGCCATTCGTGCTCACCATCAGCAGTTGGGGATCAGATCCAGACTGCTCTATCTCTCCCCTCAGGGCGAGCCCTTCACTCAATCTCATGCCCGTGATCTAGCCACTGAGCCGGGCGTGATCCTGCTCGCTGGTCGCTATGAAGGGGTCGATGAACGCCTGCTTCTTTCCGAGGTCGATCAAGAGCTATCGCTAGGGGATTATGTGGTCAGTGGCGGAGAGCTACCGGCGATGGTGGTGATGGATGCGGTGATTCGTCTACTGCCCGGGGCGTTGGGCCATCTCGATTCTGCCGCCGAAGACTCTTTCTCCGCAGGTCTGCTGGACTGTCCCCACTACAGTCGCCCAGAGGTGGTGGCGGGAATGGCTGTCCCCGAAGTGTTGTTGAGTGGTGATCATGGTCGGATCGCTGCCTGGCGGCATCGGCAGGCGGAGCAGCGCACTCGAGAGCGACGGCCAGATCTGTTCGGAGCCTCTTCCTCTTCTCTCGTAGAAGGAGAGGAGAATTCGTAACGATTCAGGGATGAGCTGAACAGTTAACCCTGTAGTCTCTCAATCGCCCACTCCAGATGGGGGCGAGCCAGCTCCGGGGCAGAGGCAAGCTGCTGCTGTAGTATCGGGATGGTAGCTGGGGTTCCACTGTTTCCCAGAGCAACGGCAAGATTACGCTGCCATCGCGAGTAACCGATGCGACGAATGGGGGAGCCCGCCATACGCTCGAGAAAGGTCTCTTCGTTCCATTGCAGTAGTTGGGTCAGCTCTGGAGCATCGAGGTTATGGCGGGGGGTGAAATCGGGCTCATCACTGTGGCGGGCAAAACGGTTCCAGGGACAGTGGAGTTGGCAGTCATCACAGCCAAAGATGCGATTGCCGATCTTCTGGCGTAATGGTAGTGGTATCTCTCCAGGGTGTTCGATGGTGAGGTAAGAGATGCAGCGCCTGGCATCGAGTCGATAGGGGGCGATGATCGCTGCAGTGGGGCAGACTTCGATGCAACGGCTACAGTTGCCACAGTGGTTGTTCTGGGGCCGGTCGGGAGGAAGGGGGAGATCGGTGTAGATCTCCCCCAGAAAGAACCAGGAGCCGTGCTGGCGGTGGAGCAGGTTGGTATGTTTTCCGATCCAGCCGAGTCCAGCCTGTTCCGCGATTCCCTTCTCCAGAACCGGAGCACTATCGACAAAGACCCGATGGCCGAATGGTCCGATTCGCTGCTGTAACCACTTCGCCAACCGGGCCAGGCGGTTACGAAAAAGCTTATGGTAGTCCCGTCCAAGGGCGTAACGGGAGATGTAGCCACGGGTGGGTGTGGCGAGTATATCCAGTGCGTCGGTGGTATCGGCGGAAAGATAGTCGAGGCGGAATGAGAGAATGGAGCGAGTACCCGGTAGTAGTTGTTGTGGCCGACTACGCTTGGTCCCGTGTCGAACCATATACTCCATCTCACCGTGATGTCCGGCATCACACCACTGCTGCAGTGCCTCTTCATGGACACCAAGGTCACAGCCACTCACTCCAAACCCGGTCAACCCCAGTCGTTCCGCCTGCTGCCGAATCTCCTCTATCAATAGATCAGAGGACGGGGGAACGGTCGTCACCCGCTCGATTCAGGCCGGAATAACCCGTTCGATGGTGGTTAACAATACTTCGGGGCGAAAGGGTTTTGTGATCCATCCGGTTGCCATGACCTCTTTCCCGTGTTGACGACCGTCGGTGCTGTTATCGGCGGTGAGAAAAAGAATTGGTGTGGTGTGGTACTCGACGAATCCACGAACCTTTTCCACCGTCTGGAAGCCATCCATTCCTGCTGGCATATTGACGTCAACCAGAAGCAGGTCATACGGCTTGAGCCCCAACAGACGGCGCTCTTCGATCAACTTCAGCGCATCCTCACCGCTGGAGGCCTCGGTGACCTGAAAAAAACGGTTGCTCTTGGTCAATGTGAATACCACGGTAGCCCGGAGGGACTGGGAATCATCGATGACCAGTACGTTACTCATTTGTTGTGATCCTGGTAGTGTTGTTTCTTTGTTGAATCGTTTTTACAGACGGTTAGTAACTATTCAGGGGTGAGCTGAACAGTTACGACGGTTATTGGTCTGTAGTAGGCTCTCCCCGTGGCGAGAGGATAATAATAATCGCCTGTTTTGACAAGTATCCGAGCATATGAGCTGGGCTAGCGGAGGCGGGAGAGGTGACACCCGGTGACGGTTCTGTTACCTTTTTCTACCATCAGTCAGGGTCAGCCTGGAGCAATGAACAGACGTAACTGTTCAGCTCACCCCTGAACAGTTACGAACAGACAACGAAGGAGTGGATGGATGAAGAGAGCGGCAATGGCGGCGGCGGTGGTGGCGACAGTCTCATTGGTGACTACGGTGGCACGAGCCGATACCCTGGAGGATGTCCGCAGCAAGGGGTATCTGCAGTGTGGTGTCAGTCAGGGGCTTCCCGGTTTTTCCAGCCCAGACGCCAGTGGTCAATGGCAGGGGATCGATGTCGATGTCTGTCGTGCAGTCTCTGCCGCAATCTTTGGGGATAGCGAGCGAGTGAAGTACACCCCGCTCTCTGCCAAAGAGCGTTTCACCGCACTGCAGTCGGGGGAGATTGATTTGCTGGTGCGCAATACCACCGAGACCTATACTCGCGCCACTGGGCTAGGGCTTGATTTTGCCGGGATCAACTACTATGACGGCCAGGGGTTCATGGTGCGCAAGGAGCTTGGTATTCACTCTGCCAAAGAGCTCTCCGGGGCTGCCGTCTGCACCAATACCGGAACCACCACCGAGATGAATGCGGCTGACTATTTTCGTTCCAATGGTATGGATTACAAAATCGTCGCCTTCGAGAAGATGGATGAAGTGGTCGCCGCCTACGATGCCGGTCGTTGTGACGTTTTTACCACCGATCGCTCCGGGTTGGCAGCTCAGCGAACCCGTCTGGGTAACCCGCGGCAACATATGATTCTGCCGGAGACCATATCCAAGGAGCCACTCGGTCCAGTGGTTCGTCACGGTGACAACCGCTGGGGGGATATCGTTCGTTGGTCGTTGCGGGTGATGAAGAATGCCGAGGAGATGGGGATCACCTCTGGCAATGTCGAATCGATGCGTTCTGACCAGAGCAATCCGGCCCGCAACCGCCTACTCGGTAGTGCCGGCAATATGGGCGAGAAGCTGGGGCTCTCCAACGACTGGAGCTACCAGATTATCAAGCAGGTAGGCAACTATGGCGAGATGTATGATCGTCACCTGGGTCCGGATACCCCGATCAACCTGCCACGGGGGATCAATAACCTCTGGACGCAGGGCGGAATCCAGTACGCGCCGCCGATTCGTTGAGTTACTGGGCGGAATTTACTCCAGTAAATGGGCATGTTGAGGTCAATTTCAACGCGGTATCGTGCCGCATGAGTAGTATTTCAACAATCTGCTAAGGGATGGGTGCCTGGTGGAGAAATGGTCGTGTTCGGGGCTGGATCTTTCAGTTGCTGGCGCTGGCTCTTTTCCTCTGGCTGCTCACCGTGCTTTGGGGGAATTTGCAGCATAATCTTTCCCATCGCGGGATCACCACAGGATTCAGCTTCCTTCAGACCGAGGCCGGTTTTGGGATCATCTCCCACCTGATCGAATACAGTGAGCGCTCCAGCTATGGTCGCGCTTTCCTGGTGGGGCTACTCAATACTCTGCTGGTCTCACTGCTGGGTATTCTTCTGGCCACCCTGCTGGGGGTGGTGATCGGTATCGCCCGGCTCTCCTCCAACTGGCTGGTTTCACGGCTGGCGCTGCTCTATGTCGAGACAATCCGCAATATTCCGCTGCTATTGCAGATCTTTTTCTGGTATTTCGCAGTGCTGCGGGCATTGCCAACCCCGCGAAACAGCATCGCCTGGGGAGAGCTGGTCTTTCTCAATAATCGTGGTCTCTATCTGCCGGCAGCGGTTCCGGAACCGGAGTTGCAGTGGGTGGGTTGGTCGTTGCTGCTGGCACTGGGATTGGTCGTTCTGTTATTGCATTGGGCAAAGCGGCGTCAACACCGTACCGGTCGCCCATTCCCGCGCTGGCGAGCGATCTTGATGGTGATCATTGGTCTGCCGCTGCTGGTGTTGTGGGGGCTGGGGGTGCCGCTGCAGTGGGAGTTGCCGCTATTGCGGGGGTTCAACTTCCAGGGCGGAATGGTGATGATTCCGGAATTTATGGCGCTGCTACTGGCGCTGTCGATCTATACAGCCTCCTACATTGCCGAGATTGTAAGGGCCGGAATTGAGTCGGTCGATAGCGGGCAGAGTGAGGCGGCCCGCTCACTCGGGCTCTCCGAGGGGCAGACGCTACGACTGGTCGTGCTACCGCAGGCGTTACGGGTGATCATCCCGCCGCTCACCAGCCAGTATCTCAATCTGTTGAAAAACTCATCGCTGGCGGCAGCCATCGCCTATCCTGACCTGGTTTCAGTCTTTGCTGGAACGGTACTCAATCAGACCGGGCAAGCGGTGGAGGTGATCGCAATCACCATGGCGGTCTATCTGGTCATCAGTCTTCTGATCTCGCTGCTAATGAACTGGTACAACCACAAGATGAGGCTGGTAGAGCGGTGAACTACGCACTCTCCTGGGCACGACGGCACCTCTTTTCCACTCCTCTGAACAGTCTGCTGACACTGTTTTTGCTCTATCTCCTCATCCTGTTGCTGCCACCGGTGGTGGAGTGGGTCGTGGTCGATGCGGTCTGGAGCGGGAGTTCACGAGCCGATTGTAGTGGTGCCGAGGGGGCCTGTTGGGCCTTTGTCGATGCTCGGTTGGAACAGTTTCTCTACGGGTTCTATCCTGACGCTGAACGTTGGCGGGTCGATCTCGCCTTTCTATTGTTGGCGCTGGGGATTGGCGCTCTGTTTGTCTCCGCCATTCCCCGGCGACCGATGGTCTGGCTGTTGTTACTTGGCTATCCTCCACTGGCATGGTTGCTCTTCCATGGGGGAGTTCTGGGGCTGGTCGTTGTGGAGACGGCACAGTGGGGAGGGCTTTTTCTCACACTGGTCATTGCCGGGGTCGGTATCGTCGCCTCCTTTCCGCTGGGGGTGCTGTTGGCACTGGGGCGGCGGTCGCGACTGCTGGTGATTCGCTCACTGTCGATCGGTTTCATCGAGCTGATTCGTGGGGTACCGTTGATCTCTGTACTCTTCATGGCCTCGGTGATGTTGCCACTCTTCATGCCTGAAGGGGTATCGTTCGACAAGTTGTTGCGGGCACTGATCGGGATCACCCTGTTTCAGTCGGCCTATATGGCCGAGGTGGTTCGTGGAGGACTGCAGGCGATCCCTCGAGGACAGACCGAGGCCGCATTTTCATTGGGGCTGGGTTATTGGCGGACGATGCAGCTGATTATTCTGCCGCAAGCACTGCGGCTGGTGATTCCGGGAATCGTCAATACCTTTATCGCTCTCTTCAAGGACACCACGCTGGTGTTGATTATCGGGATGTTCGATTTTCTCGGTATCGTACAGGCGGCTACCACCGATCCCGACTGGCTGGGAATGGCGGTGGAGGGGTATGTGTTCTGTGCCGTGGTCTACTGGCTATTCTGCTTCAGTATGTCGCGTTACAGTGTGGCCGTGGAGCAAAAACTGGGCGGGCAGGTGAGGCGATGAAGGGGGGTTCATGGATGTGATGATCGAGATGCGTGGCGTCAACAAATGGTATGGTGATTTCCACGTACTGAAGGATATCAATCTCACCGTCAATCGGGGGGAACGGCTGGTGGTGTGTGGCCCCTCGGGCTCTGGTAAGTCGACTATGATCCGCTGCATCAACCACCTGGAAGAGCATCAGCAGGGGAGCATCATCGTCGATGGCATCGAGCTTACCGATGATCTGAAAAATATCGAGGAGGTGCGGCGTGAGGTGGGGATGATCTTTCAACACTTCAATCTCTTTCCCCACCTCACTATCCTCGAGAACCTGATGCTGGCCCCGACCTGGGTACGGAAGATGCCACGTAAGGAGGCGGAGGAAAAGGCGATCTACTATCTCGAGCGGGTCAAGATTGCCGAGCAGGCAGAGAAATTTCCGGGGCAGCTCTCCGGTGGACAGCAGCAGCGAGTGGCGATCGCACGGGGGCTCTGTATGGAGCCGCGGGTGATGCTGTTCGATGAACCCACCTCAGCGCTGGATCCGGAGATGATCAAGGAGGTGCTCGATGTGATGACCGAGTTGGCTGAGGAGGGGATGACCATGATTTGTGTCACCCACGAGATGGGGTTTGCCCGAACGGTGGCTGATGGCATGATCTTTATGGATCAGGGGCAAATTGTAGAGAGCTCTTCACCGGACGAGTTCTTTGAGAATCCCCGGAATGAGCGCACCCGCGCCTTTCTCGATCAGATTCTATGAGTTTGCACCTCTCCTTTTGGTGTTGTCCGGTACTGGATTGGCATTTGGCAATAAAAGCGAGTGACACCATGGTGGTCAATGAGATACCCTTGTCCCTCCTCAGGAGGAGGCGTTCGTATTCGACAAGATTATGAGTAGTGAGTTTCCACTCAAACCCTATCGGTTTCTTATCGTTGATGACTTTGGCAGTTATCGCGCATCGTTGCTGACACTGTTGACGGAGTCACAGGTCCCCAGTAGCCAGATCAACTATACCGATAGTGGCGAAGGGGCGTTGGCGCTGATTGCCGAGAACCATTACGACATCATTCTGTGTGACTTCTACCTTGGAGACGAGGCCAAGGATGGTCAGCAAGTGCTGGAAGAGAGTCGGGCTCGAGGAATTCTGGGGTACTCCACCATCTTTATCATGATTACCGCCGAGACTGCGCGTACCATGGTGTTGAGCGTGGTGGAGAACCGTCCCGATGACTATCTCACCAAGCCCTTTTCACGATCGGTATTGACCGGGCGTATCGAATGTCTGGCCAAGGCCAAGGAGGGGTTGATTGCGGTCGATGAGGCGCTCAGTAAAAAGAGCTTCAAACGTGCCATCTACCTGCTCGACAAGATGATCGAACAGCGCCAGGAGCGCCCATTCGAGCTGATGCGGATCAAGGCCGATATCCTGGAGAAGAATCACTATTTCGAAGAGGCGATGGTGATCTACCTCGATACACTGGAGCAGCAGAGTCTGCTCTGGGCGCAACTGGGCAAGGGGCGGATACTCTATGTGCAGGAGCAATATGCCGAGGCGGTGGCCTGTTTCGAGGCGGTGCTGCAAGAGAATGATGCCCAGAATGTGGCCCGTGACTGGCTGGCTCGTGCGCTGTTGAAAATGGGGGCGGGGGATCGGTCACAGAAGGTGTTGGAAGATGCGGTGGAACAGTCTCCTAAGGTTTTGAAACGGCAGAAACTGTTGGCAACCGTGGCACAGCAGAATGGTGATCTCACTACGGCTCAACGGGCCTATGAGAACACCATCCGCCTGGGGGCTTACTCCCTGTTTCGGGATATTTCCGACTTTACCGGTCTCTCCAGTGTCTTGATGGATCAGGGAGTGCCATCTGATGCACTGAAGATGCTGAAACGGGGGAAGAAAAGCTTCGGCAACGACCCATCGGCCCAGATCAAGACCTCGATGGAGGAGGGGCGAGCCTACGAAAAGATGGGACGACCGGCCGATGTCGACCGGATGATGCGAGAGGCGATGCAGCATTTCGAGAAACGTACCGCAGCACTCGATCCGGAGGTGGCGCTAGAGTTTGCCAACAAGCTCAATGAAAATAGCCACCGGCTACAGGCCGAGGCGGATGCGGCCAGTGGATTGATGCAACAGACACTACAGGCCAAGAGTGCCAAGCTCAGAGACAAGAACAAGGCCTTCGTCAAGGAGTTGCTGAGCGAGGTGACCCAGCACAACCATAACAATGCCGAGATCCAGGCGGAGATCGGCAAGGTGGTTGAGCAGTCCGATCTCAATGATGAGGACCGCCGTAGTCTCAATGCCGTACGACAGGAGGTGGTCAATCTCAATAACGAGGGGGTCTCTTACTACAAGCAGGGGGAGGCGGTAAAAGCGGCCGACATTCTCTTTGAGGCGGCGGAGCGGCTGAACGGTAATCGAGTCATCAACCTCAATGCTGCTCAGGCACTGCTCGGCGTGATGATCAAGCAGGGGGTGAGTGAGGAGTTGATCGATCGCACCGACGCCTGTCTCAGCCGCATCCCCAAGGAGTTTCACGACGACAAGTACAAGAAGCTGCACGATCTATTCGAGCAGTTTGTTCAGCGATTGAGGTAGACGATGGAAATTGCCCCGAGGATATCCAAGCAGATGCACGATCTGATGAATCAGATGGGGGTGCTGATGCTGCAGATCGATATGGTAGGAGTAGATGATCAGGTTGCACTGCAACAGAGTAGCCGTCGGCTCTTCGAAGAGTTGACCCTGTTGCAGATGTTGCTGCGAATTCATCTCGGTACGCTCAAACTCAACCGTATGGATCTGCCGCTTTGCGATGCTCCGGAGGATGCCTATGGTCGTCATGAGGCACTGATCGAAGGGCGTGGAGGGATCACGGTCGAGGTGGAGTGTGATTATGATGCCTTTGGTAATTACGATCGGGCGCTGGTGGTGAGCGTGTTGTCGCTGGCCCTACT
The DNA here is from genome assembly GCA_964344735.1 of uncultured Piscirickettsiaceae bacterium. Classification (GTDB taxonomy): domain Bacteria; phylum Pseudomonadota; class Gammaproteobacteria; genus Thiopontia. Next base: position 10,491 of record CAYFOQ010000068.1, read on the forward strand.
GCAGGGGGTGGAGGCGGGGGCGACTGAGCTATTGCTGACGGCCGATGCGGCAGCAACGGGGGGATATCAGTTTACGGTCGAAGACAATCGTGTCGAATTGCCTGCTGCAGAGAGTGTGGAGGGGGATCTCGACCTTCTGGTGGCACGAGAGATCGTTCGGATACATGACAAAGCGGGGGAGGAGCCCGGTGGTGTGATTCGGGAGCGGAGTGAACGACTGGGGGGAACACGGCTGCGATTGTGGATCCGCTAGCACCACCGTTGGTTAGCACCGACTCCAGAATGCTCTCCCCGAGGCGCTGGCGGTGCTATCTGCAGCTGATGCGGCTCGATCGGCCGATCGGTATTCTACTGTTACTCTGGCCTACGCTCTGGGGGCTCTGGATCGCCGCCGGGGGGATGCCCCCGACCGTCTTGCTGGTGGTCTTTGTGTTGGGCGTGGTGGTGATGCGTTCGGCCGGTTGTGTGATCAATGACTATGCCGATCGCAAGGTAGACCGTCATGTGGAACGAACGGCCCAGCGCCCACTCACGACCGGGGAGATCTCGGAGCGAGAGGCGTTACAGCTTTTTACCCTATTACTCTCGCTGGCGCTACTGCTGTTGTGGCCACTCAACCCCTTGACACGTTGGCTGTCGTTGGGTGCGGTCTCACTGGCTGTGCTCTACCCCTTTATGAAACGCTATACCCACCTGCCTCAACTCTTCCTTGGAGCCGCCTTTGGTTGGGCCATTCCGATGGCCTTTGCGGCGGTAACCGGTACCGTACCATCAGGGGCGTGGTGGCTCTTTGGGGCGACCCTTTGCTGGGCGGTGGTCTATGACACGATGTACGCCATGGTCGATCGTGAGGATGACCTTCGAGTCGGAATTCGCTCCACCGCTATCCTCTTCGGAGGTTACGATCGGCACTGGATCGCCCTATTTCAGGTGATGATGATGGTTGCCTTGATTCAGGTGGGAAGCGCATTCACGCTAGGTGTCGGCTTCTACGTGGCGCTGGTCGTTGCGGTAGTGTTGGGGGGGTATCACCAGTGGCTGATTCGAAAACGTCAACGCCGCGACTGTTTTCGTGCCTTTCTCCATAATCACTGGATCGGCTTCGTGGTGTGGCTCGGCATCGTCAGTGATTCGCTGACGATGCCCGGGCAGGCGGTTGAATTGGCCTACTGTTTCGGGTGCTTTTTCTGACAGGCTCGGGTGATCAGCTTGGCGGCAACATCACTCCCCACCCCCTGTAGATTGTTGAGCAGACAGTTCCAGTACTCCTCCGGGTAGTCTAGTACTACCCGCTCTGGTGGTGGCAGTTCATAGGGAATCGGGGGCGTCACAGGGTAGCGGTTGATGGTCGGTTGTGTCGGTGCTGCCGGAGCAGGCTGGAGCTGTGGCTCTGCCGCCGGGAGTGGAGCCGGCAGGGTACGGCGTGGTTGCATAGTTTCGACCCGCTGTTGAGGCGGGGCATAGCCCGGTGGTGTACTAATGGGATCAAACGGTGAGGCGATGGTGTCCCAGATATCATCTGGAATCGGTTCCACAGCGGTTTTCGGAGCCAGCTTCTTGGCCGGTGGCGTGACAGTGGTCGGCTGTTCGACAGCGTAGCTCACAGCGGCAGTCAGGGTAGATACGGCCAGCGCAAGAGCAGTGGCGGTCATTGAAGGGCGAGAGTGGGCCTGTTTCATTTTCCGTATTCCAGGTGTGAGTCGGTGCAAAAGTGCCGTAACTGTTCAGCTCACCCCTGAAATCCGTCATTTCTGCGTTCGAAAATGGTCA
>CAYFOQ010000069.1:0-6823 GCA_964344735.1 uncultured Piscirickettsiaceae bacterium
CGGCATCCTTCTCCACATGCTGGCGATACTCATCCAGGGTGGTGGCGCCAATGCAGTGCAGCTCCCCCCGGGCCAGTGCCGGCTTCAGCATATTGCCCGCATCCATCGAACCCTCGGCCTTACCCGCCCCGACCATGGTGTGAATCTCATCGATGAAGAGGATCACCTGCCCCTCCTGCTTGGCAAGATCGTTGAGCACCCCCTTGAGACGCTCCTCGAACTCCCCCCGGAACTTGGCCCCGGCGATCAGTGCTCCCATATCCAGAGAGAGCAGGCGCTTGTTCTTCAGCCCCTCCGGTACCTCTTTGTTGACGATGCGTTGGGCCAACCCTTCGACAATGGCAGTCTTTCCCACCCCGGGTTCACCAATCAGTACCGGATTGTTCTTGGTGCGACGCTGTAGGACCTGAATCGCTCGCCGAATCTCGTCATCACGTCCGATCACTGGGTCGAGTTTGCCCTGTTCGGCCCGCTCAGTAAGGTCAACGGTGTACTTCTGTAGCGCCTGACGCTGCTCTTCGGCGTTGGGATCGTTGACCTTCTCTCCCCCTCGCAGGCGGTCGATCGCTGCCTCGACCGCCCCCTTGGCAGCCCCGGCCTCACGCAGCAGCTGAGCCACGCCCCCACCCGCCTCCAGCGCCGCCAGCACAAAGAGTTCGGAGGAGATGTACTGATCCCCCCGCTGCTGGGCCAGCTTATCGACCCGGTTGAAGAGCTTGATCAGCTCATTGGAAAGCTGTAGATCCCCATCGCCCCCCTCGACCACGGCCAGACGATCGAGCGCCGCCCCCAGTGCACTGCGTAACGGGTTGACCTGTACTCCGGCCAAGGTCAATAGTGGACGTACGCTTCCCCCTTCCTGATCCAGTAACGCCACCAACAGGTGGATCGGATCGATAAACTGGTGGTCACGCCCCACCGCCAAGGACTGGGCATCGGCTAGTGCCGCTTGAAACTTGGTTGTCAGCCTATCCATTCTCATTGCATCTGCTCCATCATCGATCATAAACGGTCGGACCGACCGCTCCATTGCAGTGATAATGGGGAGCTGTGGCCATTTTTCAAACCGCCATCCACGCTATTGGGGTGATTTGAGGGCTCGTAACTTATCTCACCCGCCCCTGAATGGTTACAAAGGCTCTTTGGTACCGTTACTGTTTCGAAAGCAATTGGTACAATCGAGAAAATACCACCGCTGAACCAACCTTCCCCGATCTTCCCATGGATAATCTCGCCACTATTGGTTTCATCAGCCTCGGCTGCCCCAAGGCAACCGTAGATACCGAGCGCATCCTCAGCCAGCTCCGGGCCGAGGGGTATCAACTGATCGATGATCACGAAAGGGCCGGGCTGATTCTGATCAATACCTGCGGTTTCATCGAGGCGGCCATCGAGGAGTCGATCGATGTCATTGCCCATGCCCTCACCATCAACGGACGGGTAATCGTCACCGGTTGTCTGGGAAAGGATCAGGGGATGCTGCTAAGGGCGTTCCCCGAGCTACTGGCGGTCACCGGTCCCAATGAGATCGCTGCCGTGGTCGCTGCGATTCACCAGGCCCTCCCACCACCGGCCAATCCACTGGCGGAGCTGTTACCGGATCGCAATATTCGGCTCACCCCGGGACACTACGCCTACCTCAAAATTGCCGAGGGGTGCAATCAATCCTGCAGTTTCTGCATCATCCCGTCACTACGGGGACGGCTGGTCAGTCGTCCACTGGGAGAGATTCTGACCGAGGCGGAGCGACTGGTGGAAAGTGGCGTCCAGGAGCTGCTGGTCATCTCTCAGGATACTGCGGCATACGGCGCCGATCTGCGCTATCGCAACGAGATTCTGCGCGGTACGGTTCTCCCGACTCGGATTGTCACCCTTGCCAGCGAGTTGGGAAAACTGGGAATCTGGGTTCGCCTCCACTACCTCTACCCCTATCCGGTAATCGACCAGCTGCTACCGTTGATGGCAGATGGCCTGATACTGCCCTACCTCGATCTGCCGTTACAACACGCCACCCCCACCATTCTCAAGGCGATGAGACGTCCTGCCAGCAGCGAGGCGATGCTGCAGCGAATAGAACGGTGGCGAGAAATCTGTCCCGATCTGACCCTGCGCAGCACCTTCATTGTCGGCTTTCCAGGAGAGAGCGATAATGACTTTGGTGAGCTCCTCGACTTTCTCGAGGCGGCCCAACTCGACCGTGCCGGCGCCTTCACCTACTCGGCGGTGGAGGGTGCTGCAGCCAATGCCTTACCAGGGGGGGTGGAAGAGCGAACCAAACGGGACCGCCTCGACCAGTTGATGGCATTGCAGAGTCGAATCAGTGGTGAAAAGCTGCAACGACGAGTCGGAACCACCACCACCGTTCTGATCGATAGCGTCAATCGAACCGGATCGATTGGCCGCTCAGCGGCGGAGGCCCCCGATATCGATGGGGAAATCCACCTACCGGAGGCCAATCAACTCACCCCTGGAGAACGGATCGAGGTCACCATCGTGGCCGCCGACGAACATGATCTCGAGGGAGAGCTGGTGTGATTTTCGCCCTCCTCGGCCTGCTGCTACTGGCTGCGACCACCCTGCCCCAGATGTGGGTGCGCGGGGTCATCAACCGCTATGATCATGTCAACTACAGCTATCCCTACAGTGGGGCGGAACTGGCTCGAACCCTGCTCGACCACCACGGTCTCAGTGCAGTTCGGATCGAGCGGGTGAAGGAGGGGGACCACTATGACCCCCGTGATCGCAGCGTTCGCCTGAGCACACGGGTCCACGATGGCCGCACCCTCAGCGCCATCACCATCGCCGCCCACGAGGTTGGCCACGCCCTGCAACACAGCAGTGGCTACCGTCCGATGGAGCTACGGGGAAAGATCATCCAGCGTACCGCAGGTGCGGAGCGTATTGGGGCGATGATTCTGTTGGCCGCTCCGGTAATCGCCATCCTGAGCCGCCGCCCGCTCCCCAGTTTGGTCCTCTTCCTTGCCGGACTGGTGAGCATGGGAGCTCTGTTAGTGACCCACCTGTTATCCCTAACAGTTGAACTCGATGCCAGCTTCAACCGGGCTCTGCCACTCATGAAATCGACCGGTTATCTCCGCCCGGAGGATGAACCGGCCGCCAAAAAGTTACTACGAGCCGCCGCCTGGACCTACGTTGCCGCCTCTCTCGGGAGTCTGCTCAATTTCTGGAAGTGGTTGCGTGTGGTGCGGGGGGGACGATAGCATCTCGACAAGCGCATCGATCACCTCAACCTGCTGCTGATCACTCATACCGGGGTATAGCGGCAGCGTGATCACTTCGCTGTAATACTTTTCCGCTTGCGGAAAATCACCCGGCTCGAATCCCTGTCGACGGTACCAGGGCTGGGTATGGATCGGAATATAGTGAACATGAGCACCAATTCCCCGCTGTCGCAATTCCAATAGCACCTGCTTGCGATCCAGCGCTGGATGAAGACGTACCCCGTAAAGGTGCCAGGCCGAACTCTCCAACGCCGCCTCCGGGGGGAGTTGAAGGGGCATCCCCTGCAGTTCCTGTTGATAGTTGCGAGCCAGCTGCCGTCTGCGCTCCCACCACTCATCCAGCCGTGCCAGCTGACTCACTCCCAATGCCGCTTGGAGTTCACTCATCCGGTAGTTGAACCCCAAGGCAACCTGTTGATAATACCAGGGACCATCATTCTGGCTCATCTGTGCCGGATCACGGGTGATGCCGTGGCTCCGCAACAGCCGCATCTGTTCAGCCAGATCTTTCCGCTGGGTCAGCGCCACTCCCCCCTCTGCGGTGGTGATGGGCTTGACCGGGTGAAAACTGAATACCGTAATGTCACTATAACGACAGCTACCGATCGGCTGCTGTCGATAACGCCCCCCAAGGGCGTGACAACCATCCTCGATCACCGCGAAACCATACTGCTCCGCCAGTTCCTGAATCGACACCATGTCACAGGAGTAGCCACAGAGGTGAACCACCACCACCACCTTGGGAAGAGATTCCACCGGAGTCATCTCCAGCTTCTGCCGCAGTGCCGTTACGCTGATATTTCCGCTCTCGGGGTCGATATCGACAAAATCGACCTGAGCCCCACAGTAGAGGCCGCAATTGGCCGAGGCAACGAAGCTGATCGGGGTGGTCCAGAGCCAATCCCCCGAACCCAACCCCAGAGCCAAGGCGGCAAGATGAAGGGCAGCGGTACCACTGTTGACCACAACCCCATGAGCCGCGCCGGTGTAGTCACAGAGTGCCTGCTCGAATCGGGGGACCACCGGCCCCTGGGTAATCAAGTCGGAGCGCAGTACCGCCACTACCGCAGCGATATCCTCTTCACTGATCTGCTGCTGGCCGTAGGGGATCATGACAGTCATCTATTGCAAAAGGATGAGGAGAGCGGCGATAGGGCTCCTCCTACTCGGCAGTTCCATAGGACTTGAGCTCATCGACCGTGAGAAAATGGTCATTGGTGCCGGAGTTATACTGGAATCCTTGGTCCACGAGGTACCCCTCCTCTCCGATTCCGTTTGGCGAGAAGACATTCTCCCGACTGGCATAATGGATACTCGGGGTAATAATAAAGTGGTCGGCAAACTCCAGAGTGAGATGGGAGTCATCCTGCGGACACATGATCTCATGCAGTTTCTCCCCGGGACGAATCCCCACCACCCGCTGCTCTACCCCCGGCGCCATCGAGGTGGCGAGGTCGACCACCCGCATCGAGGGAATCTTGGGGACAAAGATCTCTCCCCCTAGCATCCGCTCGAAGTTTTTCAACACGAAGTCGACCCCCTGCTGCAACGTGATCCAGAACCGGGTCATCTCGGGGTGGGTGATTGGCAGGTGGTCACTCCCGGTGGCGATCAGTTTTTGAAAAAAGGGGACCACCGAACCCCGGGTACCCACCACGTTACCGTAACGGACCACCGAGAAGCGGGTATCCTGCATCCCCACCATGTTATTGGCAGCCACGAACAACTTATCGGAGGCGAGCTTGGTGGCCCCATAGAGGTTGATCGGGTTGGCCGCCTTGTCGGTTGACAAGGCGATAATCCGCTTCACCCCTCGCTCGATCGCCGCCCGAATCACATTCTCGGCCCCATAGATATTGGTCTTGATACACTCCATCGGATTGTACTCGGCTGCCGGAACCTGCTTCAGTGCAGCGGCATGAATCACATAGTCGACATCTCGCATCGCCTGACGCAGTCGGTCGTAATCTCGAACATCTCCGATGAAATAGCGCATACAGGGGGCGTTGAACTCCTGCTGCATCTCGAACTGCTTCAACTCATCGCGGGAGAATATGATCACCCGTCGCGGGGAGAATCGCTCCAGCAGGGTGCGGGTGTAGCGCTTCCCGAAGGAGCCGGTACCTCCGGTGATCAGTACCGATCTATCATTGAACATGGGGCTATCCTCCTTCGCTCGGTTTCGAGATTCATCCTTGTGGCGGGGAATCTGTAGAGATAATAGCGACCTGAGCGGCGGTTCGACCACCCCTAGTGGATACTTTTTGGTCTGTGGTGGCAAACACTGGCCCTCACCCCGGCCCTCTCCCAGAGGGAGAGGGGGAGACATTGGCTTGCTGGGTTTGGATTCGTTACCAACTCGGGGTAGACTGTGACGACCATGCAGCTCAACTTCCCTACCCTGCTCACGCTACTACGGATCGTGGTGATCCCGATCTTCGTGGTCGCTTTCTACCTCCCGGTCGAGTGGGGACGTACGGTTGCGGCAATACTCTTCGTACTTGCTGCGGTAACCGACTGGCTGGATGGCTACCTGGCCCGAAAGTGGGACCAGGTCTCCCCCTTTGGGGCCTTCCTCGACCCGGTGGCGGACAAGCTGATGGTTGCCTCGGCACTGGTGCTACTGGTCAGTGACCGCCCGGAGATCCTGATTGCAGTTCCGGCGATCGTGATCATTGGACGCGAAATCACCATCTCGGCGCTACGGGAGTGGATGGCGGAGATGGGAAGCCGGACCCATGTGGCGGTGTCGATGATCGGCAAAATCAAGACCACAGCGCAGATGTCTGCAATCCTGCTGTTACTCTATCAACAGCCAATCGCCGGCTTCCCCACCGCGATGGTCGGTGTGGCACTCCTCTATATCGCCATGCTATTGACGCTGTGGTCGATGTTCTGCTACTTGCGTGCCGCCTGGCCGGTCATGCGAGAGTCGTAACCGCCCCACTCACGATCCCGTCCGCTTGGCAATATAGGCCAAGGCACGGTCGATCCGCTCCAGTACTCGATCACGCCCAACCAGCTCGAGTGTAATATCGATGGGTGGAGAGATCCCCTGACCGCTGACCGCGACCCGTAATGGCTGCGCCACCTTACCGAGCTTGAGCTCCAGCCCCTCTGCCACTGCCAGTACCACCGCATGAATCGGCTCTGCCTCCCACTGCGACAGCGCAGCCAGACCACTCCGTAGCTGGCGCAATGGCTCTTCAGCCGCCCCCTTGAGGTTCTTTTTCGCCGCCTTCTCCTCGAACTCATCAAAATCGAGATAGAAGAAACGGCTGTTGTCAGCCATCTCCACCAAGGTCTCGGAACGCTCCTGCTGGGCCGCGACCACACGAACCAGCTCTGGTCCACCGCTGGCGGGATCGATCCCACGCTCCCCCAAATGCCACGAAAGATGGCGCGCGACATGTTCTGGAGATGAGCTCTTGATATAGTGTTTGTTGAGCCAGAGCAGCTTTTCGGGATTGAACGTGGAGGCGGAGTGGTTGACATCCTCCACATCGAACAGCTCCACCATCTGGTCAATGGAGAAGATCTCCTGATCACCATGGGACCACCCCAGCCGTACCAGATAGTTG
>CAYFOQ010000069.1:6959-9334 GCA_964344735.1 uncultured Piscirickettsiaceae bacterium
GCGAACCACATGGGTCAACCCCATATCGAGATCATCCACCACAACCGTCAGGTTATAGGTGGGGGTGCCATCGGAACGGGCGATAATGAGATCGTCCAGTTCGCTGTTCTGAAACACCACCTTGCCCCGTACCAGATCCTCCACCACCACCGCCCCATCGGTAGGATTTTTGAACCGCACTACCGGCTCTACCCCCTCCCGAGGTTCGGTACGACTGCGGCATCGCCCGGTATAGCGGGGTTTCTCCTTGCGAGCCCGCTGCCCCTCACGCAACTCATCGAGCTCTTCCCGGGTGCAGTAGCAGTGGTAGGCATCCCCTTGATCCAACAGTTGCTGAATCACCTCGCGGTAGCGATCGAAACGCTGAGTCTGATAGAACGGCCCCTGGTCATACTCCAGTCCAAGCCAGTTCATTCCCTCGAGGATGGCGTTGACCGACTCTTCGGTGGAACGTTCACGATCGGTATCCTCGATTCGAAGGATGAAATCCCCGCCATGACGACGGGCGAAGAGCCAGGAGAAGAGTGCGGTACGAGCTCCACCGATATGGAGATAACCGGTCGGACTGGGGGCGAATCGTGTGGTCAGTTTCATAGGTCGGGTACGATAAATAGTAGGGTCATTGGAGGGCACGAAGTATATACTATCGACTCACCCGTTGTGTTTCGCCCTGTCACTACACCGACCGAAGAACCGAGTGATGAGCCGCAAGATTGCCATTGTCGAAGACGATCCGGACCAGCTGGAGAACTACGCCGAGGCACTGCGCCGCCAGGGGTATGCTCTCGACACCTACAGCAGCCGGGACGAGGCCCTGGCCGGGCTGGCACAGACCCCTCCCGACCTCGCCATTCTCGACGTGATGCTGGGGGAACACCACGACGGTGGCTTCGAGATCTGTTCCCAGCTCCATGCCCACCACCCCAACATCCCGGTCATCTTTCTCAGTGCCCGTGATGGCGAGATGGATAAACTCGAGGGCCTTCGACTCGATGCTTGGGACTATCTGATCAAGCCGATCACACTGGACTACCTCATCGTCCGGGTCTCTTCACTCTTTCGCATCGAGGAGCGGCTAACCCACCCCCCGACCCAACCCGGCAACCTGCTGATTCAGGGCGAGCTGACCTTAAACCAAGCGGCACTGGCGGTTCACTGGCGTGGGCAACCGGTCGAGCTGACCATGACCGAGTTCTGGTTAATCGAGGCCCTGGCCCACGCCCCGGGAGAGGCGGTCAGCTATGAGGCGCTGATGCCGGTGACCCGACAGACCATTGTCGAAAAGAACACCATCAACGGACACATTCGTCGCATCCGCAACAAATTCAAGAAGGTCGATCCGGCATTCAATGCCATTCGCAATGTCTTCGGAGTCGGCTACCGCTGGGAGGATCAGCCACCGGAGAGCCCGGCGTAATGCAACGCTGGTGGGGTATCCGCAACAAGCTGATCTTCGCCATCATCCTCTTCCTGGCGATCCCGATCATGGGCTACGAGATGTTGCGGGAGATGAATCAGTTCCTGCTGCGCGGACAGGAGAATGCCCTGGCGATGGCAGCCCAGGCGGTAGCGACCGTGCTCCACAACAGCCCGGAACTCTTTACCACCGAGACCACAATCCCCCACCAACTCGGAAATGATCGGGCCATCCATGTGCATGAGATGACGACCGACCCCAATCTCGACCTGCCCGACAGTAACGCCTGGGAAGAGATCATCGACCAGGCAACTCAATATGGAGAACAACACCTGTTGCAGGGAGGGGATCACTACACCACGGCTGATCTCTCATTCCAACACCTGTTGGGGATCACCACTGACAGCCGTTATATCTATGCCCTGTTTCGGGTTCAGGACGACCATACCCTGTTCCGTCGTGCTCAGGGGTTACGGGTCGATACTGGTGACCATCTGCGCCTCTATCTACAGCACCGGGACGAACCGCCGCAACAGTATCTTGCCACCGCCTATCAACAAGGACTGATGAGTATCTATCGGATGGAGTCCGACTGGAGCACTCCACTCAGTGGCCGTCATGAACGCGCCTTTGCCGCCTCGATGCATCCCACTCCAGAGGGCTACACCATTGAGTTACGATTACCCCGCAAGCTGGTTCCCCCGGGAACTGCCCTGTCATTCTCTATTGTCGATATCGACGACCCGGTAGAGCGGGAGATTGAGCTGGAGATGGGTACCTTTCAGGGCTACAGCTCCCCCTATCGCAACCACATCTATCTCCCCTCCCCTTCGATCAACCGGGTGATGCAGGCGATCGACCTGCCAGACGCTCGCTTCTCCATCACCGACCGCCATCGCCGAGTGGTCGCTACTGCCGGTTCACTACTGACCAATATCACCCGCAAAGACGAGCGTAA
>CAYFOQ010000069.1:9366-11783 GCA_964344735.1 uncultured Piscirickettsiaceae bacterium
CTCTTCGACTGGATCTTCGGCCCACCGATCACCGCCTTCGATGAACCTGAACGGGATACCCGAGAGTTCTCCTGGCAGGCGATCGACCACGCCCTGTCGACCGGGAAGGAGCAGCGTCTGGTTCGCCCCTCCTACGACCATCGAGCCGATGTCATCACCGTGGTCTATCCCATCCATGACCAGGAGGAGAAACTGGGGGTGGTGGTGGCAGAACAGAGCAATCTCCGCATCCTCTCGGAGCTGCGGATCACACTGGAGAATGTGATCGGGTCGACCTTGTTGCTGATTCTGGGGGCCGCACTGATTCTGATCACCATCGCCACCCGTCTCACCCTGCGACTGCATCGGCTGCGCCAGCAGACCTCCCAGGCAATCGATCAGAGTGGGCGCATCATTCAAGAGACCATCGAGGCCGAAAAAGATTCTCTGGATGAGCTTGGTGATCTCTCCCGCAGCATCAGCCATATGTTGAAACGGCTCTCTCGCTATAACCACTATCTCGAGCGGATGCCGCGAATGCTGAAACATGAGATCCTCAATCCACTCAACATCGTCTCCACCTCGCTGGAACATCTGGAGCAAGCGATTCCAGCCACCGAACAGAGTCACAACTATCTAATCAAGAGTCGCCGCGGGATTGGTCGCCTCGGATCTATGGTGCAGAGCCTGGCGGAAGCCTCAAGCCTGGAGGATGCCCTGGCCCCCGGCAGTGAAGAGCCCTTCGATCTGCAACAGTTGCTGGAGGAGTATCTGGACAACTACCGCAATACCCATCTCGACCACGCATTTACGGTAAGCCTGCCATCACAGCCCATTCCACTCAAGGGATGGCCCTACGCCATCGAACAGATGCTGGACAACCTGCTCAACAATGCAATCGATTACTCCCTTCCCAACCATCCGATCGAGATCATCGTAAAGCAGCAGACCGATACCGTTCAGATCGCCATTCTCAATCGTGGCCCAGCAATCGACGAGGAGATCCGTGATTCACTTTTCGAGTCTATGGTCTCTTCCCGCCGCGAAAGTGACAGTGAACGTCCTCATCTGGGACTGGGTCTCTACATCGTACGACTGGTAGCAATCCACCACGGCGGCAGTGTAACGGCAGAGAACGAACGTGGTGTCGATGGCGCCTGTTTTACCGTCCGGCTGCCGATCAACGTAGCAGGTAACGATTCCCCTCTACCAGTAACGGATTCAGATCACCATCCCATGTGATAACCTTACCCCCCTTGTTCAGCTCACCGCTGAATCCTTCTTTCTTCCTTTTCATCACCCATCACCGACCTGGATCAAAATGAAACCTTTTCCCTCTGCCTCCACACTACTACTTACGGCATCACTCCTGACATTCTCTGCCCATGCATTTGACTCAACCAACCGTGGCTACAACGATCCGGTCTGGGGAACTGGAGAGGAATCGGAGACCACTCCCGATGAATACCGGCACTTCGACAACGATATGAACGGCCCCACGAAACGCAGCATTCTCGACTACCTGCAGCAGAAGAAAAAACGAGCAGAAGAGAGAATGGCGCTCATCGATGAGGAGATTGCCTGTATCGAACAGTCAGCAGAGGAGAGCGATGCCTTCTGGCACTGTTACCAACTGGCACAGCAGAAGAAGAACCGGATGAAACAGCGACATCAATCGCAACGCGCCTTTCCCTCTCGCCGTAGTCGTTACCAGGGAAATAACGGAATGCCCACCTTCGACCGGATGGGAATGGGGATGATGCCGATGCCGTGGTAGTGGATCGCCTCCAGGCCATCCATCTGCGGCACCAGCATATCCATCAAGATCACCCATGGTCATCGGCAATTGAACGATCCTCTGAGGTGAAGAGGTATAACCACAAAAAACCACCCACTCCAGCGATCAATGAAGCCAATAGAATACCGCTCTTGGCCATCAACAGGTCCTCGGCATGGTGGGCAAATCCAATCTCAGCGATGAAGATCGACATGGTGAATCCGATTCCCCCCATCAAGGCAGCACCGATCAGATGCTTGAAATTGAGTCCCGCTGGAAGAGCGGTCACGCCAAGCCGAACGGCAATCCAGCTAAAACCGGCAATCCCGACCAACTTGCCCACCACCAGACCGGCAACCACCCCGATAGCGACCGGATGGGTCAGCATAGTTCCCAGTGCCGACCACTCGATCGGGATCCCGGCATTGGCCAGGGCAAAGATGGGGATGACCAGAAAGGCCGAAGGGAGATGCATTTTGTGCTCTAACCGTTGCGCTGGGGCCTGTACCAACACCACCCCATCACCGAGACTCTGAACCCGGGTGCGAAGCTCATCATTTTTGATGATATTTCCCTCCCGCTGATAGGACTCCCGGATCTTTTCCATCAACTGTTGACACCGGAGTAAACCCGCACTTATTCGCCGCATCCCGCAGGGGCG
>CAYFOQ010000070.1:0-1266 GCA_964344735.1 uncultured Piscirickettsiaceae bacterium
CCCACCGTGATCTGGCTCTCGTTTCAGGAGTGCACAGGCTGTACTGAGTCGATTACTCGCTCCTATAGCCCAACCATTGAAAATCTGATTTTCGATTTCATCTCGCTCGATTACCACCACACCCTGCAGGTGGCCGCCGGTCACCAGGCGGAGGAGGCGCGGGACCGGGCGATGAAGGAGGCGTATGGCAAATATCTGCTGATCGTGGATGGATCGATTCCTACCAGGGAGGGTGGGGCATATTCCACCATCGCCGGGCGAACCAATCTGAGTATGCTGGAAGAGGCGGCTGCTGGAGCCGCTGCAGTGGTTGCAGTGGGCACCTGTGCCGCCTATGGTGGACTGCCGATGGCCAACCCCAATCCGACCGATGCGGTACCGGTGAGTGCGTTGGTCAAGGATAAGCCAGTGATGAATATCCCGGGTTGTCCCCCAATCGGTCTGGTGATGACCGGGGCGGTGGCCCACTTTCTCACCTTTGGGCGGCTTCCGGAAATGGATGACCTGGGTCGTCCGAAGGCCTTTTATGGAGATAGCATCCACGATCGTTGCTATCGTCGCACCTTCTATGATCAAGGGCTCTTCGCCAAGGGGTTTGACGATGAGGGGGCACGCAAGGGGTGGTGTCTCTACGAACTCGGCTGTAAGGGGCCGACAACTCACAACGCCTGCGCTACGCTGAAGTGGAATAACGGTACCAGTTTCCCGATCGAGTCGGGTCACCCCTGTATCGGCTGTTCCGAGCCGCGGTTCTGGGATGCCGGGAGTTTCTATGAGGCGCTGTCGGTACCACAGGGGGATCCTGGTGAGACCATTCTCAAGGCCGGCGCGGTCGGTGTTGGTGTTGGTGCAGCTGCTGCGGCGCTCAATCGGGGTAACAAACGGAGCGCAGAGTCGGCCAGAGAGCCGGTCGCAGTCGATGATCTGAAACAGGAGTCCTGATCATGGAAGCCACCGAGCTGTTGATCTGGGTGCGGGGTCCGGCCCTGGACGGGGCGCTGGCGATTTTTATCTTCGGTCTGCTGTTGCGACTGCTGGAGATCTATAGTCTGGGGCACAAGGGCGATCTTGCTGCCCCACGCGGTAGTGGTCTGGTCGGAGGGGTGCGAACGCTCTTCAGCCGCATGGTGCCACGGCTGGAGACGCTACGGGACTCTCCGCTACGGGTGATCAACGGCTACATTTTCCATATCGGCCTGTTTCTGGTGATCTTCGGTTATCGCCCCCATCTGGAACTGTTGGGGCTGGATCTGGCTGGATTGCCCA
>CAYFOQ010000070.1:1276-4374 GCA_964344735.1 uncultured Piscirickettsiaceae bacterium
GGATCATCGATGCGGTGACCGCAATCACGATCGTTTCGCTCTTTGTGGCGTTGGTGATCCGGATCTTCAATCCAGTGTTGCGGCTCATCTCCACCGGGGGGGACTATCTCTCTTGGCTGGTGACACTGTTACCGCTGGTGACTGGATATCTAGCCTATAACCACCTGTTGCTGGACTACACGCTGCTGTTGGCGCTCCATATTCTATCGGTGGAGCTGTTGCTGGTGGTGGCCCCCTTTACCCGCTTGAGTCACCTCTTTGGGTTTCTATTGGCACGTTGGTATCAGGGTAGTCTCGCTGGACGTCGAGGAGTGTCATCATGAGTGCACCATCCATCACCAAGGGAATCGACTATATCAAGGCGGAGATCGATGCACCGGTGGCCAGTTATTTCAACGCCTGCGTCCACTGTGGGCTCTGTGCCGATGCCTGTCTCTTCTACACCGAGACCGGGGATGCCCGTTACACCCCGATCCACAAGGTGGAGCCGATGCGGCGGATCTGGGAGCAGGAGTATACTTTGCTGGGACGGCTGAAACGGGGGCTCGGTCTGGGTAAAGCGGTCGATGAAGAGACCTTTCGTGACTGGGAGGAGCTGATTTACGACGGTTGTTCACTTTGCGGCCGCTGTTCCCTGGTCTGTCCGGTGGGGAACGATATCAGCGGGATGATTCGCAAGATTCGCGAGGGGTTTGCGGTGGCGGGTTATGCCCCCGATGATCTGGTGGGCGCTACCCGGCGGTCGATCGAGATCGGTAGTCCGATGGGGGTCAAGCTCCCGGCGCTGCAGGCACAGGTGCGCCATCTCAAAGAGGATACCGGGCTCGAGGTCACCTTCGATCAGCAGGGGGTGGAGTATATGGTGCTGCTCTCGTCGATGGAGATTATGAACTTTCCCGAGTATCTTGAAGGGATCGCCCGAATCATGCAGCAGGCGGGTAAAAGCTGGACCATCGCCTCGACCGCCTTTGAGGCCACCAACAGCGGAATACAGATTGGGGTCTCCGATCTCGCCCGGGAGTTGGTACAACGGGTGGTCGATGCCGCCGAGGGGCTGGGGGTAAAGACGGTGATCAGTCCGGAGTGTGGTCACGCCTACACCGCGATTCGCTGGGAGGGGCCCAACCTCATCGGACGTCCCTACGGTTTCGAGGTGAAGCATATCCTCGAACTGCTGGATGAGTTTATCGCCGACGGATTGATCAAGACCGAGGGAATGGAGGAGGCTCGGCTCACCTATCACGACCCTTGCCAGATTGCCCGTAAGGGGGGGGTGGTGGAACAGCCTCGGAGACTGCTCAACCGGGTTGCCAGTAACTTTGTCGAGATGAAGGATCATGGGGCGATGAACTGGTGTTGTAGTGGTGGCGGCGGGGTGAGTGCCAATGAGCGGGCCGAAGCGGTCAAGTTGGTCGCCTTCCAGCGCAAGAAGCAGCAACTGGATGAACTCAAGGTTGAGACTCTGGTGACCGCCTGTGCCAACTGTCGCCTCACCCTGGAAGAGGGGTTGGACCACTACGGCATGGATCTACCGGTGGTCGGATTGACCGAGGTGGTTGCCGAGCATATGGTCCGAGATCAGGAGGAAGAGACGGAGGAGGTGTCATGACTCTTGTTACCATTCAGTGTCGTATGGCACGGACCGGTCTGGCATCGGAGGCGGGAGAGGATGAGCACGATAGTGAGTCATCGGTGCAGTATCAACTGCTTAATCAGTTTTTGAATCCATGAGGAGTTCCCCATGAGCGAGCGTATTGTTGTAGATCCGATTACCCGAATCGAAGGTCATCTGCGTATCGAGGCACAGATGGAGGGCGAGAAGATTGCGGCGGCCTACTCCTCAGGGACGATGGTGCGTGGCATCGAGAATATTCTCCGGGGCAGGGATCCTCGTGATGCCTGGGCCTTTACCCAGCGTATCTGCGGGGTCTGCACCCTGGTCCATGGCATCGCCTCGGTACGAGCGGTCGAGGATGCCCTCAACTGGGAGATCCCCCCCAACGCCCAGCTCATTCGTAACCTGATGATCGGGGCACAGTATGTCCATGATCATGTGATGCACTTCTATCATCTGCATGCGCTGGACTGGGTCGATGTGGTCTCGGCGCTCAATGCCGACCCCAAGGCCACATCAGCCTTGGCACAGTCCCTGAGCCAGTGGCCGAAATCCTCCCCCGGTTACTTTGCCGATATCCAGAAGAGGGTGAAGGGGTTTGTCGAGACTGGGCAGCTGGGAATTTTCTCTAATGCCTACTGGGGACACCCCGCCTACAAATTGCCTGCCGAGGCTAACCTGATGGCGGTGGCTCACTACCTCGAGGCCCTGGAGTGGCAGCGGGATGTGGTGAAGATTCATGCCATTCTCGGAGGCAAGAATCCCCATCCCAACTTCCTGGTCGGTGGTGCACCGGTGGCGATCAGCACCGAGGATACCGGTAATACTGCCCTCAACATGGATGGGCTGCTCACCATTAAGAGCACCATCGAGAAGATGCAGCGTTTCGTCGATCAGGTCTATGTGCCCGATACCTTGGCGGTGGCCGGATTCTACAAAGATTGGTTCGCCAGGGGAGAAGGGGTGGGCAACTTCCTGGTCATGGGAGATTTCCCCGCCAAGGGCAACAACGACACCGACAGCTTTCTGGTGCCGCCCGGGGTGATCCTCAACCGTGATCTCAATACCATTCATGAGATCGACCCCAACGATGGCGGTCAGATTCGGGAGTATGTGGCCCACTCCTGGTATGACTACGGTGACGGTAAGGATGCCGGACTCCACCCCTATGAGGGGGAGACCAATCTTCACTATACCGGGCCCGAGCCCCCCTACGAGCATCTCGATGTTGAGGCCTCCTACTCCTGGCTCAAGGCGCCGCGTTGGAAGGGGCATGTGATGGAGGTGGGTCCGCTGGCACGGGTGCTGGTGATGTATGCCCGAGGGCATGAACAGACCCGAGAGCTGGCTCACTATGCACTCAAGACCCTCGATGCTCCACTAGAGGCGCTCTTCTCCACCCTGGGAAGGACCGCTGCTCGCACCCTCGAGACCAAGGTGTTTGCCGATAACATGATGGGGTGGTATGGGGAGTTGGTGGCCA
>CAYFOQ010000070.1:4430-10976 GCA_964344735.1 uncultured Piscirickettsiaceae bacterium
CGGGCGATCTCTCGACCCATAACCAGAGACTATGGGATCCAGCCGACTGGCCGTCCGAGGCGCGTGGGGTTGGATTTACCGAGGCTCCACGAGGGGCGCTGGCTCACTGGATCGTCATCAAGGATCAGAAGATCGCCAACTACCAGGCGGTGGTGCCGAGTACCTGGAACGCCGGTCCCCGGGACGAGCGCAACCAGCCCGGGCCCTACGAGGCGGCGCTAGCCGACCGTCACACCATGCACGATCCCAAACAGCCGCTGGAGATTCTCCGTACCATCCACAGCTTCGATCCCTGTATCGCCTGTGCGGTCCATGTGGTCGACCCGGAGGGTGAGGAGTTGATTCAGGTTCAGGTGGCGGGGTAGAGTCGACCGAGTCGAGCATAACAGAGATCAGGAACAGAACGATGAAAAGATGGATCGAAATGGCAGGATTAGGGGTCGGGACGATACTGCTACCGCAGTTGGCGGTCGCCCATCCCGGGTTGGACCACCACGGCACGCTACTGGATGGTCTACTCCACCTGATCAGTAGTCTGGATCATCTGCTCCCGCTGCTGTTGGGTGTGGCAGTAGTGGCCCTCTTATTGCGACGCCGTTCCGCCTCAGAGTAGCAAGGCTCCATTGCATTGCCCCCCCTCTCCCCACTCCTGGGAGAGTACTCTTCCGGCTCTCCAGCTACGCCCCCTCTCCCTCTGGGAGAGGGTTGGGGTGAGGGGGGATCCCTGAATAGTTACCTCGCCCCCTGGTAATCCCCTCGGGTTTCTGTATAATCGCGCCGGTAACGGCACAGCAACCCAATCGTTGGAGCATATGAGTACCGCTACTGTATCCGCTACACCCAGTTACCGAACCACCCGCCTCCTCTTTATCCTCTTCTTCCTCTCCGGTGCCGCAGCCCTCACCTATGAAGTGCTGTGGCTACGCTGGTTCTCGATCTCACTCGGCTCCTCGACGATCTCTCTCACCGTTACCCTGATGGCCTTCATGACCGGATTGGCGCTGGGGTCATGGAAGATCGGGCAGTGGGTCGACCGCCTTGCACTGGACCGACTGCCCTGGCTCTTTATCGCCATCGAGGTCTCGATCGGACTCTACGCCCTGCTATTACCCACCCTGCTGGAGGTGACCGAGGCGCTCTATATCGAACTCTATCGCGCGCTGCTCCCCAGCCCCTGGCTCAATGGTCTGCTCCGGGGGGGTGGTGGCGCTGTTGCTACTGCTCTTCCCGACGATATTGATGGGGGGGAGTCTGCCGGTGCTGAGTCGCTATCTCAACCATCTCACCCAGCGTCAGGCGCTTTCGGTCGATGTCTCCCAGCTCTATGCCTGGAACACCTTCGGAGCGATTAGCGGAACTCTACTCACCGGTTACTTTTTTCTCGCCCATCTCGGTATCGCTACCACCAATGTTCTGGCTGCGATGGTCAACTTTATGGTGGCTGGATTATTTTGGCTCTCTCTCGCCCGAAGAGAGGGGCAACGGCTCGAGCTGCAGTCGGAGTCCGATGGCTCGGTAGAACAGGGGCAGCCACAGGGGGAGCTCGCCCCCCCACAGCGGCGGTTGTTGCTCGCCACCTATGGAGTCTCCGGTGTGGCCGCCTTCATCTACGAGGTGGCCTGGACTCGCGCCCTGGAGATGATCCTCGGGACCACCACCTACGCCTTTACCGTGATGCTCGCCACCTTTCTGTTGGGGATCGCCCTGGGGAGTGCCATCTACAGTCGCATCCCTCTTACCATCTCCCGGATTACCCTCTATCTCTCACTACAGATGGTGGTGGTGGTGAGCGTCCTCTTCTCCTCGATCTTGCTCGATCAGTTCCCGGTCTACTACCTGTCGTTACGGGCTGACTTCTTCGACAGCTGGTTTGGGGTACAGTTCATGCGCTTTCTGCTTGCCTCACTGGTGATGTTGATCCCCACCACCGCCATGGGGATCCTCTTCCCGGTGGTGACCGCCCTGACCGTTTCGCATACCCGCAAGGCCTATGGGATCGGTGGAGCCTATGGTGCCAACACCATCGGTGCCGCGATCGGTGCAGCCCTGGCCAGTCTGGTTCTGATTCCACTGTGGGGGATGCAGACCACCATTCTGTTGGGGGCGTTGCTCAACTTCTCGATCGTATTGCTGCTGCTGATGTTGGGTCGTTTCTGGCGTATAGGGCAGCGATTACAATCGGCTGCGGCGGCTGCGGCGGTGCTGTTCGCGA
Source organism: uncultured Piscirickettsiaceae bacterium (assembly GCA_964344735.1). Classification (GTDB taxonomy): domain Bacteria; phylum Pseudomonadota; class Gammaproteobacteria; genus Thiopontia. The sequence continues at coordinate 6,643 of CAYFOQ010000070.1, forward strand.
TCATCTTCAATATCAATCCCTGGGCCCCACGGGTGATGAGCAGCGGGGTCTACATCTACGCCGATGACTACTACGATACGGCGCAGCGTTACAATCGAATCATGCATGAATCCGACCTTGGGGAGACCCAACCGCCGGCCGATCTCTGGCGGGCGGCGATGAACAACTTCGATCTGCTCTATTACGACACTGGTCGCACCTCGACCGTGGCGGTGATGGAGAATACTGAAGGGGTGCGTAGCCTGATGATCAATGGCAAGGTGGATGCCAGTGCCCACGAGAATGCCACTCAGAGTGATCTTCGCACCCAGGAGGTGCTGGCCCATCTGCCGCTGATGATGGTGCCGCGGCGAGAGCAGGTGTTCGTGGTGGGGCTGGGGAGCGGGATCACCGCCGGCAGTGTGCTGCTCCATCCGATCAATAACCTCCACGTGGCAGAGATCTCCCCGGCGGTGATTGAGGCGGCCCGTCTCTTCGAGCGTTATAACAACGGGGTGCTGGATGCCCCAAGGGTCTCCCTGTTTCAGATGGATGCCCGCCAGCGGCTGCGAGTGGCAGAGCCGGAGAGTTATGATGTCGTCATCTCGCAACCCTCCAACCCCTGGATTCGGGGGGAGTCGATGCTCTTTACCCACGAGTGGTACGAGTTGGTCAAGAGTCGGTTGCGCCCCCATGGGCTCTTCGCACAGTGGATTCCGGCCTACAATATCGCCCCCCACAACCTCAAGGTGATCATCCATACCCTGAGTACCGTGTTTCCCAATCTCACCATCTGGAATACCGGTTCAGCGGGGGATCTGTTGATGATCGCCAACAAGGATGAGCAGTTTCGTATCGACTACCCACAGTTGATGGCCTATGCTGCGCAATCGCAGCTACAGCAGCGGCTACAGCAGTTGGGGCTCGATCCGCAGAGCTTCTTTTTCGACCAGTTCGTGATGGGGCCGGTGGAAGTACGCAAGTATCTTAGCCGGGGCGCGCGCTATCCGCTGCGGGAGAACACCGATGATCTGCTGATCATCGAGTATCGTACCCCCAAGGATATGCATCGTCGTCATTCGGTCGATTTTTTTGTTGAACTGGAGGAGGATGAGTTCAGTAGTGACTCCCTGCTGCGGGTTACTCGGGGGCTCACCAAGGAAGAGGTGCGAAGATATCGGCATGAAGAGGGGGAGTAAATCTCGCCCTGCAGGGAATGAGTCCTGGTTTTTGTCAGATAAAACAGCTAGGATGGTTGACTTGGTGGTTGGGGTCCGTTATAAATCGCATGTGAATGCACAGCGTTGATGAGGAGATTTCGTGGGGGAGTCTGTTACTGTGGTGCTGCAGGGGGATCAGACCATACAGCATGCCGAGGAGAGTGCCGCGCGGTTGGCAGAGATGGTTGCCGCAACGGTGGTCGGTGAGTCGTGTGCCGTTTCGATCGACCGGGAGAGTGATATCGACCTCTCACTGGTGCAGACCTTGATCTCGGGCTGGCGTACCGCGGCGCAACGGGAGGTGGGGTTCGAGCTGGAAGAGCCCTTGCCCGACCATCTGCGTCGGGCACTACTACTGGTCGGTGCACTGCAACCGGGGGAGGATCGGGTCGACCCCGATCGCTTGGTGCGCAGCCGTGAACGCTAGTCCATTGAGTTTTTTACGATTGGAGAGTGATGCGTAATGGCGGCCACGGTACTCTTTGCCGACGACTCCCCCAGCGTTCGTGTGATCGTTCGGGGAATTTTGCAGTCGGCCGGTTACAAGACTGTGGAGTGTGAGGATGGTCAGGAGGCGATCGACCACCTCATGGGAAATACCGTCGATCTGGTGGTGACCGATCTCCATATGCCTAATGCCGACGGGATTGAGGTGATCCTGGCGGCGCGCTCGGATAACTCTCCCAACCGTTTTACCCCGATCGTGATGTTGACCACCGAGGCCCAGGCCGAGCGTAAGCAGCAGGGGCGTGAGGCTGGAGCGACCGCCTGGATTGTCAAACCGTTCGATAGTGAGATGCTGATCAAGGTGGTCGAGAAGTGTCTGAGGATGAAACGGAATGGATAATGCGGCCTTTCAGGAGTTGAAGGCACAGGCCTTCGCCATCTATGAGGTGGAGGTGCAGGAGAGTCTCGACAGCGCGGAGGAGGGGCTGCTGCAGCTCGAGGGTCACCCCGAGGATCACGATCTGATCAATGCGGTCTTTCGCGATCTCCACACCATCAAGGGCTCCAGTGCCATGAACGGGGTGGACAATGTCGCCGCCTTCGTCCACAAGCTGGAGGATGCCTATGATCGCGCCCGTGATGGGGAGCTCGAGGTCAATGTCGAGCTGATCGATGTGGCACTGCAGTCGGTCGACTACGTGCGGCAGTTGATCGCGGTTCAGGATGACCCGGAACAGACCGATATGACACTCGCAGCGGCACTGCAGCAGCGTATCGAGGTGCTGATGGGGAGTGCTACGACCGCAGCAGGGGCGGGAGCACCGGAGCAGGGGATGGCCACCTCTGGAAGCGATTCTGGATCTGCAGCTGAGGAAGGGGAGAATGAGACCGTCTCCTCCGATCCCGATGATGCTGCGGGAGAGTGGAGTCTCTACCATATCGCCTTCGCCCCCGATGAGGATCTGATGTACCGCGGAACCAATCTCATTGGTCTGCTGGAGGAGCTCTCTGAACTCGGGCTCTGCAGAATTCTGCTCGACCCCGGCGATGTTCCACCGCTGGAGACGCTGCAACCGCAGCAGGTCTATCTCTCGTGGCGTATTCTGCTGGCGACCAAAGAGCACACCGCCGAGGTCGAGGATGTCTTCATGTTCGTGGTGGAGGATAGTCGGCTGCAGATTGAGCAGCTGCTCTACGAGGTGACCCGAGCCGAGGCGGAGGCGCTGCTGGAGAGCCTCTTTATGCTGATCGATACCGATCTGGCACTGCCGGTGGAGAGCCTCAGGGCAACCGCCAAGACGCTACTGCTGGAGGATCTGCGGGCCAGTGTGAAGCTGGACGAGGGGGGGGTGAGCCCGCCGGTATGGTCGATGGCGAGGCGAGTAACGGGAAGGCGGCGCCGAAAAATGGCAATGGTGGTGAAAAACAGTTTATCCGTGTTCCCTCCGATCGACTCGATCGTCAGCTCGATCTGGTGGGGGAGCTGGTGATCGCTCAGTCCAGTCTGACCCAGTTTTCTGGTCTTCACACTGACCCCCGACTCACCGCAATTGCCGAGATCATCGAACGTCTCACCAGTGATCTTCGTGATAACGCCATGAACCTTCGGATGTTGCCGGTGGGCAACCTCTTTAACCGCTATCGTCGCGTGGTGCGAGACCTCTCCGGCCACCTCGGCAAGAAGGTCAACCTGGTCACCCAGGGGGATGAGACCGAGCTCGACAAGACGGTGATTGACCAGTTGGGGGATCCACTGGTCCACCTGATTCGGAATAGTGCTGATCATGGCCTGGAAACCCCCGAGGAGCGGGTCGCCAGTGGCAAGGAGGAGGAGGGCACCATCTTTCTCGAGGCCAGCCACGAGGGGGCCAATGTGGTGATCACCATTCGCGATGATGGTCGTGGTCTCGATCGGGAGGCGATTCGTGCCCGAGCCGAGGCCCATGGTCTGTTGGAGCCCAAGCTGGAGTACAGTGACCAGGAGATCTACCGGCAGATTCTGGAACCGGGTTTCTCGACCGCTCGACAGGTCTCCGATATGTCCGGACGCGGAGTGGGGATGGATGTGGTGAAGAAGACCATCGAGTCCCTTCGTGGTACCGTTGAGATCGCCAGTGAGCCGGGGCAGGGGAGTCGGATTCAGCTACGGTTACCGCTCACCCTGGCGATCTCGATGGCCTGCTGATCGAGGTGGGGGGGAACTTTTTCGTCATTCCACTCGGACTGGTGGAGGAGGTGGTCGAGCTGCAACAGGCTCGGGGCTCCAGCTCCACCGGTCGTCACATCCTCAATATTCGAGACTCTATCGTCCCCTATATCTACCTTCGCGAGCTGTTCGAAATTGAGGAGGAGACTGAAGAGATCGAGCGGGTGGTGATCGTCTCCAACGGTGCCAACCGTATCGGACTGGTGGTCGATCGGGTGGTGGGACAGCACCAGACGGTGATCAAGGGGCTGAGCAAGATGTATGAAAATGTCGGAAACCTCTCCGGTTCCACCATCCTCGGGGATGGCAGCGTAGCGCTGATCCTCGACGTACCGGAGCTGGTCAAATTTGCCGAACAAGATGAGGTTGATCAGGTAGCCGCATGACCGACAACAACCTTCCCTCTCTCACAAGCGGGAGAGGGGAGGGTAGCTAACGTGTGATTTTATTAATTTAAGTGGTCGACAATCCCCAGGGATAAT
>CAYFOQ010000070.1:10986-11565 GCA_964344735.1 uncultured Piscirickettsiaceae bacterium
GAGGAACGGGAAGGAGAAAGGGTAATGAAGATGACAGTCAAGATGAAGCTACTGATGTCCTTTGGGCTGGTAGTGTTGCTCTCGGCATTTGCCGCCTATATGGGGATCGACAAGTTGTCGGGGATGAATGACAGCGTCAATAAACTGGTCGATGTCTCCTCCACCAAGGTGAAGCTGGCGGCACGCATCCGCCAGGATCTACTCTCCATCGATCGGGCAGAGAAGAATCTGCTACTGGCCAAGACCCAGGAGAAGATGGATGAATACGCCAACCAGATCGCCGAATCACGCTCGCAGATGGAGCAGCGCACTGGTGATCTGGGGAAGCTGGTCGACCGCGAGGGGCAGCGCCGACTAGATGAGTTCGAAAAGACCTTTGGCGAGTATCTGGCGGTGGATGTCGAGGTCCGCAAGCTCTCTCGTCTCAACTCCAATGTTCGGGCAATGGCGCTCTCCAGCGGGGATGCCAGAGAGAGCTTGGATCGGGCCCAGGCGGAGATGATGAAGCTGGTACGGAAGATGGATGAGGACGGAACCCACTACGCTCGTGAGGCGGATGATGCCGGCACCAAGGTGAAG
>CAYFOQ010000071.1:0-4142 GCA_964344735.1 uncultured Piscirickettsiaceae bacterium
AACGACCTATTTCATCGTTCTCCTTCGGTTACTTTTTTTGTGAGTCAATTCGTGGAGGCAAACTGCGGTTTGCCTCCTGTCATTCACATCAGTATAATCCGCGCTCCGGTTTGCTCCGTCTGATCATGGTCGATGGGGCTGCCCTCCTTGCCTGCGCAGTGTGCTGTCAGGCTATCCATCCATAAGGAGACAACATGAGACATTACGAAGTGGTATTTATGGTCCACCCGGATCAGAGTGATCAGGTGGAGACGATGGTAGAGCGTTACCGTACCGTTATCGAGGGTGATGGTGGAAAGATTCATCGCCTGGAAGATTGGGGACGGCGTCAGCTCGCCTATTCGATCGACAAGGTTCACAAGGCGCACTATGTGTTGATGAACATTGAGTGTACGGTTACGGTACTGAATGAACTGACGGATCTGTTCCGTTTCAATGATGCAGTCATCCGTAATCAGATCCTTGCGATGAAAGGTGTTCCGGAAGGGGCCTCTGCAATGATGGCAGCAATCGAGAAAGAGTCCAGCCGTAAGGACAAGGATCAGCGTGACTCTTCTCAGCGTGACTCTTCAAGTCACCGCTCTGATGATGCACCGACACCAGCCAGAGAAGCGACTGAAACAGCCTCTGAAGGCTAACGCATACTATTCACCCAAATATCAAATCAGGTAATTACAATCATGGCACGCTATTTTCGTAGAAGAAAGTTTTGTCGGTTCAGCATGAAGGATGCCCCGGCGATCGACTATAAGGATGTGGAACTGCTGAAGGAGTTTATCTCCGAGACAGGTGCAGTCATTCCCTCCAGAATCACCGGTACCAAGTCCCGTTATCAGCGTCAGTTGGCAACGGAGATCAAGCGAGCGCGTTATCTGGCACTGTTGCCATACTCTGATGCACACGACCGCTGATTGAAAGCGGTTTGATTGCATATTGTGGCATGGTGCAGTAGCTACCGCATCGGTCACAGCAACCGTACCCACGCAAATGCGTGCGTTTCTTGAATTTGTCATGAGAAGTCGCCTCCATGCGATGGGGGCAGTTTCGCTGTTGGCGTTTGCTACGATGATCTTTCCGCCTATCGGTTATCTGACCGGCGCGATCGTGGGGCTGGCAACATTGAGGGAAGGTGCGCTGGAGGGCATGGTGGCACTGCTGGGCGGGCTCGGTCTGGCAATGGTGATCCATCGGTTCAGCGGGGGCCATGAGCTTTCCGTGGCGCTGATGTCACTGTTCTGGTTTCCGGTCTGGGTATTGGCGGTGTTATTGAGAACCACGCGCTCACTGCGGTTGGCCTTTCAGGTGGCAGCCCTGTTTGGAGTGGTGGCGCTCTTCCTGTTCTATCTACTCTCCGGAGGTGAACCTGCGCAGTGGTGGCAGCAGCAGGTACAGGAGTTGATGACCAGTGAAGGGGCGCTTGGGACAGAGCAGATGCTGCTGGACCCCAGGCTGGCTGAAGTATTGACAGGGGTGATGGCGGCAGGCTTCTTTCTGGGGTTGATCGGCATGTTGCTACTGGCGCGTGGCTGGCAGGCAATGCTCTACAATCCCGGTGGGATGAAGTCCGAGTTTCTCGCGTTGCAGTTGGGGAAAAACAGCGTATTGCTGGGGTTGGTGGTGATGCTTCCGGCACTGCTGCTGGGAGAGTCCGTGCCGCCGGTCGTGCCGGATCTGATGCAGATCTGGATGACGCTGTTCATGGTGCAGGGGATTGCGGTTGCCCATGCGGTGATTGACGGTAGACAGATGCAGAAAGGGTGGCTGCTTGCCCTCTACATTGCGACCCTGCTCACACCGATTGGTTTTCTGATTACCATGGTCGGGGTCAGTGATGCCTGGGTCGATTATCGTAGTCGTCTGTTGGCAGACGACATCTGAATTTTTGGCGTAGTCCTCTGCCATTTTCAAAGAGGGCACTATAGAGAAAAGGAAACGCAAGATGGATGTGATCCTGCTGGAGAAGGTGGCTAACCTGGGAAATCTCGGGGACAAGGTCTCAGTCAAACCCGGTTATGCCCGGAACTATCTGGTTCCGAAAGGGAAGGCAAAATTGGCTACACCGGAGAATCTGAAAGAGTTCGAGGAGCGTCGTGCAGAGCTGGAGCGGGTGGCTGCTGAAGCACTGGCTGCGGCACAATCCCGGGCCGATCAGCTGACCCCTCTCAATATCGAAATTGCCCATCAGGCCGGGGAGGAGGGAAAGCTCTTTGGCTCAGTGACCGCCAGTGAGATCTCTCAGACAATCAGTGCGGCAGGGGTTGAGGTATCCAAGAGTGAGGTGCGTCTCCCGGATGGTCCGTTGCGTGAGTTGGGAACTCATGAGGTCTCCATTCAGCTTCATACCGATGTTGTCGCTCAAATCAATATCGAGGTGGTTGCGGAGGGGTAGTCACTCCTCTTCCGAAGGTTCCGGTGTTGATCCCTCCGGAACCTTCGGGTCAACAAGGGGCGTCGAGAACTGGAGCATCGAATGGCAGAAGGCAGGCTCAACGTACCTCCACACAACATCGAGCTGGAACAGTCGCTGTTGGGGGGGTTGATGCTGGATAATAGTGGCTGGGATCATGTTTCCGAGCGTGTAAATGAGGATGACTTCTACAGCGGGGACCATCGCCTGATCTTTCGCTCTATCGCGGCCCTGGCGGAGGAGGGCAAACCGTTCGATGTAATCACCCTCAACAGCTGGTTGGAGAGTCGTGGGGAGGCCGATAGCGCTGGAGGATTGGCCTATCTTGGGACTCTGGCGAAGAATACCCCCGGTGCCGCCAATGTTCGTCACTACGCAGAAATCGTTCGAGAACACGCCATCTTGCGCAGCCTGATATCGGTCTCTAACCGAATTGCCGAGTCGGCCTATCACCCTGATGGGCGCACGGTATCGGAGATCCTCGATCGGGCAGAACAGGAGGTCTTTGAGATCTCCGAAGTCGGCAACCGAAATCAGAAAGGGTATCTACCACTGAATGAGCTCTTGACCCAAGCAGTAGAGCGGATCGACAAGCTCTATCAGGCCAAGGGCGGGATGGTAACGGGCATACCCACCGGTTTCGATGATTTCGACAAGATGACCGGTGGGTTACAGGACTCCGATCTGATTATCGTTGCTGGTCGTCCCGCTATGGGTAAGACCTCGTTTGCGATGAACATCGTTGAACACGCGGCCTATAGTGAGGGAAAATCGGTTGCGGTCTTCAATCTCGAAATGTCAGGGGAGCAGTTGGCCTCTCGACTGATCTCCTCGCGTGGTCGGGTCGACTCGATGCGGGTACGGACCGGGCAACTCGATCCAGGAGAGTGGCGCTATATCATCACTGCGGTGGCACAGCTCAATGAGTGCCGAATCTTTATCGACGATACTTCTGATATGACCCCAACCGAACTCCGCTCCCGGGTTCGGCGGATAGCACGTGAGCACGGAGTCGATCTGGTGGTGATCGACTATCTGCAGTTGATGAAGGGGTCGGGTCGAGCCGCGATGGAAAATCGGGCCACTGAAATCTCGGAAATTTCTCGCTCCCTCAAGGCGATGGCCAAAGAGTTGGGAGTACCGGTAATCGCGCTCTCGCAACTCAATCGTCAGCTCGAAAATCGTCCCAACAAGCGGCCGATCATGGCAGACTTGCGGGAATCTGGAGCGATCGAGCAGGATGCTGATCTGATCGTCTTTATCTATCGGGATGAGGTCTATAACGAGGAGAGTGCCGACCGCGGTACTGCAGAGGTGATCATCGGCAAACATCGCCATGGGGATACCGGTAAAGTACGGGTCAAGTTTTCCAAGGAGTACACCCGGTTCGAGAACCTGGCCCCGGCTTATGTCGAGGTACCTCCAGCTCAAGGCAGGGAATGAGCCGTCTGGTTACCGCCCGAATCGATGGTGCCGCTCTGCGCCACAATCTGCAACGGGCGCGCCAAGAGGTGGCGGGTTCAGCGACCGTGGTCGCGGTAATCAAGGCCGATGGTTATGGACACGGACTGGAGACGGTGGCAGCGGCATTGGGATCAGCAGACCACTTTGCCGTAGGGTGTCTCGATGAGGCTCAGCGACTACGTCAGGCCGCAGTAGAGCAGCCGATTCTGCTGTTAGAGGGGTTCGAGGGGCGTGAGGAGTTGGCGGCGGTCTCCGAATTAGGTCTGGGGAG
>CAYFOQ010000071.1:4175-11492 GCA_964344735.1 uncultured Piscirickettsiaceae bacterium
CGTCATTCACTCCTGGCCGCAGTGGCAACTGCTGCGCTCACTACGGTTGCCCAGACCGATTACCGTTTGGCTCAAGGTGGATAGTGGAATGCACCGGCTCGGTTTCGACCCCCAGGAGGCAGAGGAGATTCTCCCGCAACTACAGCGTCACCCTGCGGTTGAACGGGTGGTGTTGATCTCCCATTTGGCCAATGCCGACCAACCTGACCATCCACTCAATCAGCAACAGAAACAGCTTTTTGACCGCTGTGGGGAACACCGCGCCGATCTCTCCCGCACCCTTTGTAACTCCGCAGCGCTGCTTCGATTTCGTAACTGCCATTACCACTTCGTCCGCCCCGGAATCATGCTCTATGGGGGATCACCTCTGTTGGGCGTCTCGGCAGAGTCTCTGGGGTTGTTGCCGGTGATGACGCTGCAGGCGCCACTGATCGCTATCCGTAGTGTGGCCGCCGGGGAGTCGATCGGTTACGGCTCTACCTGGCAGGCACAACGGCCAAGCCGTATCGGAGTGGTGGCAATCGGCTATGGTCATGGCTACCCACGGTCACTACCGAACGGTACCCCGGTGTTGGTCCGGGGAGAACGCGTTCCTCTGGTGGGGCGGGTATCCATGGACCTGATCACGATCGACCTCACCACACTACCGCAGGCCGCAGTTGGGGATCTGGTTACGCTCTGGGGAGAGGGGCTGGCGGTTGATGAGATTGCTCAACAGGCGGGAACGATCGCCTATGAGCTGCTCTGCCGTCTTACCTCTCGAACTCGACGGGTGCCAGTTGAACGGAATCGAAGATGACGAAGAAGCGCGATCGAGTCGAATATGTCTGCACCGAGTGTGGAGCGGTGGCGCAGAAGTGGTCGGGGCAGTGTGGCAGTTGTAACGGCTGGAATACGCTGACCGAGATGGCGGCTCGATCAGCGTCGGGTCGTGGCGGGCGTTTTGCCGGCTATGCTGGAGAGGCGGCGCAGGTGATCAGCCTGGGCACGGTATCGGCACAGGAGGAGGAACAGCACCCCATCGGAATGGGGGAGGTGGATCGAGTGCTGGGAGGGGGACTAGTGCCGGGATCGGTGGTACTGATCGGAGGGGATCCCGGTATCGGCAAGTCGACCCTGCTGTTGCAGGTGATGGCGCGGCTGGCACAACAACGGGTGGTGCTTTATGTCAGTGGTGAGGAGTCGGCCCGACAGATCTCGTTGCGGGCCCGTCGGCTGGAGGTGGAGGCGGAACGGCTCAACCTCCTTACCGAGACCCAGGTAGAGCAGATTCTGGAACAGAGCCGACGCATGACACCACAGGTGGTCGTGGTCGACTCGATTCAGACCATCTTTACCGAACAGCTGCAGTCAGCCCCCGGGTCGGTGGCCCAGGTTCGTGAAAGCACCGCACAACTGGTGCGATATGCCAAACAGAGTGGTACTGCCATCTTCCTGGTGGGCCATGTCACCAAGGAGGGGAGCCTCGCCGGTCCACGGATACTGGAGCACATGGTCGATACCGTGCTCTACTTCGAGGGAGAAAGCGGTAGCCGTTATCGAGTGGTCCGTTCCATCAAAAACCGCTTCGGTGCGGTCAATGAGCTCGGAGTCTTTGCCATGACCGATCGTGGGCTGAAGGAGGTGAACAACCCTTCGGCCATCTTCCTCTCTCGTCATGATCAGCCGGTGGCTGGAACCGTAACGCTGGTAACCCGGGAGGGGACCCGTCCACTGCTGGTGGAGTTACAGGCGCTGGTTGATGAGAGTCATCTTGCCAACCCCAGGCGGGTAGCCATCGGCCTGGAGCAGAACCGTTTGGCGATGTTGCTGGCGGTGTTGCATCGACATGGTGGGGTAGCCACCCATGATCAGGATGTTTTTATCAATGTAGTGGGAGGGGTACGAGTATCAGAACCAGCGGCCGATCTCGCAGTGGTGGTGGCGATCCTTTCCAGCCTGCGTAACCATCCTGTAGGTCAGGAGACCATTATTTTTGGAGAGGTCGGGTTGGTGGGGGAGGTGCGTCCGGTACCGGCCGGAGAAGAGCGATTGCGAGAGGCGGCCAAGCACGGCTTTCATCGTGCCATTATTCCCAAGGCCAACGCCCCACGACACCCGATCGATGGGATCGAGGTCGTTGCGGTAGCGACGGTGGCTGAGGCGATGGGAGCAATAAGGTAACCATTGAATCGATCGGGTTATTGGTGGCATGATGGGGGTAGTTTTTTACTCGGGGGAGAGGGTATACCACCATGGGAAAAAGAATACTGGTTGTCGAGGACTCCACTACAGTGGCCAATATGGTCCGTTTTACCCTGCGCAAGAGCGGTATCGAGTGTGATGTGGCGGCTAATGGTATCGAGGGGCTGAAGCTGATTCGTACGACCTCCCCCCGCTACAACTTCGTGCTGGTCGATCTCAATATGCCGAAGATGGATGGTATGGAGATGCTACGCCTGGTGCGTAGCTGCTGCGAACCCTATCGAGAGATCCCCTTCGTCTTCCTGACTACGACTACCGAGCAGAGCGTTAAAGATGAGGCCCGTGCCCACGGCGTCAAGGCTTGGATGACCAAACCATTTGCACCGGAAAAGCTACTGGAGATGGTCGACCGTTTCGCGACCCCATAGTCGATGTAGAGCGCCCCCCCTCTCCCTCACCCCGGCCCTCTCCCAGAGGGAGAGGGGGCGTAGTTGGAGCGTCCACTCTAGCCCCCCAGAGGGAGAGGGAGTTCCTCTCCCTCTGGGAGAGGGTTGGGGTGAGGGTGGCAAGGGTGGTGGTGAGGGAGGGACGGTTCCGTCACGATTACAGATTGTCCAAATGTTGCCATAGCGTTATAATTCACCGTTGCACCGCCAGGGATTGTCTCTGGCCGCACGTAACTCTTTGGCATCCTCATCGAAAGGTGAGCGCGCAAAGCCACTGGCCTTCGGGAGTCTCCTCTCCCATGGCGGCAGGGCTGCCGGTACAGAGACTGTATCGATAGATACCTGGGATGGGAGAGCGCAGCAGTGGGCGTACGGGGAGAGGTTGAACAGTCTGCCAAGGTGTGGTTCGAGGTTTTTCCGTGGAACGACAACCTGAATACTGGAATCGATCTGATCGATGAGCAGCATCAACGGTTGGTCGTTCTGCTCAACGAACTCGCTTCCGAGGTGGTGCAAGGAAGAGGGGGGGAGTCGCTGGAGGAGCTCTTCCAGCAGTTGCTGGCCTATGCCGACTACCACTTTACCACCGAGGAGGAGATCTGGGCCGAAGCGCTGGAGGGCGACCTCTGGTTTGAGGAGCACCGCAACACCCATGATACCTTTTCCCGAGAGGTGCAGCGGCTGCAGGCGAACAGTAACGACTGCTCCACCATAGACCGCAGTGAGGCCCTACTGAAATTTCTGATCGGCTGGCTCGCCTATCACATTATCGATAGTGACAAGCGGATGGCCTACGTGCTGGAGTCGTTGCATCGAGGATTGCCACCAGAGGAGGCCAAGCGTCGAGCCAACGAGATGATGGGGGGGGCGACCCAGCAGCTGATCGAGGCCGTGCTCAATATGTATGAGGATATCGCCTCCCGAACCATGCAGCTGTTGCGAGAGCGAGCCGAGCGGGCGGAGTTGGAGCGGGCCTTGATGGCGAGTGAGGCCCGAGAAAAGGGGTTCTCTGATGCGGTGATGCGGGCCATTCCCGGAATGATCGGGCTTTACGATGACAAGGGACGGCTGCTACGCTGGAACAAACGTCATGAGGAGCTGACTGGATACTCCGATGAGCAGTTAAAAAATAAACAGCTGTTAGACTTTTTTAACCCAAAACATCATCAGAACATTATCACCCTGATCGCCTCCGCATCAGGGCAGGAGCCGATCCGGATGGAGAGCAATGTGCTCGATTGTCAGGGCAATGAGGTCCCCTACCTACTGACCGGTACCTCGCTGAAAGAGGAGGAAAAAGACTATTTCCTACTCTCCGGAATCGATGTCTCTTACCTCAAACAGGTTGAAAGGGAGCTGCGACGAGCACTGGAGCAGCAACAGCAGGCGGCGGCTAGTATCGAGAAGGCCAATCGATCCCGTGATGAGTTTCTGGCCTCGATGAGCCATGAGTTGCGCACCCCACTGACGGCGATCATCGGTAATAGTGAGATTCTTCAGGAAGAGTGCAGTAGTTATGCCGGAGAAGAACAGGCCGAGCTGATCCGCTCGATCCGGATCTCCGGCTACAATCAGTTGGCACTGGTCAACGATATCCTCGATATGTCGAAGTTGGAGTCGGGCAAATTCACCATCAACTACGAACCCTATGACCTGAGGCTTCTGCTGGAGGATCTGCGGTACATGGTTGCCAGAAAGGCAGAAGAGGGAGAACTCAAGCTGATCATCACCCTGCAGTATGAGGAGAACCATCAGCTGATGGGCGATCTGCAGCGTATCACCCAGATTCTGGTCAATCTACTGGGTAATGCCATCAAGTTTACCGAACATGGAGAGGTTCGACTGACGGTATGGCGGGATCAGAGTCTCCGGTTCGAGGTCCAGGATAGTGGAATCGGAATGTCGGAACTGGTCCGTCAGCGTCTCTTCCAGCGCTTCGAGCAGGCCGATGAGTCCACCTCTGGCCGTTTTGGGGGGAGCGGACTGGGACTCTACATCTCACAAAACCTGGCCCAGATGATGGGGGTGGAGATTACGGTCGAGAGCGAAGAGGGCAAAGGGTCCTGTTTCACGCTCTCGTTACCCTATCAGCCCACCGACCTTCCGGCCGGAAGGGGATGGAAAAAACCCCGACGAGAGCCGAACGTTGCAGAGCTCTTTTATGGTCGTGTGTTGGTCGCTGAAGATACCCCGGCGTTACAACTGCTGGAGCGACGGATTCTGGAGAAGGCGGTGGTCGAGGTGGTGGTGGTGGCCAACGGTAAGGAGGCGGTAGAGCGGGGGATAGCAGAGCCATTCGACCTGGTATTGATGGATATGCAGATGCCGGTGATGGGCGGGCTCGAGGCGACGAAAGCCTTACGGGATCATGGCACGACCCTGCCGATTATCGCGCTCACGGCCAATGTAATGAAGCACCATCGGGAGCAGTTCAACCAGGCTGGTTGTGATGATTTTCTACCGAAGCCGATCAACAAAAAGGACCTTTTTGCGGTGTTGCGGCGCTATCTGGATCCCCGTGAGGATCGACGGCGACGGGGTCGATGACGACAACCGCCACCACTCCTTCCGAACCGCTGTTGCAGGAGCTACCACTCCCGCCACGAATCCTCATTGTCGACGATCATCCCACCAATCTCCAGGTACTGGGGGCGGCCCTGCGTAGTGCCGGACGCTATGCGGTCAGCTTTGCCGAGAGTGGTGGCTCGGCCCTGGTCCTGATTGAGCGTCACCCCCCGGATCTGATTCTGCTCGACATCAATATGCCGGGAATGGATGGCTTCGAGGTGTGTCGCCAACTCAAGGAAAATCCCCGTTATCAGGAGATTCCGATACTCTTTCTGACGGCAGAGGGTGGTCGTGATAAGGTGATGAAGGGATTCGCAGTAGGTGGAGCGGACTACATCACCAAACCGTTCGATACCGAGGTGCTACAGGCCCGGGTGGCGGCACAGCTGCAGCTCTACCACTATCGCCAACAGGATCTGGAGATCAGAAAACTGTTGGAGCAACAGGTTGCGGCACGGACTCAGGATCTGGAGCGGGCGCTACGGGCCAAAGATCAGTTCCTTGCCATTATGAGCCATGAGTTACGAACACCGCTCACCACCATCATCGGCCATGGGGAGCTACTGCGGGATCGCTGTAACAGCACCGATTTTCGTCAGGCGGTCGATACCATTCTCGATGCCGGACGGGAGCAGTTGGTTCTGGTCGATGATATCCTCGACGCCTCCCGCATCGCCTCAGGGCATCTGCAGGTCGTCACTCAAACCTATGTGCTCGACAAGCTACTGCAGCGTATCGAACAGCGCTTTGCCCCAAGAGCCACCACTCATGGACTCGATTTTCGGGTAATCGACAAGGCGGAGTTCTCCTGCAAACTGAAGGGAGATCCGGATCGGATCGAGCAGATCCTCTCCGGGCTGGTCGACAATGCCATCAAGTTTACCGCCCAGGGAGGCGTGACGGTAACTGCACAGTGTGAGGAGGGGCTACTCGCCTTCAAGGTCAAGGATACCGGGGTGGGAATGACGTCAGAAGAGAGCCAGAACCTCTTTTGAACAGGTGGATAGCTCGATATCCAGACGCTTTGGCGGCAGCGGCCTGGGACTTTTTGTTGCCGAGAGTTTGGCCCAGATGATGGGGGGACGACTCGAGGTCACCAGTCACAAGGGGGTCGGATCGATTTTCAAGTTGCTGCTCCCTTACCGTCGTAGTGATGAACCCCCGGAGGTGTCAACGCTCGAGGTTGAAGCGGCGACCACTGAAGAGACGACAGAGACCGACGAACTCCAGGGTAAGGTCTTGGTGGTAGAGGATACGCGGGCCCTGCAGTTACTAGAGAAAAAGCTACTGGAACGGATGGGATTATCCGTTGACCTCGCCGACAACGGTAAGGAGGCGCTGGAGCGGTTGGAGCAGGCCAGCTATGATCTGATTTTGATGGATATGCAGATGCCGGTGATGGATGGGGTCGAAGCGACCATCCAACTGCGGTCACTGGGGATCGATACGCCGGTGATCGCCATTTCAGCCAATGTGATGCAGCGGCATCGGGATGATTTCGAGGCGGCCGGGTGCAATGTTTTTCTCTCCAAACCCATCGACCAGACCGTACTGCAACGGCAGGTGAGACGACTGTTGACGAACCCCCAGGAGGATGGTCAAAATGCCCCATAATCCTCCTCGGTCAAGGAGATTAGTGTGACCTCAGATCAACAGCAGACCGTGCTGGTCGTAGATGATGTCCCGGCATTTCGTGCTTTGGTGCGGAAGTGGATCGAGGCGGCCGGCTATCGTGTGGTCGAACTCTCTTCCGGAATCGGTGTGATCGAGGCGATCGAGGCCCACCAGGTGGAACTGATACTACTCGACATCATGATGGAAGAGCGGGATGGAATGGAGACGATTCTGGAGGTCCGCAAACAGCACCGAACATTGCCAGTGATCGCGGTATCTTCCGACCGTTTCTACCTCTCCCTGATCGAGGGGTTTGGGGTCAACGATGTGCTGGAGAAGCCGGTTGAGCGGAACCATCTATTGCAATCGATCGATCGTTGGATCGGAAAGAAAGGCGCTTCCTAGTAAGACAAAAGTTACTACCAGCCTGTAACAGGCCGTTAAGGAACTTCTGAACAAGTCTGAGTAATTTGAATCACGTCTGTAGCACTCAAGATCAAGGCGC
>CAYFOQ010000072.1:0-1583 GCA_964344735.1 uncultured Piscirickettsiaceae bacterium
GTTTGCTACAGGCCTGCGGCGAATAGCAGCGCTTTTCCTCCGGCGTCAACATCCCTTCTCCGGAATGGCCCCGACGGTGAAATCATCGATGATGGTGTAGATCGCCGGTACCAGAAAAATGGCGATCAGTGTGGCCGATGTGAGACCGAAGGCGAGGCTGGCCGCCAGTGGAATCAGAATCTGGGCCTGCAGGCTGGTCTCCATCAATAACGGAATCAGCCCGGCAATGGTGGTGATTGAAGTGAGTAGAATGGGGCGAAAACGGGCTCGTCCCGCCTGTTTCGCAGCGGAGACGACACTTTGACCGGATAGTTCCTGGGATTCACGAATGAAGACCACCAGCAGGATGGAGTCGTTGACCACCACCCCAAAGAGTGAGGCCATACCGATCATGCTGGGTAGCGTCAGGTCGAGCCCCATGACGTAGTGACCAAAGATGACCCCGATCAGTGCCGTCGGGATCACCGACATCACCGTCAATGGCAGCAGATAACTGCGAAACTGGAGCGCCAGCAACATATAGATTCCAACCATTCCCAGCAGTACATTGCGAACAATCGAGCGTCCGGTATGGGCCGACTCGCGGCTCTGCCCTTGCAGATCGATCTGGATTCCGGGGTAACGCTGTTGCAGCGTGGGGAAGAGCTCCTGTTCTGCCAGTGCCAGTAGCTCTTGGGCATTGCCGACTCCGCTCTGGATATCGCCCTGAACGGTGACTGCGCGTTGGCCATCGACTCGAAAGATCCGGGCCCAACCACGGCTCTCCTCGATCTCAACCACCTCAACGAGAGGAATGAGTGTTCCACCGGGGCCGGTGAGGGTGAATTGGTCGAGGTCGAAGCCACTTGAGCGATTGCTGGCGGCCAGTCGCAGATCAACCTCATAGCTCTCGAAACCGAGCGGGAACTGATCGACATCGATCCCCTGAAAGGCGGCTCGAAGCTGGCTGGAGACCATCTCCGCACTCAGCCCCAGCGTGCCGGCACTCTCTTTGAGATGAAAACGGAACTCTCTTTTTCCTGGACGGAGATCATCATTGAGGTCAGTCACTCCAGCAAACTGCCCCAGCCACTCCTTCAGCTCCAGAGCGGCGCGGCTGAGGTGGTCGAGGTTCTCTCCAATCAGGCGAATATCGAGTTGGCGTCCGCCGGGGCCCACTTTGGGTTAAACAAAGGTGAGGGCGATCACATCGGCCAGATCCCCACTTTGTCGTCGCCACTCTTGCCGGAACTGATCCAGTGGCGCATCCCGCAGCTCGCCGCTGAGAAGGTCGGTGACGATACGGGCGACGTGAGGTCCCGATTCGTGGGCATCGGGGTTCTCGCCGTGGATTACCGTGACATGTCGAACCAGATCCTGCTGTTGGGGTTGGCGTGGCTTGAAGTGGTCGTTGGTGCGCTGCAGTGCTGCCAGCAGCTGGTTGATCACCTCTTCGGTACGGGAGAGAGGGGTCCCTTGTGGCAGCAGAATGCGGGCCTCGATCAGATCCCCCTCGATGGCGGGAAAGCCGACAAACTTCAGCTTGCCACCGGCGGGAACGGCGATCGCGATCAGCCGCCCGTTCGACGCGCGCACGTCGGTGG
>CAYFOQ010000072.1:1593-11053 GCA_964344735.1 uncultured Piscirickettsiaceae bacterium
ATAACAGGATGACACTCCCCAGTGTGAGGTAGCGATAGTCGACCGCAAAGTCGATGAGTGGGCCAAAAATCCGTTCCCGCAAGGTGTCGAATCCTTGCTCAAACCTCTGGCGAAAGCGGGAGGAAGGTTGCTGATCGATCCGCTTCAGAGAGTGACCGAGGTGGTTGGGGAGGATCAGGAACGCCTCGATCAGACTGACACTGAGCACCATCAGCAGCACGATAGGTAGCACGCGTAACACCTGTCCAATCTCACCACTAATGAAGGCGAGAGAGCCGAATACCAGCACCGTGGTGGCAAAAGAGGAGAGAATTCCCGGCATCACTTGCGTAATTCCGGTGGTAGCCGCGGCCATCGGGCGGTCTCCACGGGCAAGGCGGGCGGCGATGTTTTCGGCAATGACGATGGCATCATCCATCAGCAGGCCGATGCCGATCAGTAGTCCCACCATCGAGATCATGTTGATGGTGATCTCCAGTAGCGGCAGGATGAAGAGCGCACCGAGGAACGATACCGGTAGTCCCATGGTGACCCAGAAGCTGTAGCGCAGACTGAAGAAGAGCCACAGTACCAGAAAGACCAGAATCAGCCCCGCGGTACCGTTGTTGAGTAACATCTCGAGGCGGTCACGTACGGCAGAAGAGTGATCTTGGGTCAGTACCAGGCTCACTCCGTTGGGGGCACCGGCCTGTTCCGTAGTGACGAAGTGAGAGAGCTGGTCATAGACCGTCAAGGTGTCTTGCTGCCTGCTTTTGGTGACCTCGAGGATGGCGGCCCGGTGACCATCAAAGGTGATGTGACTCTCGTCCGTCTCAAAACGGTCATCGATCGTGGCGATCTGTCCTAGACGGATGGTGGCTCCTCGTGGGGTGGTGATGATCACCAGTTGCTCCAGTGCTGCGACACTCTGGCGACGATCATCGAACCGTAGCAGAATCTCCTCTTCCTCTCCTTGCAGTTTGCCGCTGGGTTGAGAGATGCTCTGCTGTTGAATCAGTCGGGCGATGTCGGCGGCCGACAGTCCGAACTGTTGCAGCCGTTGAGGAATGAGCTCGATTCGAAGCTGGTGGTCAGAGAATCCCAGTAGTGTCACCTCAGCCACATCGACCTGCTGTTGGAGACGTGTTCTGACCTCTTCGGCATAGGCCTTGAGGGTGATGGCATCGTCCGGGCCGGTGATGGCGATTGCGGCGACCGCATCGGTTCGTCCCAGCTCTTCGATCAGTGGCAGTTCAGACTGCAGTGGAAAGTCATCGATGGTTTCGACGCTGGACTGGACCTCATCGAGGAAGCGCTCCATCGGATGGCCCTCCTGCTTCAGCAGGGTGGCTACGGCAACCCCCTCTCGAGCTTCGCAACGCATCTCTTCGATTCCCAGAATCGACTCCGAGCTCTCCTCCAGTCGGTGGCAGAGGGCATCTTCGACCTCGGTGGCGGTTGCCCCCGGGTAGCGCACGGTGACCTGTACCTTGTCACTTTCGATCTCAGGAAAGGTCTCTCTCTGTAGCTCGGGAATGGCCACCACGCCGAGTAGAATGATCGCAACCATCAACAGATTGGCCGCGTTGGGGTGGTGGGTGAACCAGCCAATCACCGTTCGGCTCCGGTTGCGGTGAGTTGTTGCTGTAACGCTAGATCAGGCTGTGGTCGCAGTAGCATGCCGCTGATGGCCGGAATCAGGTCAGAGACCACCAGTTGGTCTCCGGCAGTGATGCCGCTGGCGATTACCGTGGTCTCATGTTGGTGGTAGAGAACCTTAACCGCGGCCCGCTGCAGTCTCTGGTCGGCATTGACCCGCAACACCTCCCCATTGCGTATGGCACTGCGGGGAATGAGGATGCGCTGGGGTTGTGTGCGTCCCTGTAGGCGCACCCGAACAAACATGCCTCGAGAGAGGGGGGGGCGTTCACCAGGAATGATCTGCTGCAGTGGATTGTCAAGGGCTACAACCACACCGATGGTTCGGGTCTCGCTATCATACCGATCGGTAAAACGGACAAAACGTGCCTGCCAGCGTGCAGTGGTCCGTCCCATGTCGAGCTCCAGTTGCGGGTTCAGCCCGGTATACTCGGCCAGCCCCTCGGTTAGCTCGATCTCACTCGGACCCTTTTTGTCATGTTCCAGAAAGAGTGGGGAGAGTGTTTCTAGTGAGAGCTGTGCTACCACTTCAATCTGATCGGTCCCATCCCCTTTGAAAAGGGTCTGGCCCCGGGTTACGTACTGGTCGGTCTCAATCCCGAGTGCAGAGATTCGGAGGTTGAAGGGGGCATGGATTTCGGTGTTGTCCAGATCGCGTTCGGCCTGTTGCAGTCGGGAGTGGGCGACTCGGTGTTGACTCGGTAGTAGGGCCAAGGTGTTACGCAGATTTTGTACGGCGGTGCGAGAGTTGAGCATGGCTCGCTCGGCCTCGTCGGCACGACTTTGCGAGATGCTCCCTTCGACGATCAGACGTTGCAGTCGTTGCGACTCCCGTGTCGCTAACTCCAGATTGCGCAGCTCTATCTGCAGTAACTGCTCTGCATTCTCCTGGCGCACGGTTAGTTCTGTCAGCTCCGCCTTGCGCTGTTCCAGGGTAAGTTGATAATCGGTCGGGTCGATGCGAAATAGCAAGGTATCCTTGGCGATGATCTCTCCGTCACGAAGTCTGGGATGCATCTCTACGATGCGTCCATTGACCTGAGCAACCGCACTCCAGACCCGTGTAGGCTGAACGACACCGTACCCAGTCGCCACCGGTGTGAGATCCACCTCCGGTACGGTGATGGTGCGTACCGTTCGTGGCTGCTCCTCCGTGGCCGTAGTGACCGGAGGGGTGGGGTGGTTCTTGGCCCAGAGTAGCACAGCAATGCCGAGGAGGATCGGGGGCAGTAGCCAGAGTGCTTTTGGTGGCAGGATGGTGCGACGGTTGCTGCTCATGCGGGGATCCCCTGCTGCTGGTGTGCGGCGACTGCCGCGATGGTTTGGGTAACGATGATGTGGGAGATCTGTTCGATCTGTTCCGGGGTGAAGTGGTCACACTCCAGGCGACGCCAGATGGTCGTCTGGCCGACACGAAAGATGATGATCTGTCCCAATAGTGTGTGAGTCACCATCTTGAGATAGGGGCTCTCCGCAGGAATCTGTAGCAGGGCAGAGAGGAGTTCGCTATAGAGCCGGTGCATTGGCTCCATCAGCCGTTGATAGAGGATGTCGAAGGCTGCGGTAGGGTTGAGCTGTTCTCGAAAGATAAATCCGGCCGCCGCCGCGCTCAACTCCCCCTCCAGAACCTCATGGGTAAGCGCCACAACCAGCTCCTGCAATAACCCCTGACAGTCGGTGGTGCTCTCTCCACGGTTGCGCTGCTCGATCCGCCCCAGAGTGGGGGCCAGTTTGGCTTGAATGGAGTCGGCCAGATACTCTGCCGTGGCGAGATAAAGCGCCCGCTTGCCGCCAAAGTGGTAGGAGATGGATGCAATGTTGGCACCGGCGAGGTCGACGATCTCACGGGTACTGACCGCATCGAAATCACGATTACCAAAACTCTGTAGTGAGGCTAGAAGGAGTTGGTCACGGGTGGTTTGGGTGGCGGTGTGCATGGTTGGGTCGGGTGAGGGTGTGTAGGTTTGGTGATTAAAACAAATGTTTGATTTAATGTCAAGCGCAGTGTGATTTGTGTGTTCAATTCGGGTAACTATTCAGAGGGGACTGTAACGGATTCAGAGCCCCCCCCTCACCCCAACCCTCTCCCAGAGGGAGAGGGGGCGTAGTCGGAGGGTCAGAATAAAAGTAGCCTACAATCAATGTATTCTAACTCCCTCTCCCTCTGGGAGAGGGTTGGGGTGAGGGGGGGCTGAATAGTTGCCAATTCGAGTGGATCAATTAGCGCCAGTGTTCCAGCTCTTCTTGTAGGGATTTTAAGGTCAATGGCTTGGATAGGTAACCGTCCATCCCTAAAGAGCGGCAGCGTTCCTCTTCATCTTTCAGGGCATTGGCGGTAATGGCAATGATCGGGGTGTGGTTGCGATCCTCGGACTGCTCGATCTCTCTCACTTTTGCGGTGAGGGTATAACCATCCATATTGGGCATATGGAGGTCGGTCAGAATGAGCATGTAGGTCATCGACTGAAATTTTTCAAGCACTTCAAGACCATCACAAGCCAGTTCGTAACGGTAACCGAGCAGGCTCAGCTGTCGGGAAATCACATCCCGATTGATCTCGTTATCCTCGGCAACCAGGATAAGTGGTTCGTCTGTATGGGTATCCTCTGTTGTGCTGCTCTCTTGCTGCAGTGGTTGCAACTGCTCGGTAGTTTTCAGTCCCCGGTACTCTTTGATCCGTTGAATGATTTTCGGGATCAATTCTCCTTGCTCGAAAGCGGCTTGTTCTAACTCAATCCAGTGATCGTGCGTGGTGGTTCTCTCCTTTCGAGTCTCATCACCTTGCTCCATCGATCGTTGTATGCCGATGATCCGGTTTCGTTGTTTCTCATCCAGCCCTTCATCGAATGTTTCAATGAAACTTTCGTCCGTTATATTCAATAGCAATAGTGGGGATGAGAAGGGAAAGTCAGAGCACAGTAGTTCGATCGTCTCTGCAACAGAGCCAACCTGTTGCAGTTGTAGCCCTTTGAGTTGTAGTGTCTGCCAGAGTTGATCGGCAAGCTGGTTATTGTTGTCACTCAGTAAGATGGCATCCAGGCCGGAGAGATCGTCGATTGCGGTTGTCGTTGATGGCGCTGCACTGGGCTGGAAGGGAATCTCCGCTTGAAAGCGGCTTCCCTGGCCGGGTTGGCTGGTCACGGTAATCTTTCCGCCCATCATCTCAACCAGGTTGTGGGTGATCAACAGTCCCAGCCCGGTGCCACCATAACGTTGTGTGGTGCTGCTATCGGCCTGTTCGTATGGCTTGAAGAGGCGTTTGAGAACCTCTTCGCTCATGCCAATGCCGTTATCCTCGACCGTAAAACGGACCCATATCTCGTGGCTCTCTTCTTTTGTGTTCTCAATACGCAGCAAGACGCGTCCCCGCTGCTGCTCGGAGGCCGAAAACTTGATGGCATTATTGATCAGATTGGTCAGTATCTGCTGGATGCGCAACGTATCCCCCTGTACCGTAGTTGGAATGTTGGCCGCAAGGGTGTACTCCAGGTCTACCTGCTGGTTTGCTGCGATCTCTGTCAGCATCTGAATGACTGCGTGAGAGACCTCGCGTAGTTCAAGTGGGTGAGATTCAATCGACAGTTTTCCCGCCTCTATTTTTGAAAAGTCGAGGATGTCGTTGATTACGCCTAGCAGAGAGTTGGCAGAACGACGAATGCTCTCCAGCATCTTGCGGTCATCTGCTGCCAGTGTACTGTGGGACAGTACGTCGAGCATTCCGATCACCCCATTCATCGGGGTTCGAATCTCGTGGCTCATGCTGGCTAGAAAGATCGATTTGCTCTGGTTGGCATTTTCGGCCTCTTCTTTGGCCCGTAACAGTGCGGTCTCTGCCTGTTTTCTGAGACTCTTTTCCCGCATGATATCCATGGTGCGAAAGGAGAGCTGTTCGTACATGGTCAAAACGGTGTCGATCAGCAGTTGCATCGAGCCACTCATTTTATCGGTAGCAATCTGCTTGGCCTCCTCTAGGGGGTACCCTGCGGTAACCCGGTCTACGACAATCGACAGGCGTTTGTCTTCATCCAGAATGTGGTATGCCAGCCATTTGGAAAGAAATGAGACGATGTCCTGAATGACCTCATCCAGGGTTTTTTTGCCCTCCTCTTTTCTTAAGGTAACGACATTGTCGATAAAAGAGCTATGATTCTGTTGATGTTTCTTGAACCAGGCGTCTTCCCCCAGGGTATCACGCCAAATCTGCTCCTCTGATTTGAAGTGATAGTCTGCATATTCAGCCAGTTGGTCAAAGTAATGGTTGAGTGTAGAGGGGTGCGAACGATTGGCGAGGTGTGCCGCGAGGTGATTGAGGATGTCCACCAGCCGCTTGTGCTGCTCATCGATTTCGGTAATGCCGGTCTCAAAGTTTGAATCCCAGGGAAAAATCTCGAAAAACTCTATCTTGTCTTCGGTCATTGGTGCTGCTTTTCTCGGTAGTGGAGCGGAAAGGATTCGGTTTGACAGGCTGTTGAAGAATAACCTCTTCAATTGGTTAGGGAGCCTCTGAACAAGTCTGAGTAATTTGAATCGCGTCTGTAGCACTCAAGATCAAGGCGCACCCCAGGGTGTCCTTCTCGACGCGATGCGTCTCACCTTGAAAGATCGCAGCCAATAGCCGGCTATTAGCAAGATTTTCAACGAAGATATTGATTGCTACAGGCGGGAGGCATTTGCTCATGACTCATTCAGGGGTTCCCTAGCTGTTGGTTGATGATCTCATCGATCAACTCGGTGGTCAGTACATCCAGTTTGCCGATCTCCCCCTTGTCATAGGCGTCACACACCGCTCGGCCACACTCGGTCAGAGATGGAAAACCGAAGGACTGTGCGCTACCTTTGATGACATGGGCCGCCTCTTTGATCTGATCCCAGCGATGGGTAGGCAGTGCGGTAACTAGTTGCTCTTTGAGTTCTTTGATTCGATCTGCAAAGATTTTTTGTAGTTCCGGATCGATAAACTCTTCTAATCCTGAGGAGTGCTGGGCCTTGGGTTGCTTTTTGGGTGATGGTTTTGTCGCGGTCTCAGTCGGGGGTTTTTCAGTCTGGAGATAGAGTCTCAGTACCCGCTTGAGTTCCTGATTGTTGATGGGCTTGCTCAAAAAGCCATTACATCCAGCTTGATGGAAGGCATCACGATGTTTCTGCATCACATTGGCTGTTAGTGCAACGATCGGTACTTTTTTACCTTGCTCACGCATGAGTCGTGTGGACTCAACGCCATCCATTACCGGCATTTGCATATCCATCAGAATCAAATCATAGTCCGTTGTCTGGGCCGCTTCGAGTGCCTCTTTGCCGTTGTTGGCGATAGATACTGTGATCCCCATTTTTTCCAGAATACGCCGCACCAACATCTGCATCACGGGTGTATCTTCAGCGACCAGCACATGACCGGAATAGTGCTGTGCATGTGCTCTGTTTGTGATTTTTTTAGGGGCCTCTGATGAGGGGGATTCGCTTGGCCGGTAGGGAATCACCAGGGTAAAGGTGGAGCCCACCCCTTCCTGGCTAGAGACATCAATGGTACCGCCCATCATTTCCGCTAGGTTAAGGGCAATAAAGAGTCCCAGCCCGGTACCGCCATAACTACTGGAGATGGAGCCGTCTGCCTGCTCAAATTGCTTGAAGAGGTGGTTCATGGTCTCGCGAGACATTCCGATACCACTGTCCTCAACTCTGAAGCTGAGATTGTCCTGATCCACCGCAGTAGTGAGTTGAACCTCCCCCTGTCGGGTGAATTTGATTCCATTGTTGATCAGATTGTTCAATATCTGACGCAATCGTTGCTCATCGCCAATCAACAGGGTGGGTTCTCGATTCTGTTGTGACAGTCTGAAGTGAAGATTGGATTGCCTGGTCTGGTCTTTGGCGAAATGCTCCACCTCTTTGAGTAGCAAAGCCAGATCGAAGGGGGCCTCATCCAGAGAAAACTTTCCACTCTCGATCTTCTGCATATCGAGCACATCATTGACCATGGCCAGTTGACTCTTGCCTGCACTCTTGATTGAGTGTGCCAACTCCATGAGTTCAGCGTTGGTCAGTTTTCTCTCTTCAATCAGTTCGCTATTGCCAATGATGGTGGCCAGAGGGGTGCGCAACTCATGGCTCATGGTGGCTAAAAAGTCATCTTTGACCTGTTTTGATCTCGTCAGTTGCTCGGTACGTTTGGCGACCCGTTTTTCGAGTTCTAGGTTGAGTTGCTGTTTTTGTTGCATCAACAGATAGAGTTGTAGATGAGTGTTTACCCTGGCCAGTAGCACCTCAGGTACAAAAGGCTTGGTGATATAGTCGACGCCGCCAGTCCGAAACCCTTTAACGATATTTTCGGTATCCCCCTGGGCCGTGAGAAAGATCACTGGAATCGATTGTGTGTGAGGGTCGGTTTTCAACCGTTCTACCGCCTGGTAGCCCCCCATCCCCTTCATTACAACATCCATCAGGATCAGGCAGGGGTGCTCAGTGTGGGCCAGTCTGATCGCTTCCTCGCCACTGCTTGTCGTGAGAATCCGATACTTGGGGTCTGTTTGCAAGGCTGATTGAACCACCTCGACATTGATGATCTCGTCATCCACGACGAGTACGGTAAACTGTTCAGAGGAGTGGGCTCGGTCTGTGCTCGGCCTCCTGTGGTCTTCCGGGGCTGCCAAGCCATCTTGTTGAATGTAAGCTAATGTCTGTTCAAGGCATGAAATGAATGGCTGGAGTTCAGTGAGGTCGAGTTGTTCTTTGAGCTGCTGGTTGAGTCGGTCGGCAGATTGGAACAGTGGGGGCAGTGCAAGATTGCCGGCGACCCCCTTGATGGTATGCGTCCATTCTGTAGCCTGGTCAAACTGTTGTTCGTCGATCTGTTGTTGGATCGCTGTCGCACTATGTTGATAACGTTCAACAAAAGCTTTTAATAGCCTGTTATAGCGTGATTGGTCCCCGCCCAGTAGTGCGATTCCCTGCTCCCGGTCTATCAGTGGTTCATCCCCGTCACTGTTCTTTGTAGCGTCATGTCCAGTAGTCGAGGCAGGCAATCGTTGCTTGATCTTGTCCCAGTTCAGTGGAAGAGAAAAGCAGCCATCTACATCGAGACCTGCACATCGCGTTTGATCGGGAGAAGAGGGTTGATCACTAAGTAAAATCAGAGCGGTATGTTCAGAGGGTAGATGGAGACGAATTTTATTCAGTTGCGCGGCGCTGTACTGTTCCCACTGTTGTACAAAAACAATGACCAGATCAAATGGGTGCCGTTGTAGTGCTGAACTCAGTTGTGCCGGGGTACTGATGAAAAGTGCCCTGTGCCCATCGGATTGGATGGATTGACGCACCGCAGTAGAGGCAGCGCCTGACTCATCTAGGACAAGAATCCAATTTGTGTTCATAAATATAGCTGCAGTGAGTGCATCCAGAATTCTGTGTAATATCTATGGGTTAGGTATCGCATCATCTAACTCGCCCTCAAAATATATTGATAACTGGGCGAGGGTCAAGCTCAAGCTCAAGCTTCGGAGTCGTCGACACACTCCTTCAATGGTACACTGGTTTTGTGACTCACTGACAAAATGGTTTTGTAACTATTCAGAGGGAGGGCTGTAACGGATTCAGGTGTCCCCCCTCGCCCCAACCCTCTCCCTCTGGGATAGGGTTGGGGTGAGGGGCCACGCTTCGATGGAAGGGTGTATTTTGAAAACGGCAGGGTATTGATGAAATGTTGTTGATGATCGATAACTACGACTCCTTCACCTACAATCTGGTTCAGTATTTTGGTGAGTTGGGTGCGGAGGTGGTGGTTCACCGCAATGATCAGATTACGTTGGAGCAGATCCGGGCGTTGCGA
>CAYFOQ010000072.1:11063-11423 GCA_964344735.1 uncultured Piscirickettsiaceae bacterium
ACCGCAAAGGATCGTTATTTCACCCGGCCCCTGTACCCCGAATGAGGCGGGGGTATCGCTCGAGGTGGTGAAGCGGATGGCGGGTGAGTTGCCAATTCTTGGGGTCTGCCTGGGACATCAGACCATCGGTCAGGCCTTTGGTGGTAACGTGGTTCATGCCCGGGCAATCATGCATGGTAAGACCTCGATGATTTATCATGATCATCAAGGGGTGTTTCGAGGGTTGGATAACCCGATGGAGGCGACTCGCTACCACTCTCTGGTGGTGGATCGGGAGAGTCTGCCGGATGTTTTCGAAGTGACCGCCTGGACCGAACGAGAGGATGGCTCGGTCGATGAGATCATGGGTATCCGGCACCG
>CAYFOQ010000073.1:0-9884 GCA_964344735.1 uncultured Piscirickettsiaceae bacterium
GCCCCTGCGGGATGCGGCGAATAAGTGCGGGTTTACTCCGGTGTCAACAGAGGCCAACTTTCTCGGCATGATCTCAATCGATTTCGACTACACCCCGATCGATACCGAGGACTCCCGCAAACGCTTTCGATTTTTGCTGATGACCCTGCTGACGGCGGCACTGCTATTCATCAGCACCGTTTACATGATTCGTCGACTGATCCTCTCCCCCTTCAACAGTCTGATGGAGGCCTCACGCTCGCTGGCTCGGGGGCAATACGACGCCCGCCTGGAGATCGCTGGTGACAATGAGATCTCCCGTCTGGGAGAGACCTTCAATCATGTCGCCAATGAGATCCAGAAGGCCCACGAAGTGCTGGAACTGGAAAATCAGAACAACTATCAAAACGCCATCACCGATGGCCTTACCGGTTTTCGCAACAAGATCTTCGGGGTACAGACCCTCAGCGAGGCGTTGAACCGCTCCCATCGCTGTGCCGAGCCCCTCGGACTGTTGATGATCGATCTCGACCATTTCAAGCAGATCAACGATAGCTACGGACATCTGGCCGGAGATCAGGTATTGCAAGAGACTGCGCGCCGAATCAAGCAGCTACTCAAGTATGCCGACACCCCGGTGCGCTACGGCGGCGAGGAGTTCATGGTGGTGCTCCCCAATACCGGTGAGGATGGGGTGAGGACGGTGGGAGAGAAGATTCGCCAAGCGATGGAGCAGAACCCCTTTCTGATCGACCAGCATGGAGAACGAATCACCGTCACCACCAGTGTCGGATCGGCCCTCTGTAGTGTCGACGATCAGAGCATCGATGAGTTGATCGAACGCTGTGACACCGCCCTCTATCAGGCCAAGGAGGAGGGGCGCAACCGCCAGGTCTTTTTGGAGAGATAGCCTGCGGCTCACGGCACCTTCACCGGAGCCGCCATCGATGACCACCCCCCCCATATTACGCCCCGTCGAGAACCGGATCTACTGCTATCCGGGTAATGAACAACGGGGTAGCACCCTACTCTTCTCGCTGCTGCTGCTCACACTGATGAGCCTGCTGGGAGGTGGAATGATGAATGCGGCGATCGTGGAACAGCAGATGGCCGCTCACTACCGCTACAGCAGCCAGAGCCACCACGCCGCCCGCGCCGGATTGCTGCAAGTGGTCCGTGCCCTGGCTCGGGGAGACTCCCCGGCACTACAGGGTGAGTGGGGAGGGGTGGACTACCAGATCGACTACACCCGGCAGGGGGAAGATATTCTCCTCAACAGTCACGCCATTCATGGCACTACGGCCAGTGAGAGCACCCTCACCGCCCACTTCACCATCAACACCGATGGTACCGTGAAACGACGCCGTTGGTATTACCATGATTGATCTCCCCTGCTACTGCCATCTCATCGACGACACGCTCCATCTCGGCATCCTGGTTCGAATCGATCTGCAACAGCAGCTGCTCTACTACCGTCGACAACAACAGGAGAGAGTGGCCACAATCCAACTGCAGCGAATCAGCCACCTCTACTACCACCAGACGCCAGATACCACAGCCAACTCCCCGCTTCCATTCGAGATCCAGTTTGCAGGAGGAGATCAACTCTCCGGTATCGCCCACGGCCACTACCAGGATGATCACGGGGACCATCTGATTCAACTACAACAGCCCAATGCCCCCCTCCACCTGTTACTCCCTGGCGGAAGCCGACATCAACTGCAGCTCTCTACTACTCCCCCTCCCCCGACCACTGAGCACCAGATCATCGAACAGGTCGACGCCCTCTTCACCGCCGCAGTACGGCAACGGGCCTCCGATATCCATCTTCGCCCCCAGCCCCGCCAGGCCGAGGTCACCTTCCGAATCGATGGCAAGAAGGTACACTTTGCCCACTACCCGGAAGCACACTATCCAGCCATTGTCAGCCGGATCAAACTATTGGGAGAGATGGATATCGCCAGCCATCGTCATCCTCAGGATGGCGCCTGCCACCACCAGATCGATGGCCGTCCGGTCGATCTGCGAATCTCCACCATGCCGGTCCTGGAGGGAGAGAGTGTGGTCATCCGAGTGCTCGATCCCAGTCGTGGACTCCGCACGCTCACCGAGATCGGTCTCGCCCCCGATGATGAGCAACGGTTCCGGATGATGCTGCAACGTGACCATGGTCTGCTGCTGGTCACCGGCCCCACCGGCTCCGGAAAATCGACCACCCTCTATGCCGCCATGCAGGTGTTGCGAGAGCGTGGAGTCAACATCATCAGCCTGGAAGACCCGGTGGAGTACCGCATCGATCAGGTCCGTCAGGTAGAGATCAACGAACAGACCGGCAACACCTTCGCCCGCACCCTGCGCCATCTCCTCCGTCACGACCCTGATGTCATACTGATCGGAGAGATTCGCGATGAGGAGACCGCAAAAATTGCACTACAGAGCGCCTATACCGGCCACCTGGTCCTGAGCACACTCCACACCAACGATGCTCCAGCCACCATCAGCCGACTCCTGGAGATGGGAATGGAGCCCTATACCCTCAAGGACACCCTGATTGGGGTACTCTCCCAGCGATTGGTCCGTCGCAACTGTCTCCACTGCACCACAACCCCGGAAGGGCCATCACCCACTTGCC
Organism: uncultured Piscirickettsiaceae bacterium; assembly: GCA_964344735.1. GTDB lineage: Bacteria > Pseudomonadota > Gammaproteobacteria > Thiopontia. Next base: position 2,612 of record CAYFOQ010000073.1, read on the forward strand.
CTCACTGTGGTGGCAGCGGCTTTCATGGCCGACTGCCACTTTACGAACTGATGGCAGTGACCCCGGCCATACGCGACCAGATTGGTCGTAGCGGCAGCAGCGCGAAGATCCGACAGGTGGCAGAAAGGGAGGGCATGGAGTCTCTGATGGGGTATGCTAGACGGCTGATCGAAAGCAGACAGATTTCACCGAATGAGCTGGGCCATGACGACTCCCGATAGCGCCATCATCGAAAACAACGTTACCGTTGCCCTGGAGGAGGATATCGGTGACGGTGACTTGACCGCGCAACTGATCGACCCCGAGACCACTGCCCGGGCCACACTGATCAACCGTGAACCACTGGTGCTCTGTGGTAGCGCCTGGGCCACGGCCTGTTTCCACCGCCTCGACCCGACACTGGAGCTGCAGTGGCATTTCAACGACGGGGATTGGATCGAGACCGAACAACCGCTACTCACACTGCGAGGCCAGGCACGTCCAATACTGAGTGCGGAACGGAGCGCCATCAACTTTCTCCAGACGCTATCCGGTGTCGCTACAACCACCCGCAATCTGGTAAGACGGTTGCAAGACCACCCCAAAACCACCCTGCTGGACACCCGCAAGACCCTACCCGGGCTACGAATGGCACAGAAGTATGCCGTACGCTGTGGTGGTGGCCACAACCACCGTATGGGGCTCTACGACGCCTTTCTCATCAAGGAGAATCACATTGCAGCCACCGGCTCCATTGCTACGGCCGTAGAGCGGGCTCACGCGATCGCCCCGGGACGGTCGGTCGAGGTTGAGGTCGAAAACCTGGAGGAGTTGCAGCAGGCACTGGCGGCGGGGGCCGATACCATCATGCTCGACAACTTCACCCTGCCACAGATCGCCACTGCAGTAGAGACCACGGCAGGGCGGGCTGCACTGGAGGTCTCCGGTAGTGTCCCCCCGGAGCAGCTTCAGGCAATTGCCGCCACCGGCGTCGACACCATCTCGCTTGGTGCCCTCACCAAGCATATCCACGCCATCGATCTCTCTTTGCGGGTCGTCTTGGAGTAACCGCCCTCGCCTATCCCCCTCGCTGCTGGCGACGAAAAAGATCGGTACGACGGCTCACCACCCGATCGATAAAGAGCATTCCGTCCAGATGATCCACCTCATGCTGGATCGCCCGAGCTTCGAACCCCTCACTCTGGTAGTCGTGTGATTGACCCCACTCGTCCTGTGCGGTGAAGGCGATCCGACTGGCCCGGATCACATTTCCGGTGTAATCAGGAACCGACATGCACCCCTCCCGCCCTAGCTCGAACCCCTCCCTCTCGGTAATCTCGGGGTTAATGAGGATCAGTCGCCCCTGGTTGGGGACCGGTTTTTTACGCTTGCCTCGGGTCATTCCAGTCAGATCGACGATCACCAGACGGATCGACCGTCCCACCTGTGGCGCGGCAATACCGATACCACCGGGCTGCGTACGCATATAGGCCTCGAGCTCAGCGATCCAGTCACGCAGATCGTCATCGAACCGGGTAACCGGCTCCGCAACCTGTTTCAGTTGCGAATCGGGATAGGTGATGATATCCATTATCCGATCAGGGTATCGATCTCTTCGACCCGAAACTGAATGGTCTCTGCCAGTGGCGCCAAGGCCCGGGTCACCGGTTCCTCTCCCGCCTCTGAAACCCCTTCGATCAGCAGAATATAGATCGGCTGCTCGGCCGACCCGCCCACCTGAGAGTCGAGATCGGTGATGGTGAAACCGGAGTCGGCCAGCGCGGTCGTTACCTGAGCCACGATCCCGGGTCGATCGGCTCCATGCACCACCACCCGCAGGTCAGGGATCTGATGCTGATGCAAACCGGGATCGATGGTGTCGATATGGAGATGGAGCCCCAGCTCTGCAGCTACCGTGGCGAGGGCCTGCTGCAGCACCTCTCGCGCCACCTCGGCCTCCACCATCATCATAATGGTGAAGTTACACCCCAGTCGCGCCATGGTGGTCTCCCCCAACGTCGCTCCAGCCTCAAACAGCGCCCGGGTGACCGCGGCAACAATTCCGGAGCGATCACGCCCCACCAACGAGATCATGTACCACTGCTTCATCTCACCCCTCCTGAATCGATCCAGATCAGTGTAGCAAATCTTCCGGTCACCTGCTGTCGACGATAAGAGTAGAAGTGCTTATCACGATAGGTGTCCCATCCTCCACCGTGAACCGACGCCACCCCCAACCGCTGCAGCCGTAACCGGACCAACCCCTCCATTGAGGCCAACCAGCCCCCCTCCGATGAGGGTCGAAACAACTCCGCAGCGGCCGGATCCTGATCACAGAATCGTCCTCTCACCTCCGCTCCCACCTCGTAGGAAGGCTGGCCGATGGCCGGACCAATCCAGGACAACAGTGCCTCTTGCGGGTCAGGAAAAAGTTCCACGCCGCGCTCCACCACCCCGGCCACCAGTCCACGCCAACCGACATGGAGTGCCGCGACCCGGTCTCCGGCACGGTTGGTGAGCAGCAGCGGGAGACAATCGGCGGTCAGAACGGCACAGGGGGTATCGGATTGACAACTCCAACAGCCATCCGCCAGCGGCTGTTCTGCCGCTGCAAACGGAAACTCGATCAGGTCGCTGCCATGAATCTGATTGAGCCACTGTGGGGGACGGGAGAGCCCCAACGCGGACACCAGTGCACGCCGCCGCGCCAACACCACCGCTGGATCCTCTCCGACATGGAGCGCCAGGTTGCCCTCTCCATAGCGTGATGAAGGGCTATCAGCAGTACGCTGCGTGATCCAGGTGCGGATCACCGGGGGAGCTGGCCAGGTTGCAGAAAAACCGGAGAGTAGCGGGTCAGCCATGTGATTGCTCCCGATCGAGCCGCAGCTGTTCAAGTAACTGCACCATATCGGCAGGCAACGGTGACTCCTGCTCGATCCACTCCCCACTGACGGGATGGGTCAGACCGAGACGGGCCGCATGGAGAGCCTGACGACGAAAACTCCGCAGGGTCTGCACCAGTGAGTCCGAACTCCCTTTGGGGATACGCAGACGGTGGCCGTAGAGGGGATCCCCCAGCAGGGCGAAACGACAGTGCTCCATGTGAACTCGAATCTGGTGGGTTCGCCCGGTCTCCAGTTGCAGTCGGATGTGGGTATGGGCACGAAAACGCTCAACCACCCGGTAATGGGTCACCGCCGGTTTTCCCCCCGCCACCACCGCCATCCGTTTACGGTCGATCCGATGGCGCCCGATCGGGGCATCGACCGTCCCCCCGGCCGTCATCACCCCGGTGGTGACCGCCTGGTACTCTCGTGCCATCGCCCGCTGCTGCAACTGTCGCACCAGTGCGGCATGGGTAGTAAGACTCTTGGCCACCACCAGCACCCCGGTGGTCATCTTGTCGAGCCGATGGACCACCCCGGCTCGGGGCACCCCCTGCAGTGCGGGATGGTGGTGTAACAGGGCATTGACCAGTGTCCCGCTCCAGTTTCCTGCTGCCGGATGGACCACCAGTCCAGCCGGTTTATCGATGAAGATCAACTCATCATCCTCATAGAGAATCTGCAACGGAATCGATTCTGCCTCCCAACTCACCTCGGGCTGCTCCTCCAGCCGCAGCGTTACCCGTTCTCCAGCCGCAACCGCATCCCGCGGTCGCCGCTGTTCACCCTCGATCTGGATCGCCCCAGAACGAATCCAGGACTGCAGCCGACTACGAGAAAAGTCGGGAAAGAGCACCACCAACGCCTGGTCGAAACGTTTTCCGGCCAACGCCTCCGGCACCACCTCACTCTCTTCTCTCAGTTGCGGTTCCATACCCTTTTCGCTACCCTTCCGGGATTACCATCCTCATCCAGTCGACACCATGAAGTCCTCATTCTCTCCCATCCTGCTGCTGGTTTCCATCCTCACACTCACCTCCGGCTGCTCCTTGCTCCCGGATCAGATCGATATCACCCAGGATTGGAGTGCAGGACGATTCTATTTCGAGGCCCACGAGGCGATGCTGGAATCGGACTACGAGAAGGCGATCGACTACTTCGAGAAACTACAGGCCCGTTTCCCCTACGACAAACACGCCCTGCAGGCCCAGATCGAGGTGATCTACACCTACTATAAGTGGAACGAAACCGAGTCGGCCATCGCCGCCGCCGACCGCTTCATCAAACAGCATCCGCGTCACCCCAATGTCGATTACGTCTACTACATGCGAGGACTGGTCAACTACAACGCCGGCGAGACCATGATCAGTCGTTACCTCCCCACCGACCCCGGCATGCGCGACCCCAAGGCCCTGCGAGAGGCATTTTTCTACTTCTCGACCCTGGTAAAAGAGTTCCCCGAGAGCAAATATGCCGAGGATGCTCGCAAGCGCATGGTCTTCACCCGGAACAAGCTGGCCGAGCATGAGCTCCATGTTGCCCGTTTCTACCTCGAGCGCGAGGCCTGGGTCGCCGCAGTCAAGCGAGCCAACTATCTGATCGAAAACTTCCAGAAGACACCGGCAGTAGAGGAGGCGCTACAGCTACTGATCACCGCCTATGAGGCGATGGGAATGGAGCAGATGGCGGCCGATAGTCGTCGGGTCTACACCCAAAACTACGGCGATTCGGAATAAACCAATTTTGAATGCAACGATTCAGCCCCCTCACCCCAACCCTCTCCCAGAGGGAGAGGGTAAGGGCAAGAAAACTCACCAAATCAAGGCATCCAATCCCGCAACGGAGGCCCCTGCCGTCCACCAGCATCACACTCGCTCTCCTTACGCACCAGCTTTTTCCCCTCCAGGGAGAGCATCTCCTGCATATCCTCCCGCTCCATCACCCCCTTGCGCCCCTTGAGTGAGGCCGCCTTGCGCCGACCGTTCTCCATCTTCCAGTAGAGCCAGACCCCCACCAGCACGATCGGTGGCAGGATCACCTCGATCGGAAAGTCCATGGCAACCTCGTAAGAAAAAGTTCATGTACCAACACCGGCGCTCGGTGAAACCGATAGAGAGTACGCCGTCCCCAGAGCTGTGATGGTGGTTTCACGATCCCGGCGGTGGCCTCGTGGTAGAGGGTATGGCGGGCATCGAGACGGGCGAACTCCACCCGTTCACGCCGCGATGAGCGAGTCCCGTGTAACACCGCCCCTAATGAACGGTTACCGAGACGAGTGAGACGTAACAGTCGCCGCCGTACCGCCTGCACCGGGATGACCGTTCGGGCGTAGACCCGGGCCTCGCCATCACAACGCAACCAGACGGTCCGAACATTGCCCCACACTCCCAGTTTCATTTGCAGCACGGTTCGTTCACCCTGCCGATGGCGGGAGAACCGTTGTTGGATCCGCTCCACACTGAACCGCCCTGGACACCCCCGCACCATTTTTCGGGTCAGTGATTGGGGATCCGTCAGATCTCGACGCACCATTCCGTCGGGGTGCAGCAGTGACAGCCGTCGAGCCTCGACCCAGCGTGGTTCCCGTTGATCTCCATTCATAGCGTGAAGTGTACACACTATGGCAGGAGACCGACAGTTGGTGCGTTGAGCAGATTTTGGACTGAATCAATGGTTACTTTTTTTGGCAGCCAACAGGTATCATCTCTCCCACTCCACCACAGTCTCGACAATTCAATGTGAGCACCGCCCCATGGTCAACCAGTTCGACCCCGCTATCCGTCTCTTCGTTCTCGACACCAACATCCTGATGCACGACCCAACGGCGCTGTTCCGTTTTCAGGAACACAATGTCTTTCTGCCCATGGTCGTACTGGAGGAGCTCGACAACGGCAAGAAGGGGCGAACCGAAATTTCTCGTAACGTTCGTCAGGTGACTCGCTTTATCGATGAGCTACTCAAGAGTCACCAACTGGATGAGATTACCGCCGGCGTCCCGCTCACCCCACCGGAACTACTCGACGGCATCACCACGGCGGCGGGGCGTCTATTCTTTCAGACCTCGATCGATTCGGTCGAACTCCCCGACAGCCTTCCCGGTCATACCGCCGATAACAGCATTCTGGCAACGGTACTGGCACTGCAGGAGCAGGTAACCGATGTCCGCCTGGTGACCCGAGATATCAACCTGCGGATCAAGGCCTCGATACTCGGAATCCAGAGCGAAGACTACCGCAATGACAAGGTCCTGGATGATGTCGATCTGCTACAGACCGGCTATCACGAGGTGCACCCCGACTTCTGGGTGGAGGTAGGACAGGACCTGCGCACCTGGCAGGAGGAGGGCCACTCGCTCTATCAGGTCGAGGGAGAGGCAGTGGAGCAGTGGCTACCGGGCGAGTTTCTCGCCGATCCCGACAACCCCCACAACGACTATGTGGTTCGTAAGATCCAGGGACAGCAGGCGGTACTGGAGCGAGTTCGCAACTTCGACTCTGAACAGCACTCGGTATGGGGTATTCAGGCCCGCAACCGGGAACAGAACTATGCCCTCAATCTACTGATGGATCCACAGTTCGACTTCGTCACCCTGCTCGGTCCTGCCGGTACCGGGAAAACGCTGCTGACACTAGCCGCCGGACTGGAGCAGACTCTGGAGAAAAAGCTCTACAACGAGATCGTCATGACCCGGGTCACCATTCCTCTGGGAGAGGATATCGGCTTTCTCCCCGGCACCGAAGAGGAGAAGATGGCACCATGGATGGGGGCACTGATGGACAACCTCGAGGTGCTGACGGGAGGAGACCGCAAAAGTACTTTCGAGCGTGAGGCCACGCAGGAGCTGCTCAACCACCGCATCAAGATCCGTTCGATGAACTTTATGCGCGGACGCACCTTTGTCGGTCGCTACCTCATCATCGATGAGGCCCAGAACCTCACCTCGAAGCAGATCAAGGCACTGGTGACCCGGGCCGGACCCGGGACCAAAATCGTCTGTATCGGTAACCTCGCCCAGATCGATACCATCTATCTCACCGAAACCAGCTCCGGGCTCACCTACGCGGTGGATCGATTCAAAAACTGGGCCCACAGCGGTCACGTCACGCTCAAGCTGGGTGAACGCTCACGGCTCTCCGACTACGCCATCGGGGTGTTGTAACGCGCCGCTGCTAGGGCGGGGGGCTACACCCGCCACTACCACAACCGGGGGTGGCCGCAGCCGGCTGGTTGAGCTCCAGACTTCCGATCAATGAGTGCAGTTCGGTAAGATCGTAGCGAGACATGTAGTCGCGGATCCCGCGATTGATCTTGCCGCAGAGCAGAGGGTCACGAAACAGCGCCGTCCCGAGCCCGACCGCGGTCGCCCCGGCGATGATGAACTCGAGGGCATCCTCTGCCGTGGTGAT
>CAYFOQ010000073.1:9894-11331 GCA_964344735.1 uncultured Piscirickettsiaceae bacterium
TCCGATGATGGGAATATTGTGGGCCTTACAGACCTGATGGACCTGATGAACCTTGAGCAGTGCCACCGGCTTGATTGCCGGCCCCGATAATCCCCCCTGATTGTTACCGATGATCGGATGACGACGATGAATATCGACCGCCATCCCCATCAGTGTATTGATCACCGCGAAGCCATCACTACCGGCCTCGATACAGCGCCGGGCATTCTCGGCAATATCGGTCTGATTGGGAGAGAGTTTGGTGATCAATGGTTTGGTGGTGGCCTTGCGACAAACCTCCACCACCCGAGCCGAAACATCGGGATCGTTACCAAAAACTGCCCCCCCCTCCTTGACATTGGGGCAGGAGATATTGATCTCGATGGCATCGATCGGGGATTGGTCGAAGAGTGCCGCCACCTCACCATACTCCTCCACACTGGAGCCCGAGATATTGGCGATATAGCGGGTCTCCTCCAACGGCAGCGTCGGCAGGATCTGTTCGATCACCGCTCGTGCCCCCGGATTCTGCAGACCAATGGAGTTGATCATTCCGGCCGGAGTCTCGATGACCCGGTGAGGGGTATTTCCGAGACGAGGTTCCAGCGTAGTCCCCTTGAGACAGATCGCTCCGACCTCATGATTGGAGTACCCTTCGATCCGGGTATACTCTTCACCAAAGCCGACACAGCCCGAGAGCAGTACGATCGGGGTCTGCAGGGGGATCCCACAGAGGGCTACCGCCAGGGAGGGTTCAGACATGGACATCACCTCTACTTACTTATGAGTCGTTGCAAAAGTTTTGGTACTCCTTGAATCGTAACCGTCTCACCCCCCCAATACCACCTCATCACCCGCTACCGCTTGCAATCCCAGGCGTGAGAAGAGAGAGAGATCCGCCGACTCGCCACGATTGGGGGTGGTGAGCAGCCGCTCACCGGAGAAGATGGAGTTGGCCCCGGCGGCAAAACAGAGCGCCTGCAGTGGCTCCTCCATCGACTCACGACCGGCTGAAAGACGGACCCAGGAGCGTGGCATCAAGATGCGAGCCACTGCGATCGTGCGGACGAACTCCAACGGGTCGAGCTCTTCCAGATTCTCCATCTCATCCAACGGGGTCCCCGCCACCCGAACCAGACGGTTGATCGGTACGCTGTCGGGGTGTTGCGGTAGATTGGCCAGGGTCGCCAGCAACCCGGCCCGATCCTGACGAGACTCTCCCATACCGACAATACCACCACTACAGACATTGAGCCCAACCTCCCGGACATGCGCCAGCGTATCGAGCCGATCCTGATAGCTACGGGTGGTGACCACCTCACGGTAGTAGGACTCCGAGGTATCGAGATTGTGATTGTAATAATCGAGCCCGGCCCGCTTCAGCTTATCCGCCTGCTCCCGACTCAACATCCCCAGCGTCATGCAGGTCTCCATCCCCAGCGCCTTGACCCCACTGAC
>CAYFOQ010000074.1:0-6115 GCA_964344735.1 uncultured Piscirickettsiaceae bacterium
GTAACTATTCAGAAGGTCTGTAACTGATTCAGATTGCCCCTGAAATTCGTCAGTTCAAGGCAGAAAATGTGAGTTTATCACTAGATGACCGCGAGCACTGCTCGTAGTGTCACAGGTGTAAATGACCATTTTCGAACGCCGAAATGACGGATTTCAGGGGTGAGCTGAACAGTTACTGCTGTAGCGCCTCTCGGAAAGAGGGTGATTACCGCTAGAGACCTCAACAATCAGCCGTGGCAGGAGGAGTGCCTTGGATATCCTGATCGCTGACGATCACCACCTCTACATCCAGGGCATCCGAATGATGCTACAGGAGTATCCGGTGGTGGAACAGGTTTATGAGGCTAAAGATCTTGCCTCGGTACTACGGTCACTGCAACAGAATCGGGTTGATCTGCTACTACTCGACCTGCGGATGCCGGACATGGAGGGGTTTGATGGCGTCTATCGAATTATTCATGACTTTCCCGATCTATCCGTTGTGCTGGTCACCAGCTCCGAGTCCCGAGTCGATATCCGTACCGCCCGCAATGCCGGCTGTCACGGCTATATTCTCAAGTCGCTTTCCCATCGGGAGATGAGTGAGGCACTGCAAAACGTGCTCTCCGGCAACGACTGTTTTCCTGACATGAATGAGACCGAAGGGAGCCCGATCGATCAGCTGACACAGAGACAACTGGAGGTGCTCCATCTGGTCAATGATGGCATGGGTAACCGCGAGATCGCCGCACATCTTCAGGTTGCTGAGGGGACGATCAGTCAACATATCCATAACATACTGCGCAATCTGCAGGTCAAGAGTCGTACCGAGGCGGCACGGATTCTACGTCAATATGAGTGACGCCCCCCCTTTGCTACTACCGACCGGGCCACTTCAGCAACTGCTGGCCCGTTCGGCCCATGACTTGAAGCAGCCACTCAATGTACTGCAACTTTATCTGGGGCTGCTGGAGCGTAGCCCTGAGGAGGCTCAATCTCCTGAGCTGATCGCTATTTCATCACACTCTTTGAGAAAACTGCAGGCACTGCTCTTTCTTTTGCCGCAGTGGGCTCGGGCAGAGCGAGGAGAGCTGAAGATCGCACTCGAGCACTGTTCGCCCCACGAATGGTATACCGCACTGCAGCGGCTATCGGGCTGGGACGGGGGATTACCAGCAGTTTGATTGCAATCTGGCAATTCAGACACTGGATGCGATCGGACCATTATTGCCCGCAACCTTGCAGTATGAAGCGCCCTGGACCGTGCAGATCCAGTGCACTTCACTATTCTCTGCGCTGGCAGGGGAAGAGCGTTGTCACGGGGATAGCATTCATTTGCTTGCCCTCTCTGCCGCAGCGTCGATTTTGATCGCATTGGGGTTTCAGATATCGCGAGTCCCCTTGGTGGAGGGAGAGCAGTTATCGATTGTGCGATAACCATTATCTGTTTGCCCTTTTTTCTACCAATGATGCTACCGGATTGAGACTGTCGTGCTCCTGTAGTAGAGATTGGTATAGCTCTGGATCGGGGAGCTCCAGCAGGTTCTCGAATTGGCGTTTTTCTCTAGCGGGAGCGTGACTGTAGTGGTTGAAGAGATAGTGTTGCAGTAACAGTTCCAACTCCCGCATGCCCCGGCGGCAACGGATCTGGAGTCGAGCGTGGGAACGGTTCATCGGCGACCAAGGTCGCGTTTGATACGAGCGATGGCCGCTCCCGGATTGAGTCCTTTGGGGCAGGTGTTGGTACAGTTGAGAATGGTATGGCAACGGTAGAGCGTGAAGGCATCATCGAGCTGTTCGAGCCGCTCATCGGTATGACTATCGCGGCTATCAACGATCCAACGACACGCCTGTAGCAACGTGGCTGGCCCCAGAAAGCGGTCTCCATTCCACCAATAGCTGGGACAGGAGGTAGAGCAGCTGGCGCAGAGAATACACTCGTAGAGGCCATCCAGTACCTTGCGCTGTTCTGGGCTCTGGATCTGTTCACGGCCATCGGCGGGCAGCTCTATGGGTTCGATCCAGGGTTTGATGGTGGCGTACTGTTGGTAGAAGTGGGTCAGGTCGGGAACCAGATCTTTGACTACCGCCATGTGGGGTAGTGGGATGATGGTGATCTCTTTGCCGTTGAAACGGGCAATCTCGCAGGTACAGGCGAGGGTGTTGGTCCCTCCGATATTCATTGCACAGGAGCCACAGATTCCCTCACGACAAGAGCGACGAAAGGTGAGTGTCGGGTCGATTTCGTTCTTGATCTGGATCAGGGCATCCAGCACCATGTGACCACAGCGGTCGGCATCGAGGGTGTAACGGTCCCAACGTGGACGGTTGTCGTCATCGGGGTTGTGACGATAGATGCGGAACTGCTGAGTGTGGGTGGCATCCATTGGGGCGGGCCACTCTCTGCCGGGTTCGATTTGGGAGTCTGGGGGAAGGCGAAACTGGGCCATCAGTAGATACGCTCCTTCGGGGGAATGTACTCCACCTCATCGGTCAGGGTGTAGGTGTGTACCGGTCGACTGTCGATCCGGATATCGCCCGTTGTGGAAACCCAGCAGAGCGAGTGTTTCATCCACTCTTCATCGTCCCGTTTGGGATAGTCCTCGCGAGCATGGGCCCCCCGGCTTTCTGTGCGGTGGTGTGCGGTGTGGAGAGAGGCCTGGGCGCATTGCAACATATTCTCTAGCTCCAATGACTCCATGAGGTCAGAGTTCCAGACCAGTGAGCGGTCAGTAACGGCGAGGTCGGAAAAACGGGCACGGGTCTCACTCACCTTATCGATTCCCTCGCGCATCACCGTATCGTTGCGAAAGACGGCGGCGTGGCGCTGCATGGTACGTTGCATCTGTTCTCGGAGGGTGGCCGTGGGCGTGGAGCCCTGAGCATGACGAATATGATCAAACCGTTGCAGCAGTGGATCCAGTTGATTGGAGTCGATATCGGGGGAGGGAGCGCCGGGGGTGAGCCTGTCCGCACAGCGGTTGGCGGCAGCCCGACCGAACACGATGATGTCCAGCAGGGAGTTGGAGCCGAGACGGTTGGCACCGTGGACCGAGACACAGGCACACTCACCAATCGCCATCAGTCCTGGAATTACCGTGTCCGGATTGCCATCCGCCCCCAGGGTCACTACCTCCCCATGTAGATTCGTAGGAATTCCCCCCATGTTGTAGTGTACGGTGGGCAGTACCGGAATCGGGTCCCGGGTGACATCTACTCCAGCAAAGATGCGGGCACTTTCGGCGATTCCCGGTAGGCGCTCCTGAATCAACCGTTCACCCAGGTGCTCCAGATGAAGGTGGATATGGTCCTGATCCCTGCCAACCCCACGCCCTTCGTTGATTTCGATGGTCATTGCCCGACTCACCACATCACGCGAGGCGAGGTCACGGGCGGCTGGGGCATAACGCTCCATGAACCGCTCTCCCTCGGCATTGGTAAGGTATCCACCCTCACCTCGAACCCCTTCGGTAATGAGACAGCCGGCTCCATAGATCCCAGTTGGGTGAAACTGGGTGAACTCCATGTCCTGTAGTGGTACGCCAGCCCGGGCTGCCATGCCGTGACCATCTCCGGTACAGGTGTGGGCAGAGGTGGCAGAGAACCAGGTTCGACCGTAGCCACCGGTGGCCAGAATCACCTGTTGAGCATGGAAGATTCGCAGCGTACCGCTACCGAGGTCCCAGGCGATGACGCCACAACAGCGCCCCTCCGCATTCATGATCAGGTCGGTGGTGAAATGCTCAATAAAAAAACGGGCGTTACGTTTGAGCGACTGCTGATAGAGGGTGTGAAGAATGGCGTGGCCGGTGCGGTCGGCAGCGGCACAGGTGCGTATTGCCACTCCCTCACCATAGTTGGTGGTCATCCCACCGAAAGGGCGTTGATAGATTCGTCCCTCCGGTGTGCGCGAGAAGGGGACGCCCTGGTGCTCCAGTTCCAGTACCGCTGGAATCGCCTCGCGACACATATATTCGATGGCATCCTGGTCTCCCAGCCAGTCGGCTCCCTTGACGGTGTCGTACATATGCCACTGCCAATGGTCCTCCCCCATATTGCCGAGGGCGGCAGAGATGCCCCCCTGGGCGGCGGTGGTGTGGCTACGGGTTGGAAATATCTTGGTAATACAGGCGGTGGATAACCCTTTGTCGGAGAGTCCGAAGGTGGCACGTAGTCCTGCACCACCAGCGCCGACCACAACGGCATCGTAGTAGTGATGTTCCAGCGTATAGGGGGACACGGTTCAGACTCCTCGATAGATCGACAGTAGGGCAACGAGACCGATTGTGACTACGATCAACAGAATGGATCGGAGCAGTAACAGGATGGGACCACGGGGCGGGTCAGCGACATAGTCCTCCAGAATCACCTCTACGCCGAGAAAGGCGTGGTGGCCTCCAATCAGCAGTAGCAGGGCCAGTGGTAATCCTGTGGTGGGTTGAGCCAGCCAGTGCCGGACCGTCTCATAGCCGGTATCGGGAAGAGTAGCCAAACCGAGCAGGAGCCATGGCACCAGCGGAATCAGTGCTATCGCAGTAAGTCGCTGAGAACGCCACTTTCGACTGGCAGACATGGTCAGCCAACCCCCCACAGCAGCAGGGTGGCCAGTAGCGAAAAGAGCACGACCGCAGCTCCACTACGGTAGATCATCTTCAGCTCCAGTCCCAGTCCACGATCCCAGCAGAGATGGCGAATGCCGTTGCCAAGGTGGTAAATTGTGGCCCAGCTCCAACAGAAGAGGAGCAGGTGGCTGAGGGGGTGGTGTAACAGCGGTTCGAATCGCTGGTAGCGTTCGGGCCCCAGTGCCACCAACAGTAGCCAGAGTGAGAGCGGTAAGAGTGCAAGGGTGACTGCAGCTCCGGTGGCTCGGTGCAGCACCGATAACACCGAGGTGAGTTTGGGACGGTAGATAGTGAGATGGGGAGAGAGTGGCATCGGCTCAGTATATTGTGCCTTGTGGGGTAGTGATGCACTTGATTGTCGACATATTTCCTCCTTCTGTCCCGATATTACCCCATTACTTATTGACATTGTCAAAAAATCTGGGATATTTGGTTGTAGATTGTCGACAAATTGGGCTCTTCCCCTCCTTCTGTTAGAGGGGTTATCTAGCATCGATCGAGAGTCCGAAAGACGTAGATAGAGAATAGCATGTCCAGCGAGAAGAGAGAGAGCTTTGATGCCAATAATGGCGCCTATCTAGAGCTGCTCTATGAGCGTTATCTACGGGGAGAGGCGGAACCTACCGCCGAGCTACGACACTACTTTGAGCAGTTGGCACGAGAAGAGCGCCCTGGGGCCGAAGAGCACGGAGCGGTTCGGCAGGATTTTGTTCGCCGCATGGCGCAGAACCGTCACCACAGCGGTGGCGATGAGCAGCGCCTGGTCGATGCCCAGAAACAGGTGCGGGTGTTGCAGTACATCAACGCCCATCGTTTTCTCGGTCATCTCGAGGCCGAGATCGACCCACTGGGGTTGAGTCGACAACGGTCGATCGATGAGCTGAAGCTGACCCACTACGGTTTTAGTGAGGCCGATCTGGAGAACGCCTATAACACCGGCTCGCTCTGTGGTCCCTGTGACCCGATGCGACTGGAGGATATTCGTGCGCTGTTGCGTCGTACCTACTGTGGGTCGATCGGATCCCAGTATATGCATATCACCAGCACCGAGAACAAACGCTGGATTCAGCAGCGGCTGGAGCGTATCGGTGGTTCTCCAGAGTTGAGTGTGGCCGAGCGCCGAGCGTTACTGTTGGGGTTGACCGAAGCGGAGACCCTGGAGCGCTACCTGCATCAGAAGTATGTCGGTCAAAAGCGGTTTTCTCTAGAAGGGGGAGAGAGCCTGATTCCAATGCTCAATGTATTGATCGAACACGCTGCCGGATCGGGCGTGGAGGAGATCGTGTTTGGCATGGCTCACCGGGGACGACTCAACGTGCTGGTCAATATTCTGGGCAAGGCCCCCTCTTCCCTCTTTGCTGAATTCGAGGGGACGGTCGACCACGGGGGACGTACCGGGGATGTGAAGTATCACCTGGGGTTTGCCTGTGACCGCAATACTGCACATGGCCCGATCCATCTGGCGCTCGCCTTCAACCCCTCGCACCTTGAAATTGTCGGGCCGGTGGTGGAGG
>CAYFOQ010000074.1:6125-6421 GCA_964344735.1 uncultured Piscirickettsiaceae bacterium
ATCGGCGACGGCAGGGGGGAGATCAGGTCTTGCCGGTGGTGATTCATGGGGATGCCGCATTCGCCGGGCAGGGGGTGGTCATGGAGACCATCAACATGTCGGAGACCCGGGGCTATCGTACCCATGGAACCCTCCATATCATCATCAACAATCAGATCGGTTTTACCACCAGCAGCAAAATCGATGCCCGCTCCACCCACTACTGTAGTGATGTCGCTCGGATGGTGGGGGCCCCGGTCTTTCACGTCAATGGTGATGATCCCGAGGCAGTCGCCCTGGTTACTCGGGTGGCGCTC
>CAYFOQ010000074.1:6504-11229 GCA_964344735.1 uncultured Piscirickettsiaceae bacterium
GAACGTTTCATGAGGATGTGGTGATCGATCTGGTCTGTTACCGTCGCCATGGACACAACGAGGCCGACGAACCGGCCGCGACCCAACCGCTGATGTATCGCCGTATTCGTGCCCTGCCGACCACCCGTGAGCGCTACTGCCAGCGTTTGATCGAGGCCGGTGTAATCGAGGCCGAAGAGTGTGAGCGAATGATTCAGGGCTATCGGCATCGGCTCGAAGATGGTGAACCGACCGTCCCCAGTCTACTCGATCCAGAGGATATCGAGCGCCGTCATCCGGTCAACTGGAGTCAGTTTCGTGGTGGAAGCTGGGAGCAGGAGTTGGTAACCGCACTGGAGCAGTCACAGCTGGAGCGGCTGGGGAGTGCCGTAGCGCTGTTGCCGGACTCCTTTCAACCCAATGGTCGAGTTTCAAAGATCTATGCCGACCGGTTGCGGATGTCGATCGGCTCCCATCCTCTGGACTGGGGGTACTGCGAGAATCTGGCCTACGCCGCACTGCTCGATCGCGGTTATGCGGTTCGTATTTCGGGGCAGGATTGTGGTCGCGGCACCTTTTTTCATCGCCATGCGGTGGTCCATGATCAAGAGAGCGGGGAGCGTTACGTGCCGTTACAGCGGCTCGCTACTGATCAGCCCCCCTTTCATGTCATCGATTCGTTGCTTTCCGAGGAGGCGGTACTCGCCTTCGAATATGGTTATGCCACCACCGAGGCGGATACCCTGGTGGTCTGGGAGGCTCAGTTCGGTGATTTCGCCAATGGTGCCCAGGTGGTGATCGATCAGTTCATTACCTCGGGAGAGCAGAAGTGGGGACGGCTCAGTGGGTTGGTGATGTTTCTGCCCCATGGTTATGATGGTCAAGGGCCGGAACACTCTTCGGCCCGGTTGGAGCGTTACCTGCAACTCTGTGCTCAGGAGAATATCCAGGTCTGCGTTCCCAGTACCCCGGCCCAGGTCTTTCATATGCTGCAGCGGCAGATGATGCGACGCTATCGCAAACCACTGGTGGTCATGACCCCCAAGAGCCTGTTGCGTCATCCTCGCTGTCTCAGTTCAGTAGAAGAGATTCTGCAGGGGCGGTTCGAGGTGGTGTTGGATGATCCCGAGGGGGTCGATCGGGAACAGATCGATCGTATCATCCTCTGTAGTGGCAAGGTCTACTACGATCTGCTGGAGCAGCGTCATCGCCACTCACTCAACCGGGTGGCCATTGTTCGAATCGAGCAGCTCTACCCCTTTCCACACTACCAGCTGGAGCGATTGCTGGAGCGCTATCCCCGCTATCGGGAGTTACTCTGGTGTCAGGAGGAGCCACTCAATCAGGGGGCCTGGTTCATGGTGCAGCCGCTGTTACAACTCCTGTTGCGGGAGGGGAGTACGCTGATCAACGTCGGCCGGCCGGCCTCGGCGGCTCCAGCCGTGGGGAGCTATCAGATCCATCGCCAGCAACAGCAGGACCTGGTCTCTTGTGCCCTCGGGGTGGAGCATGGAGGGAGCTGTTGATGGGAGCGGTAAGGGGTATCGAATCGGTACAGCGTCGTTGGTGGCCGGATGGCGTGAAACGACTGCTGCAAGCGGCATCGATCCGTAGCCGAGGAGAGAAACGGCTGTTGTCTCACTATCAGCAGCTGCTGGATGGGGGCAGGGTGCGTCCTGATCCAGCCCAGCAGCGGGTGGTCGAGGTGTTGCAGTCTGCGCTCGATCGCATCGATGGCGGGGGCTGGTGCTGTTTCAGTCGTCGGAGAGGTCGTGGAGTCTTTCTCTGGGGGGCGGTGGGCGTGGGTAAAACCTGGTTGATGGACCGTTTTTTTCAACAGGTCCAGGAGAGTCACAAGGTCCGTTTTCACTACCACGAATTCATCGAGATGCTCCATGGTGAGTTGGCTGAACAGAACCGCCAGGTCAATCCGATGCAGCGTATCGCCGCCCGTTTGGCCGGCCGCTATCGGTTGATCTGTGTCGATGAGTTTCATGTGAGTGAGATCGCCGATGCCATGTTGCTCTATGGGGTGTTAGAGGGGCTTTTTCGTCAGCGGGTGATGTTGGTTACCACCTCCAATACCCCCCCGGAGCAGCTCTACCGTCACGGCTTCCATCGTGAACTCTTTTTGCCTGCGATCGAACTGATCGGACGCTATACCGAGGTGGTCGAGCTCGAGAGTCGAGTCGATTATCGCCGAGCCAATAGTGCGCTGACATCGGAGCAGCTGACCCAGGAGATCGAACAGCCGGGACTGGAACGACTATTCCAGGCACTGGCACGCAGTGCACCGTGGTCCCGTCAGGAGTTGCAGATCAATCGTCGCACCCTGCCGGTGATTCAGGTGGCGGAGGGGGTGGTCTGGATTGATTTCGAGGTGCTCTGCAGTGACCCACGAGCAACGCGAGACTACATTCAGCTGGCACAGATTTTCAGTGCGGTGATCGTCTCCAATATCGATTACGACAGTGCCGCCCGAGAGTCCTACGCCTGGCGCTTTCTCCACTTCGTCGATGAACTTTATGATCATCAGATCGAGTTGGTGGTTTCGGCGATGGGGAAGATCATGCAGCGGTATCAGGATGAGGGGTTACAGCATCAGTTTACCCGAACCGTCAGCCGTCTCTACGAGATGCAGGGTCGTGTGGTCAAGCGATATGCTGCACTCCTCGAGTCTGCCCAACAGATTACAGAATGAGTGGTTATGGAGAACACCCTTGAGTGATAAAACAGAGATAGCGATTCAGGTTCCGGTATTGCCGGAGTCGATTACCGAAGCGACGGTGGTGGAGTGGCATGTCACTCCCGGGGAGACGGTAGAGTCGGGGGCGATGGTGGCGGAGATCGAGACCGATAAGGTGGTTCTGGAGGTGTTGGCCCCCGAGTCCGGGGTCGTGGTGGCGATCGAACAGCCGGTTGGCGCGACGGTGGTGGCAGGAGAGCAGCTGGCTCTGCTGCAGCCGGGTGGGGGAACCACCGCGGTGAGCGCACCAACGACCACGACCGGCCACTCCAGCCCGGCGGTGCGTCAGATGATGGCACGCAGTGGGGTGGGAGCGGAGCAGGTGGCGGGAAGTGGCAAGAAGGGACGAATATTGAAGGGGGATGTCTCTACCGCACTGCAGCAACAGCAGTCACCCCCGCCAACCCCCACCGTCTCCACCGTGACAACAGAATCGAAGGAGGAGGTTGTTGCTGGCGACCGGCAGGAGCGTCGAGTACCGATGAGTCGATTGCGTCGTACCATCGCCCAGCGCCTACTGGAGGCAAAGCAGAGTACGGCGATGTTGACCACCTTCAACGAGGTCGACATGAGTGCCATGATTGCGCTGCGAGGGCGCCACAAGGAGCGCTTCGAAAAACATCATGGGGTGCGTCTCGGTTTCATGTCGATCTTCGTTCTGGCGGCCACCCGGGCACTACAACAGTTTCCTGAGGTCAACGCCTCGATCGATGAGGAGGAGGTGGTCTACCATGGGTTCTGTGATATCGGTATCGCCGTCTCATCGGAACGGGGACTGGTGGTGCCAATCTTGCGAAATACCGAGCGGATGGGGTTAGCCACCATCGAATCAGAGATCGTCCACTACGCCCAACGGGCACGAGAGGGGAAGTTGACGCTCGATGAACTCAATGGGGGGACGTTCACGATTACCAACGGCGGGGTGTTCGGTTCGATGCTCTCAACCCCGATTCTCAACCCGCCGCAGAGTGCAATCCTGGGTCTCCATGCGATCGAGAAGCGTCCGGTGGTGGTGGAGGATCAGATCGTGATCCGGTCGATGATGTATCTGGCACTCTCCTATGACCATCGTATGATCGATGGCCAGCAGGCGGTCACCTTCCTCAAAACCATCAAGGAGCTGGTCGAGGATCCTGCACGGCTGTTACTGGAAATATGAGTGGGTCGTTGAAAAGTTGTAACTGCTGTTCAGGGGGGTGGTAAGGGAAGCCCCCCTGAATCGGTTACAGTCCCCCCTGAATTAAGTGACGATCGATAAGAGACAAGGGAACAAAATATGTTGAAAAAATATCGTGAACAGGAATCGGAGCGAGCCAAGGACGCTCTCCCCCCCCTTCCGCTGCTGCCGGAGGCGGTAACCGAACTGGTCACGCTGCTGCAGCAGGACCACCCGGAGGGGGAGGATCTGCTGCAGTTACTGACCCACCGAGTGCCGGCCGGGGTGGATGAGGCGGCTCGAGTCAAGGCGGAGTTTTTGGCCGCCATCGTTCGTGGTGAACGTCAGGTGCCATTGATCTCACCGCTCCATGCAGTGGAACTACTGGGGACCATGCTGGGGGGCTACAATGTCGGGCCATTGATCGAGACACTCGATGGTGATGAGATCCTGGCGGCGGCGGCGGCTACCGCGCTCTCTCACACGCTGTTGATCTTCGACGCCTTCTCCGCCGTGGTGGGGAAGATGGAACAGGGGAACGCCCATGCACGGCGAGTGGTGGAGTCGTGGGCGGCGGCAGAGTGGTTCACCGCACGTCCGGCACTGGCAGAGAAGATCACGGTTACCGTATTTCGGGTTCCGGGAGAGACCAACACCGATGATCTCTCACCGGCCCAGGATGCCTGGTCGCGTCCCGATATACCGCTCCACGCCCAGGCGATGTTGAAAGCTCCGCGACCCGATTTTGTCGATGATCCGCTGGCGATGATCGCGGTATTGAAGCAGAAGGGGTTCCCGCTGGCCTATGTGGGAGATGTGGTGGGTACCGGCTCTTCTCGGACGT
>CAYFOQ010000075.1:0-10815 GCA_964344735.1 uncultured Piscirickettsiaceae bacterium
CCGCCCCTGCGGGATGCGGCGAATAAGTGCGGGTTTACTCCGGTGTCAACAATCGTCTGCCCGGAAGGTAGCGCGATCGTTGTTTATCGTCTATAGTTAACGGGTAGAGGCGGTGAATGGTGATCGATCCGGGCCGATCGAGATTGTGAGTCGAAATATCTGCTCAGAGCTTCATCTATCCGCCAATCCACGGTTCGATGATCCGTTTTCGGTGTTCGTCGGCCATTGACGATTGGCGAGAGGGGTAGATGGGATGTCTCTGGTAATCAATACGAATATCGATGCTCAGCGGGCACTGCTCTCGCTCAACCGTTCCCAGGAGTCGGCGTCGGTGGCGATGGAGCGGCTCTCGACCGGGTTGCGGATCAACTCCGCCAAGGACGACCCGGCAGGGCTGGCGCTCTCCGAGACCATGACCGCTCAGATTAACGGCGCGGACCAGTCGGTGCGTAACTCCAATGATGGGATCTCTCTGCTGCAGACAGCCGATGGTGCGTTACAGGAGATCAGTGATCTTTTTCAAGAGATTCGTGACCTCAAGGTGGAGTATGAGAATGGTACCACCACGGCAACCCAGAAGGGGTATCTCGATTACGAGTTCGAGGAGCTGGCCGATGAGATTGGAGCCACCATCGAGACGACCGCCTTCAATGGACTCCACATTCTCAGTGGAGATAGTGAAAATCTCACGATCCAGAAAGGGTTTTACGATAACGTGACGATGAATATCGGGGTCTCTTCGTTACAAGGCGCTACCGAAATCACCACGGTTACCGGTTCTATTACGGCGGAAACCGGGGCGGCTTCGGCGACGACCCTGGGCGCCTTTACCCTGACCAATATCGATAGTGCAATTGAAAAGGTCAACTCTCATCGGACTACGGTCGGGGCGCAGCAGAATCGTCTGGAACATAGTGTCACCAACATGGAAAACTTCTCTCTGAATATGTCCGAGGCTCGCTCCCGGGTGCGGGATGCCGATTTTGCTGCCGAGACCGCTGAACTTTCCCGTACCTCTATTCTCCAACAGGCGGGGGTGGCGGTGTTGACTCAGGCCAACACTTCCCCGCAGTATGTGTTGTCTCTGCTGCAGGGGTAGAGTGTTTCCCCCCTGAATAGTTACGGCGATTTTTTTCTAAAGTTTTGGATCGATCCGCCGATACCATACACGAGATAGAGTTTTTTTACCTGCTGTACATTTGGTAAATACTCTGTAACCTATTTATTGTGAAGCCTATTCATGGTGAGCAAAGAGGACAAGTGGTAGGAGTAGAATGATGGAAATTTCATTGGATCCTCAGGTGACGGCTGCTCAGGTGGGCGGAGCGGCGCGTAGCGCTGAGTCTGTGGCGAAGGAGTCTGTTTTGCCCTTCTCCAAGCAAG
This sequence comes from uncultured Piscirickettsiaceae bacterium, assembly GCA_964344735.1. Classification (GTDB taxonomy): domain Bacteria; phylum Pseudomonadota; class Gammaproteobacteria; genus Thiopontia. The sequence continues at coordinate 1,384 of CAYFOQ010000075.1, forward strand.
AGAAGGTTGCTGAAAAGGAGGTTGAGCGGGCTGCTGAACAAGCTAAACGGCAGGAGATCTCTTCTCAGGCCCTCTCCGGGGCGGTTGATACCATCAATAACTATCTGAAGGTCTCCGCGACCGATCTTCGGCTACAGATCAATGAAGAGGCGGGTAATCGTACCGTGGTCTCTGTTCTTGATCGCAATGATGGCAAAGTGATTCGGCAGTATCCGTCAGATGAGACGCTAGAACTGGCGAAGCGGATTACGTTACAGATGAATGAGTTTCGTGAGGCGCTGGTGCGTGGTGGTAGTATGGTTTCGCAAGGGGTCTTCACCAATACGGTGGCATGATCGGGTGGGCATATCGGCACGATAGCTGCATGATATCTGCCCAGTGAGTGGCTGGGGCTTTAGTGCTCCCGTCGGGTAGTGCGGATGAGGGAAAGACGATGGCGGATGCAAATCTAGGCTCGGATCTGATCTCGGTGATCGGTGCGGGAGCGCAAGGGTTCAATGTCAACACCATGGTGAACGGGTTGGTATCGGCCGAGCGTGTTCCGGTCGAGGCCCGGTTGGATCGCCAGCAGGAGACGACCCAGGCCAAGCTGGATGCCTTTACCGCGGTCAGGACGGCGATGAGCGGTTTTCAGAATCTGCTCTCTGAGATCAATGATCTGCAGAAGATGCAGGCTCGCTCCTTCAGTAGCTCCTCTGAATCGACCATCACCGCCACCGCCGATAACGCTAGCGGTACCTTGGCTTCACCGGGTAGTTATCAGGTTGAGGTGACCTCGTTGGCACAGGCTCACTCCCTCTATAGTGGGGCCAGTTATGAGAATACCGCCGATACGGTCGGTACCGGTACGATCAATATCAGCTTCGGAACCTGGAACAGTAGTAGCAGCTTTACCGAAAACTCCGAGGTGAGTGCGCTGTCGATCGCGATCGATAGCTCCAACAGCTCACTGCAAGGGGTGGCCGGATCGGGTAAGGTGACGGCCAGTATCATCAACGATGGTAGTGGTAATCGTCTGGTGCTTACCTCGGCTGAGACCGGGGCCAACCATGCCATGAACATTACCGTCAGTGGTGACGGGGATGGCAATAACAACAACAGTAGTGGGCTCTCCAATCTGGTCTACAGTGAGTCCAATAAGAACCTCTCTCAGAGTATGGCGGGAACGGATGCAACCGCAGTGGTCAATGGACTTACCGTCTCAAGCTCTTCCAATACACTCAACAATGTGATCGAGGGGGTGACGCTCAACCTTCACGCCACCTCTATCGGATCTGCCAAGACCATTACGGTGGGACGTGATGTCGAAGGGGCCAAGACTGCCATTAATAATTTTGTTGGTGACTACAATGCGTTGATGACGGTTTTTGACGAGTATGCCAAGTATGACGGGGTGACCGCTGGGGCGCTGCAAGGGGAGTCGCTGGTCCGTTCGATCATCTCCGATGTCAAGATGGGGGTCTCGGCTGCGCTGGAGTCGATGCCGGCCAATTTTCAGTATTTGAGTGATATCGGCGTCTCCAAGGACCGTTATGGCAAGATGGAGGTCGATAGTGCAAAACTGGATAGTGTACTGACCAGCGACTATGACACTGTGGCACGGATGTTTGCCCGTGGTGGTGCCGCTGATGACTCCCTCGTCAGCTTTATCAGTGCCACCGACGACACCAAGGTGGGTAGTTACGATGTCAATATCACCTCCAACTATGTGCCAGGAACCCCCAGCACCAGTGGTTACTACCGAGGGGATGATGACTCCTATCTGAGTGGCAGCGATATAGAGATCGATGGTGACAACAACTGGTTCAACATCACCGTCGATGGAGTCTCGAGTACAGGTTCGGGGGATGGTCGCATTTACCTCAATCAGGGAACCTATAACGATGCCGAGTCCCTGGCGGCCCATATTCAGAGTCAGATCAATGCCGACGGCGCCTTTACCGGGGCGGGGAAGTCGGTGGCGGTCTCGGTCGATCGTAGCGGCAATAACCCGCGTCTGGTGATTACCTCTGACAGCACCGGGGTCAATAGCACGGTGCGGATTACCGATGGGGACCGTCGTATCGATAACGACCTCGGGCTTAATGACAATAGTGCCAGTTGGACCGATGGGGTGGATGGGATTCCGGAGAGTGTGCTTGAGGGGACCATCAATGGTCAGCCGGCGGTTGCCGAGGATCAGTATCATCTCCGTAGCCTCACCGGAGACTCGAAGGGGTTGGTGATCGATGTCCGGGGGACCACCACCGGAGATCGTGGCCAAGTCCACTACACCAAGGGGTTTGCCGCTCAGCTCGACGATATCATGGATCGTGTCCTCAAGAAGGGGGAAGCGCTCGACCTCAGAATCAATGGGCTCAATGATCGGTTGGAGGATATCGATGACCAGCGTACCAAGCTCGATGAGCGGCTGGTCAAGATGGAGGCGCGTTGGCGGCAGCAGTTCAATGCCCTCAATGCCCTGATGGGGCAGATGCAGTCGACCGGAAATTTCCTGACTCAAACATTCAAATCACTCAATGGCGGCAACGACTAATCGGGGAGGCGTTAGATGGAATCAGTGAATCTGTGGGTAGTGCCGGTGACGGTGCGGGTAATTCGAATCGATAACAATAATAAGGAGAGCCAGTAATGGGAATGCGAGCCAAGCGTGGGTTGAACCAGTATCAGCAGATCGGGGTCCAGAGCCAGGTGACCGAAGCCAGTCCACACCGCCTGGTACAGATGATGTTCGAGGGGGCGATCAGTCGGATCTTCAAGGCCAAGGGGGCGATGGAGCGCAAGGAGATTGCCACCAAGGGGGAGTTGATTGGGCAGGTGATCGCCATTGTCGACTCGTTGCGTGCCAGTCTGAATATGGATGATGGCGGTGAATTGGCAACCAATCTCTGGTCACTTTATGACTATATCGGTCGACGCCTGGTGCTGGCCAACAGTCGTAACTCTGCTGAGATGCTGGATGAGTGTGCCAGTCTACTGGCACAGGTGAAGGAGGCGTGGGATCAGATTCCGTCCAAGTTTCACCATGCCAGCCGTCAGGAACTGCGCCAGGCGGCGGTTGCCGGGCAGTAGCGGGTGGATGTTGTGGAGAATCAGCTCGATACCCTGTTGAAGATGACGGCGGAGATGGTCGATCTGGCGCGTAGTGGGGAATGGGAGCAGTTGGTGCCGCTGGAGCAACGGCGGGGGCGGCTGTTGCGAGAGTACTATGCCGCCGATCGGTTGGAGAGCCTACCGCCACAGGCCCGAGATGCGATCGAAGAGATTCAGCGACAGGATCTCAAGGTGATGAATCTGGCTCAGGGGGCACGAAACGAGGTGGTGGGCCACCTCGGTAGAATGAAACAGGTCAAACAGATCAATGATGCCTATGGCGGGGTTTGAGGACAGGGTAGAGACAGGAGAGAACGATGTCGGTGTACTCCTTTAACAAGTTGATGAGTGAGGCTCGCAAGCTGGCCTCCGATTTTCACCGCATGACAGGCAAGACTCTGCCGCTCAGTGGGGAGATCGCTCGTCACGATGTCGCGACACTACTGGGGATGACGCTGGTAGAGGCAGGGGGTGGCTATGATGCCCTCGATAGTGCTGGAAACCGGGTGCAGATCAAGGGGCGGGTACAGTTTGATGGACAAAAGTCCAAGCCTCGAGTTGGTCAGTTGCGGGTGGGGCAGTCGTGGGATCTGGTGGTACTGGTGCTGATGGATGAGGAGTATGAGCCGGTCGAGATCTATCAGCTGAGTCACGATCAGGTGCGGGAGTTGATGGAGGGCGAGGTTGGTAAGAATCGCCGTAATCGTGGGGCGATGACGGTGGCCCGATTCAAGGCGACTGGAGAGCGGGTCTGGACACAGGGGGATGGTCTGGCTCTTTCGCAGGGGGAGGGGTTGCGGCTGGTTGCCTCCAATTGATTCGGCTTTTAGTGCTGGCCCTCGGATGGGGCTGGATCTCTGTTGTTGCCCATGGCGCTGCCGTATCCGAATGTGAAGAGGGCACTGCGCCACTGCGGGTGGAGTTGTTGTTGCCGCTGGAGAGTGCGCAGTTTCCCCAGGGAGAGGCGCTGGCGGGTGGGTTTGCCGAGGGGGCGTTGGCCGCCCTCGAGCACGGTTGCGATGTTCGTCTTCATTTCGTTGATACTACGCCGGCTGATCGTCCCTTCTTTACGCGCTGGTTAGAGGTGCTGGGGCGAGAGCCGCAGCTGTTGATCGGCCCTTTTCTGCCGCAACACCGCCAGGAGCTGAGTCGGTTGGATCGGGTGGTGTTGCCGGAACAGACCGTCTGGCTCTATCCCGGAAGGGTGGAGGATCTTCCGGTGGTAACGGGAGGGCGTGTGGTTCCTTTTTCGGTTGGATTGTATGGGCAGCTGCGGGCACTACTGGAGTATGCCTGGGAGCGGGGGCACTACGCCATCACCCTGTTGATGCCCCAGGGGGAGCGCGGAGAGCGTCTTGGTGAGGGGGTGAGGTCGATCTGGCAGGGGTGGGGAGGAGAGGTGGTCGCCTCTGAGCGCTATGGCGACCGCTTTCGGGATCTCAACCCGGCACTGCGCCGGCTGTTGCGGCAGAGTGGAGCCGACGGGTTCGATCTGTTACTGGTAGTGGCCGATGATGCCCGGCTGCGGATGATGCGACCGTTGTTGAGCTACTATGGCGGTCGTCAGCCGATCTACTCTCCGGCCCCCCCGGTGGGTGAGTTGGGGTTGGAGCGGGATATGGAGGGGCTGCTCTATCCGATGCAGCCGGAGCTGTTACAGCGCCCTTTTCGTCGTTTCGAAGTGGATGACTTCCTCCTCGAGTTGGAGAATATCGGCCACGACCTGATGGTGATGTTACGGCAACAGGGGATGGGCTGGGTCTCTGGAGATCAGGGGTATGTTGGACGTTCAGGCGCCCTGCGCATGGTGGCTGGAGAGCTGTTGCGGACCCCCTGTTTGGTCCGAATCGAGCAGGGTGAGGTGCAGGTCGTGAGCTGTCCCGAAGCCGCCGCTCCTGAGGGGCAGGGGGAGGTGGGGAGTTTTTGATCTGGTGCGCTACAAACGATATATTCCCCGCCGGGAGGGTTGAGTCGTTGCGGTTGTAGTGGCATTATGGAGCGCTGTAGGGAGTAGGTCGTGACCGCCTGTTCCGGGTGGTTCAGGAGGGGGGAACCCGTTGGTTCGGGATAGCTGAAGAGGACGCAGACGAGATGACAAAGATATTGGCGGTGGATGATTCCCCCTCACTTCGACAGATGGTGACCTTTACCCTCAAGGGTGCGGGGCATCAGGTCTCCGAGGCTGCCGATGGGGTCGAGGCGCTGGGGATTGCCAAGGGTCAGGATTTCGATCTGGTCATTACCGACATCAATATGCCCAACATGGATGGACTGCAGCTGATTCGGGAGTTGCGGAACCTGCCCAACTTCAAATTCACCCCCATTCTCTGTCTCACAACCGAATCTTCCGATGACAAAAAGCGTCAGGGTAAAGAGGCAGGAGCTACCGGTTGGATCGTCAAGCCCTTCAGTCCGGAGAAGCTACTGGCTACGATGAGCCGGGTGCTCTGATCGTTAATGACGGTTCACCACTGCCTGTAACTGACTCGGAATTCTCCGAGATTCGTCCGTTGTAACGATTTGCCGCTGCCTGTAACTCTGATTCAGATCGCCGCTGAAATTTCAGCTAATCTCCGCAATCCGCCCCAGCACCGCCTCCGCCAGCTTCTCGGGATGCCATTTGGGAATCAGTTGATTGGCTCCTACCTTGGAGGCCATCTGTTCACTGAACTGGCCACTTAGCGAGGTGTGCATCAGCACGAAGAGGTCGCTCATGGCCGGATTTTCACGAATCTTGCGGGTAAGCGTGTAACCATCCAGTTCCGGCATCTCGATATCGGAGATCACCATCGCCGGTGGGTTCTTCTCTAACATTCCCTGCATTGCCCAGGCCTCCAGCAGGTTGAGTGCCTCTCGACCGTTGATCGCCTCGGTACATTCGATGCCGAGCCGCTTCAGGGTGCTGGAGGCCTGCTTGCGGGCAATCTTGGAGTCATCCACTAGGAGAACATGGTAGGGGCTGCCATCATTTCTGCGGGGAGCAATCCCATGTTCACCAGAGTATTCCGGTGGGGCGATGATCTCGGCCAGGATCTGCTCCACATCCAGGACCTGAACCAGATGGTCGTCCACCTTGGTCACGGCCGTGAGATGGTGTCCACTGCCGGCGGCGCTGGGCGGGGGGAGGATCTTCTCCCAGTCCATGTGGATGATCCGGTCGACCGACTCAACGACAAAGCCTTGAATCGATTCATTGAATTCGGTGATGATGGTGTTGCTGGTGGAGATGTTCTGTACCGGTGGACGGTCGATGGCGGTACTGAGGTCGAGAATCGGGATGGTCTGGCCACGCTGATCGATGATGCCGATCATCGACGGATGGGTCTTGGAGACCGGTGTGATTTCGGGGGTATGGAGTACCTCCTTGACCTTGAATACATTGATCCCGAACTGTTGTCCTCCACTGAGGGTGAAGAGCAGCAGTTCCAGCCGGTTGGTCCCCGCGAGTTGAGTGCGCTCATCGATATTTTTGAGAAAATTGGCGGTCATGGCGCTACTGAATGCTCCCTAGTCTGGTCAGTTGGATCGATCGGTGGGTGATGAAGTCAATGCTCGGCTTTCGGGCTACGCCTTGTGGAGTACACGGGATCCGGACTGACCGGAGGTGATCCCCTTCTTGGAGTAGGTTGTCGCCCCCGGTTGTGGATCGATCTGTCCATGCAGAATCGCCAGTCCACTCTCGGTAAATCGCTTCTTGAGGTTGACGGTGGCGCCATTGGACTCGTTCAGCTTGCGGCACTGCTCTGCGCTCTGCAGCAAGGCTTCCCACTCCGGAACCAGTCGGCCACTGGCATCACTGTCCTGAATGAACTGGTTCAGCCCCCGCTGGGGGCCGCTGTAGTCGTGCGAGCGGGCCAGTGTCAGCAGTTGATTCTGGGTCTCGGTCATCACCCGGGCCTGCTCCTCCTTGGCGGCGATCAGCTCCATCAGTCGCTCGGGTGTGGCCTCAAGCAGGGCCTGACGCTCCTGCTCCAGTAGCGCCAGTAACTGCTCGGCGTTGAGTTGCTGGCGGACGATGAGGGCCGCGATCTGCGATTCAAGTGTCATGTCACCCATGGGGCGTAGTTCTCCTCTACACGCAATATTTCCACACACACAAAGAGGGGAGAGGTTCAGCTCACTACCGTGGTAGTGAATCTGTACCTGTCCCCGGAGATCTCGATCCTCCTGTCGCGACCACTTACGCCTGGCCGCTGGAAAACATTAGTGGCGACGGCTGGCAGGCTCCTGCGAGAGCAGTTTCTCCATGCCGATCAGTTTATCAGCAACCACCACCTCGTCAATCTCGAAGTTGCCGTTTTCGATCGCCTTTTTGATCTCCTCCACCCGTTTGGACTCGACAACAGGGAGCTTACCGAGCTGGTTACTGAGCTTTTTCAGGTTAACCGCGGCATCGGTCATGCTCACGGTTTCGGTCATGGTGCTCTTGCCGGTCTCTTGCTGCTGCTGGACAGTCGCTTCAGTACGACCCACATTCGGCTGACGGTTCTCACTAGAGACCTGCGAAGGGCGGTTGTGGGTCACACTGTTGATGTCGATGCTCATCTTTGTTCCTCGCTACATCCTCAACATATGATCAGAATAGAAACACGAATTGACCAAAAAATCAAAGTGTTGCTATATGTTTTCACTACACGTTAGATTAAAAATCTTTTTTCACAGTAGTAACAGCGGCCCTTCGTGAGAAAACTTTAGAAAAAAATTGGAAATATTTTTCTCTTCGTCTGGGGGGGGTGAGGGGGGGAGATCACCGATTACGCTCAGCCAAAAGATCAAGAACCGTAATATTCCCCCCCTAACAGACTGTTGAAATTCTACTCATGCAGCACGATACTGCGTTAAAATTGGCCTCAAAATGCTCATTTACTGGAGTAAACTCCGCTTTTTCGTCCAATTTTGCCTTGTCTCGCGCTCGTATGAGCGAATTTCAACAGCCCGTCAAAGAACCATTTTGGTATATCATCCAGCATAGATAAGATTATGAGGGTAACCTGTTGACTAAAAAGGAAGCCGTTCGGAGGCTGTCGGGGATTATCGGGGTTGTCGTGGCACTGGTTGTCGTGGCACTGTTGGTAGGGAGGGCTCCAGGGGTGATGGCATCGCCGGACGCGGTGTCATACCACGATCATGCCGATATCTATCTCCAGGCGGAGCAGTTTCTGGCCGATGTGGCTGGGGAGCAGGAGGATTATCAACTGCAACCGATCGACTCCCGGGTGCGACTACAGCGCTGTCTCGAACCCCTCGATATCGACTTCCAGCGCCACCGCAAGGGGGCACGACGGGCGATTCTGGAGGTGCGCTGTGGTGGGGAGACTGCCTGGAGAATCTATCTCTCCGCTACGGTTCAACGTCTGGGTCAAGTGGTGGTGGTGCAGCAGCCACTACTGGCGAATGAGCGTATCCAACGCCACCATCTGGTGCTCGAAAAACGTGATCTGGTGAGACTCCGTCATGGCCACTTCGAGCGGCTGGAGCAGGTCGAGGGAATGCACACCAAGCGGGCGGTTCGAGCCGATACCATTGTCACTCCGGAGATGCTCTATCTTCCCAATATGGTCAATAAGGGGGATCAGGTGACCATTCAGTTACGTCAGGGGGGGTTACAGGTACAGATGAAGGGGGTTGCGCTGGAGGATGGTCATCGGGATGGTCGGGTGCAGGTGCAGAATAGCTCCTCGGGCAAGGTGGTCGAGGGGATCGTGGTGGCCCCGTCTCGGGTAGTAGTGAACCCGTGACGGTGGTGCGGCTGAACAGTTACAATTGCCGAGGGTTAATGAGGGAGCCGGTAATGGAACGGAGTGAGCACAAGCCAGCGGTGGAGGAAGGGGGGGGTAATCGTGCCCTGCTGATCGATCGGGAGCCGTCACGAGCGGAGAACCTACGCTCTATTCTTGGTTTCATCGAGTGGGGAGAGCTCGACTGGGTGGCCGATATCGAACAGGCCAGTGGCAAGTTGGAGTCGAGTACGAGTTACACCCTGCTGCTGTTGGGCGAGCGGTGTGCGAGTGATATCGACGGGATGGTGGAGCAGTTGCGCGCCATCGAAGAGAACCTGCCGATTCTGCTACTCTCTTCCCAGGAGGGGGGGGGAGGACGATATGGCGTCGAGCAGGGAGTGATGGGTACTCTCAAACTGCCGATTACCCAGGCACAATTGATTTCGCTGCTGGAACAGGCGGCGGCCTACAATCGCCGTCGTCGCAACCGTTCTCGGCGGCGGGATGTGCGGGGACTATTCCCGGAGATGATCGGCCAGAGTGCAGCCATGAACCGGGTTCGACAGTTGATGGCTCAGGTGGCGGAGTCGGATGCCAATGTGTTGATTCTTGGTGAATC
>CAYFOQ010000076.1:0-10547 GCA_964344735.1 uncultured Piscirickettsiaceae bacterium
TTTGCTACAGGCCTGCGGCGAATAGCAGCGCTTTTCCTCCGGCGTCAACACCCCTTACGTGAATGCCCCAATACCGCTTCGGCCACTTCGTTAGTGCATTGCAGGCGTGACAAGCCGGTCCTGACGCTTCTGCGCAGATCATGAGGTGTCCAGGCCGGAAGATCTACCATCTTGTTGCTTACTCTCATCCGCCAGGCCTGCTCGGTTAGCTGCTTTTGTTGGATGGGCAGCCGCGTTTTTTGGGATGGGAACGGGTAGTCTCCAGTGGTCAGGCGAAGTGTTTTCAGGAAGTCCACCGCTTGGCTGGGCAATTGCACATAGCGCTCGACCTCCGTCTTGCTCTCCCTTATATGAAAGGTCCGTTTCTTCAAGTCGATGTCCTTCCAGGCCGCATTGCAGACCTCACCAGTACGACACCCTGTCCAGAGGGTGAATCGAAGAACATTCTTCTGTGTTGCGGTGTAATCAGACCCAGGCAACCATTTCAGCAACGTCGCCAACTCGGTATCAGAAAGGACTCTTTTTCCTCGCTGATGGGTGAGTTTCACCTTGGCCTGTCTGAGGCTTGCTTTGGCGAGAATTGCCGGATTTGCAAACTCATCTGAAAAATAGCCCAGACCAATCGCAAACTCGTAGGCGGCGGAAAGCTCTCTCAGTACATTTCCTGCTTGAACATTTGCCCCACGTTGCACAATTGCCATGATCATATCCACCACAGCCTTTCGCGTGACAGCATTTGCCGCCATCTCCCCCAACTTGGGAATCACATCGCCATAGAGGGTTCTGCGCGTCTCAGACTGACCTTTCGGTTTTCGTGCGCCGGCGATGACCTTTCCGCTTGGAGATTTCCGGTCTTCGATATACTGGGTCAGGTAGAGCTCTACGAGTTTCTCCACAGTGAAGGATTCCTCAACTGACTCTCGTTGTCCCAGTTCCAATTCCTGGGCTTGCTCCCGTTTCAGCCGTTTCTCCTCTTTGGCCTCGGTTGCCGGGCAGTGCCCCTGGCGGCGAACTTGTTTAAGTTCCTGGAGCTTCATTCTCGCTTCGGCCAGGGAGGTCTCCGGGAAGTTGCCTATTTTCACCTGAACGAGCTTTGAGGTGATCGGGCTGGTATAGCGATAGAAAAATGTCTTTAATCCGGTCGCCCCGCATTTCACTCGCAATCCGATGTTTTCCCCCGTGTCGGCCTTGATTTTATCTCCCGGCTTCATCGTCTCCACTGTCCTGGAAGACAAGGGTTTGGTATTCTGTACTGTTGCCATTGGCATCCTCTTGAATTGATGTCAGTTTGTCCGACGCAATGGAAAAAAGTGTAACTTTTGGATTTAAAGGAAAAGTTACACTAACAAAAGCTACACTTCAAGTTACACTTTTTCCTGAGATTGGATGATATTTCGTGAGACTCGATGAGACTGCAAGAGACAACGGAAAAACGATAAATATATATAAATCAATAAGTAGCACAGCGTAACAGCATGAGTTCATTAGAAAAAAAGGAACAACACACCCCTATGATGCAGCAGTTCCTCCGCATCAAGGCGGAGCATTCCGACACCTTGCTCTTCTATCGCATGGGAGATTTCTACGAACTCTTCTTTGAGGATGCTCGGCGAGCTGCAGAGCTACTCGACATCACTCTCACCACCCGAGGCAAATCGGCTGGGGAGGCAATCCCGATGGCGGGCGTCCCCTATCATGCCGCAGAGCAGTATCTTGCCAGACTGGTACGACTGGGAGAGTCGGTAGCGATCTGTGAACAGGTCGGTGATCCCGCCCAGTCCAAGGGACCGGTCGAACGTCAGGTTACCCGCATCATTACCCCGGGAACACTGACCGATGAGGCGCTGATGGAAGAGAGCCGGGAGAGCCTGGTCGCGGCCATCCTTCCAGGGGAGGCTGGATACGGTATCGCGGTACTGGCGCTGGCCGCGGGACGATTTCAACTGATCGAGGTCGAAAGAGAGTCACAGCTCATCGGAGAGCTGGAGCGACTACGACCAGCGGAGATCCTGCTGCCGGAAGAGTCGGCTCTGCGCCAATCACTTACTGGCCAGGCCGCCCTCCACCCACAACCGCAGTGGAACTTCGATCTCGATAGTGCTCGTCGTGAACTCTCCCGCCAGTTCGGCACCCGTGATCTCGACGGCTTCGGTGCTGCCGGGATGACCCTCGCGCTAGGGGCCGCTGGTGCCCTGTTGCTCTATCTACGACACACTCAGCGCACGGCCCTGCCACACCTCAACACCATCCAGGTGGTACAGCCACAACACCATGTAGTAATCGATGCCGCCAGTCGTCGCAACCTGGAGATCATCACCAACCTCTCTGGAGGAGAGCAACACACCCTGGCAGCGGTACTGGATCAGACCTGTACCGCAATGGGAAAGAGGATGCTTCGCTCCTGGCTTGGAAACCCCATTCGAGACCGAGCCCAACTCCAGCTCCGACAACGCAAGGTCGAGACCATTCTCCATCAGCGCCTCCACGACACCCTGAGACCGATACTGCGAACGATTGGCGATATTGAACGCATCCTCTCCCGGGTCGCGCTGCAGAGTGCCCGGCCGCGGGATCTGGCTCGACTACGCGATACACTCCACACCCTGCCCGCACTACAGCAAGCACTGGCCAGCGATCAGAGCGGCATCCTCACCCCCCTGGCGACGACCATCTCCACCTTCCCTGACACCGCCGACCTGCTGACCCGAGCTGTGATCGAGAACCCACCAATGGTGATCCGGGATGGTGGTGTCATTGCCCGCGGATATGATGAAGAACTGGATCAATTGCGGTCAATCAAAGAGGACGCCGGTGAACTGCTGCAACAGTTGGAGCAGCGGGAGCGTCAGCGTACCGGTATCTCCACCCTCAAGGTGGGCTACAACCGTGTTCACGGTTACTATATCGAGATCGGCAAGGCGCAACAGCTTGAGATCCCGGCAGAATACAGCCGACGACAGACACTGAAAGCGGCCGAACGTTTCATCACCCCAGAGCTGAAACAGTTCGAGGAGCGGGTACTCTCCTCCAGAGAGCGAGCGCTAGCACGAGAGCGAGCCCTCTATGAGGATCTGCTGCAGCAGATCATCGCGGTACTTCCGCCACTGCAACGCAGTGCCGAGGCGATCGCCGAACTCGATCTACTGGCCAATCTGGCCGAACGTGCCGAATGTCTCGACTGGGTCCGCCCCACACTGGTGGAGGAGAGCCTGCTGAAAATCGAAGGGGGACGCCATCCGGTGGTAGAACAGGTGAACGACGGCCCGTTCGTCGCCAATGACCTCGACCTCGACCAACGGTGCCGGATGTGGATCATCACCGGCCCCAATATGGGGGGAAAGAGCGCCTTCATGCGCCAGAACGCCCTGATCGTGCTACTGGCCCACATCGGCAGCTTCGTTCCGGCGACTGCTGCCACCATCGGTCTGGTAGACCGGATATTCACCCGTATCGGGGCCTCGGACGATCTCGCCGGGGGGCGCTCCACCTTCATGGTGGAGATGACCGAGACCGCCAACATCCTTCACAATGCCAGCAGTCGCAGCCTGGTACTGATGGATGAAATCGGTCGCGGTACCAGCACCTACGACGGCCTCTCTCTGGCCGGGGCCTGCCCCGAACATCTGCTACGAAACTCTGGTCCACTCACCCTCTTCGCCACCCACTACTTCGAGCTGACTGCACTACCGGAACGGCTCGATGGCGTGGAGAATGTCCATATCGACGCCGCAGAACACGAAGAGGGCATCGTCTTTCTCCACACCCTCCGCTCCGGCCCGGCCAGCCAGAGCTACGGACTACAGGTGGCGGCCCTTGCCGGAATCCCCCGCGTGGTGATCGAACAGGCTCGCAGTCAACTGGTGACACTGGAGCGGGTTCAGGCCGAAGAGCCAACCCCGATACAACAACAGTTGCCACTCTTCAGGGAGTCGATGGTAGAACAGCGGTTACGAGAGATCGAACCCGATCACCTCACCCCACGTCAGGCTTTGGAGGCCCTGTACCAGCTCCAGGAGCTGTTGCCGGAGGCCTGATGGCCTCGATCACCCCTTCGGGCGCAGCCCCAGGCGCTGCAGCAACTGTACCGCTGGCATATAACCCCCAATCACCTCACCATTGTCAATCACGATATGAGGGGTCCCCTTGAGTCCAAAGAGACCAGCATACCGGATATGACTGAGGATTGGCGTGTCACACTCCCGACTCTCCAGACCCATCCCCTCCTTGGCAACGGTCAGCGCCGTAGCGCGATCATCCGCACACCAGACATCCACTGCCTTGCGATAACTCGAGGAGTCGAGTCCGGCCCGAGGATAAAAGAGATAGCGAAGACGAACCCCGGCCGCCAGTAAGGTCTCCCGCTCGGCATGGAGACGAATACAGTAGGGACAGTCAATGTCGGTAAATATAGTGAGTGTTCTCTTCGTCTGCTCGGGCTCGTAGATCACCATCTCGCTCTCCTCCATCTCTGCCAATAGAGCAGTGCGAATCTGACGCTCACTCTCCTGAGTGATATTCTTGCGCTGTTCCAGATCGATCAGGCTCCCTTCGATCAGATAGCGACCATCGGCGGAGAGATAGAGCAGTGCGCTACCGAAACGAACTTCGTAGAGCCCTTTGAAGGGGGTTTCGATCACCGCATCTGGAGTACGATCAGGCGCGAGCAGTTGTAGTTGTGACAAGATCTCCGCCGGGGGGGCGGCGATACTCACGGGACTGGCAATACCGATGACAGTGCATAAAAGAGCGGAAACAGAAACACTAAAACGCATAAATATTATCCTCTTGGATGGTGTTCTTGATGTATTGACTTCAATCTTTCCCGAGCCACATGGGTGTAGATCTGGGTTGTTGAGAGGTTACTGTGCCCCAGCAGTAACTGTACGGAACGGAGGTCGGCCCCATGGTTGAGCAGGTGGGTCGCAAAGGCGTGACGCAGCGTGTGTGGTGAGAGGTGGGTAGTGATCCCCGCCACTTTGGCATAGTGGCGAAGACGGTACCAAAAGGCTTGACGACTCATCCCCCGTCCCCGGGCAGTAACGAACAGGGTATCACAGAGCCGTCCCGAGAGCAGCTCTACCCGCCCCTGCTGCAGATAGCGCCGCAACCAGAGCATCGCCTCCTCCCCCAAAGGAACCAACCGCTCCTTGTTGCCCTTACCGACCACTCGCACCACCCCTTGGCGCAGACCCACTCCATCCACCCGCAAATGGACCAGTTCCGATACCCGCAGACCGGCACCATACATCAGCTCAATCATCGCCCGATCACGCTCACCGATGGCACTCTCAACCTCCGGTGCCGACAGAATCGCATCCACCTCATCCTCCGCCAGACTATCCGGTAGGGGGCGCCCCTGACGTGGAGTGGACACTTCGGCCGTGGGATCATCGGTTCGCAACCGTTGCTCGATCAAAAAGAGAGAAAACCTTCGTAACGAGCTAAGAAACCGGGCGACCGAGCGGGATTGAGCACGCTTGACGAGGTTAAGCCAAGCAAGGTAGCGCTGCAGGTGTTCCCGGCTCGCCTGCTGCAGTTCCACCTCGGGGTACTCCTGAGCCAGCCAGCGCCCGTACTGCAGTAGATCACTGCGATAAGCCGCCAGAGTATTCTCACTCAGGCCACGTTCAACCCAGAGGGTATCGAGGAACTGTTGCAGCAGGGGGTCACGCTCGACAGACATTACCACTCACCACCCACTTCCAGACAGAGAGGGCGAGCCGACCTCGACTCGCCCTCTCTCAAATGCGCTATTGAATGACGACCGCAGCGTCAGATTTTCTCACGAATTCTCGCAGCCTTACCGGTACGCTCACGCATATAGTAAAGTTTGGCGCGACGTACAACGCCTCGACGTTTGACGGTAATACTTTCGATCAGTGGACTATAGGTCTGAAAAACCCGCTCGACCCCTTCACCATAGGAGATCTTGCGCAGGGTAAAGGCGGAGTTGAGACCACGATTCTTGCGCGCGATGCAGAGCCCCTCAAAGGCCTGCAGACGCTCCCGCTCTCCCTCCTTGACCCGGACCTGAACCACTACAGTATCTCCGGCACCAAATTCAGGGACCTCACGTCCCATCTGCTCCGCTTCCAATGCCTGAATAATCGTACTCATCGTCTCTCTACCTTCTAGCAACAACGGTCAGAACAGAAATCCCAACCGCGACCCCGGGGTCTGAAAGCGGGGTATTATACGGATCTGCTGTCAAATATCACCCCCTTATTTCACCGATTGATCCAGGTGAATCGAAGGGGAGCGAACGGATTGTGAAAGAATAAACGGCCAGCAGGCTGTTGAAATTCGCTCATACGAGCGCGAGATAAGGAAAAACTGGACGAAAAAGGGGAATTTACTCCAGTAAATGAACATGTTGAGGCCAATTTTAACGCGGCATCGTGCCGCAGGAGTAGAATTTCAACCGCCTGCTAGTGGTAACGCTCTTCTATCGAGTACCGTCTTGTCTCTGGAAGCATCTGTACCTCCAGCCCGGCAATAGCCAACGCCTCAGCATGACGATTGAGCCAACTCATCTCCTGCACCACCACTCGGCGCATCAACTCCAACAACTGGGTGAAACGCTGCTGCATCAGTCGCCGTGAAGAGGCCTCTCGGACTCGATTGAAATGGCTCAACAGGTGGTCGTGACGACCGAAAAAATGGCCCGAGTCCAGCTCAGCGTAGATCAACACCATCTCTTCATAATCGACGTGATCACAGAAGAGGCGCTCCAGATCGGCAAGCACCGACAGCATCTGCTCCAGATCGAGCTGCTCTTCCCCTACCCCTTCCAACAGCAGACCGACCCGATCCAACAGGGCTCCATGCTCACGATCCAACTGCTCACAGCCCGATTTCATTCTGCTCAGATCCCCTGCTATATCGATGCGTTTCACCAATCGTAACGGTGCTGTCACCAGTACCGGGAACCGTTGTCGTCACTCTACAATCAGATCCCCCAATAACTCGAAGGGAGGATTATCTTCTCTTTCACGATGACCCTCTACAATTATTACAACTATTACAGCAGTACCGATTTCGCCACTATTGTTAGCTCCAGGTAACTACTGAGGGGAGGCAATCTGAATCTGTCACAGGCACCTCTAAATAGTTACAACTCGAGCAGCCTAACCTGTTCCCGGTAACCGTTTCTGCTATGATCCTCTGATCAGAAAAAATGGAGAACACCATGCCCAAGGATACCCTCACCCTGATCCTGGCCGGTGGCCACGGCTCGCGCCTGCAGCCACTTACTGCAGAACGGGCAAAACCGGCGGTCCCCTTTGGCGGCAAATACCGGATTATCGACTTCACCCTGGCCAACTGCCTCCACTCTGATCTACGTCGAGTGCTGGTGATGACCCAGTACAAGTCGCACTCCCTACAAAAACATCTCCGTGACGGCTGGTCGATCTTCAACCCCGAGTTGGGGGAGTTCATCACCGTACTCCCTCCCCAGATGCGTACCGGAGAGAGCTGGTACGGCGGCACCGCTGATGCCGTCTATCAGAACCTCTACCTGATTCGCCGCAGTGGAGCCCGCAAGGTACTGATTCTTTCAGGTGACCACATCTATCGCATGGACTACGCAGCCATGCTGGAGGCCCACGACCAGAGTGGTGCCGCCATGACCGTAGCCTGTATGGAGGTTCCGATCAACCAGGCCTACCAATTTGGGGTCATGTCGATCAATGAGAAACAGCAGGTCGTCGAATTTACCGAAAAGCCACAAAACCCCACCCCTATTCCGGGTGATGAGAACCACGCCCTGGCCTCGATGGGGATCTATGTCTTTTCACTCGATTTGCTAATCGCAGAATTAGAGGCGGATCACGGCCGTGAAGGGTCACGTCACGACTTCGGGATGGACATCATCCCGGGGTTGATCGATCGGGTCGGAGTCTACGCCTACCGTTTCGGCCAAAAGACGGGGCGCGTCAGCCGTGACCGCTACTGGAGAGATGTCGGCACCATAGACAGTTTCTACGAGGCCAATATGGATCTGTTACGCCCCATCCCCTCTCTCGACCTCTACCAACGCGACTGGAAAATCCGCACCTACCAGGGGCAGTGGCCACCCGCCCGTACCGTCCCCGGGGCTGAAGGTAGCGAAGGACTATTTCTCAACTCCCTCGCCTCAGGCGGGGTGGTGATCGCCGGGGGGAGCGTCAACCACTCGATCCTCTTTCCCCAAGTACGAGTCTGTGAACACGCCACCATCGAAAACGCCATTCTCTTCGAAGGGGTATCGGTAGAACGTGGAGCCACTGTACGGCGCTGTATCATCGACAAAAAGGTCACCGTTCCAGCCGGAGAGACCATCGGTGTCGACCCGGAACGAGATGCCAGCCGCTTTACCATCTCCAGCAACGGCGTGGTGGTGGTCCCCAAAGGGTACCGCTTCGACTAACCCCCTCTCACGAGGGAGAGGAACCGACACCAAAAAGCCGAAAGAAATTCTCCGTGGTGATCCGATCCAACCGTTCCAGACTCCAGCCACGCAGCGCTGCCACCTGCTCTGCCACCAGATGAACATAGGCTGGCTGATTGGGCTTGCCGCGGTGTGGAACCGGTGCCAGATAGGGGGAGTCGGTCTCGATCAGCAGTCGATCTTCCGGCACCATACGGACCACTTGACGTAGTGCTTCGGCACTCCGAAAAGTGACAATACCTGAAAAAGAGATATAAAAACCCATATCAAGAGACTGTTTCGCCATCTCTTCCGTCTCTGTAAAGCAGTGCTGTAACAGCGCCATGGTTTCTGCTCGTGCCTCACGGGTATGAACCACCAGTGGCTTCCCCACCTTGCGCGCCACCTCGACATGCAACCGAAAACGGTCACGCTGGCGCTGCAACTCGGAGTCGGCACGAATATAGTGATAATCGAGCCCAGTCTCTCCCACCGCCACTACCCTTGGATGAAGCGCCCGCTGATAAAGGGCATCAAAATCGGGCTCCTGCTGTTCCATCTCATTAGGGTGAACCCCAACCGTGGCCCAAATCCGCGAATCCCGCTCGGCCAATGCTACGATTTTTGGATAGTTCTCCAGATCGATACAGACATTGAGAAATCCGGTTACATCGGCCATGGCCGCCTGTTGCAGAAGATCCTCCAGAGACTCCTCCGGCTTGAGGGATAGGCGGTCGAGATGACAGTGTGAATCGATCATATCAATCGGTAAAAAGGCGTACCCATTCTATTACAACTCCTCACTGTAGAGCCCTCCATTGTAGCAACAACCCTTCGAACAACAATCGTTTGTTGACCGGTGTTTCAACGAGACGCAACGCCTCAACCACCTCATCATGCATCCAGAACAGCCTGCGCCAATCACTCCCGGCAAGCTGTTGCTGCAACGGCTGCAGGGCCGGTCGCTGCAATCCACGAATCAACCAACCAAGCCAGAGCTGGAACCACTGCAACGTGATTCGGGGCGTCGGCCCCTTCTCCTCCCAACGCCGCGCCACCACCACCGGATCACTCTCCCCCCGAAGCAACCCCAACAGCTCCTCTCCCATTTGACGGTGGTGCTGTAGCAGTTCCGGCTGTCCCAGCTCCAGAGCTCGCAAAGGTGCCCCGGACGCCAGCAGTAGCGCCTCCTCT
This sequence comes from uncultured Piscirickettsiaceae bacterium, assembly GCA_964344735.1. GTDB lineage: Bacteria > Pseudomonadota > Gammaproteobacteria > Thiopontia. The sequence goes on from CAYFOQ010000076.1 coordinate 9,605, forward strand.
GCATCTACTCCGGTGCCAAACTCTGACTGTAGCCAGGCCACCGCCTCGCCATTCGTCGGCAGAGGAGCGGAGATTTGCTGACAGCGACTCCGAATGGTCGGTAACAGCCGTGCCGGAGCATCGGCAAGCAACACGATCACCACCTCTCCCGGTGGCTCTTCCAGGGTCTTGAGCAGACTGTTGGCTGCACTCCGGTTCATCCGCTCCGCCGGATGGAGCAGCACCACCCGACGGCTGGAGATCTGTGGAGTGTAGCTTACCGCCACGACCATCTCCCGAACCTGGTCGACAACCACCCTCTCTTTGCCCTCTGGAGGACGCAACTCGATATAGTCGGGATGGGTTCCCGCACTGAAGAGTTTGCAGGCGGGACACTCCCCACACCCCGCTCCATCCTCATCTGGAGTAGTGCAGAGCAGTGCACGAGCAAAGGCTCGCCCCAACTGCAGTTTTCCGATTCCCCCCGGGCCATGCAGCAACAGGGCATGAGGAAGGCGATTGCCTTCGATCAGAGCGACCAATCGCTGCCACAGCGGGCGTTGCCAGGGGTAGATCGGGTCGAGAGCGCTCATCTCACCTGCTGTAAATATTGCCGCATCAGATGATCGATCTCTCCCCGTACCTGCTCCACTGTACCGGAACCATCGAGCAGACGAATTCGTTGCGGAAAACGGTGTGCCTGGCGCCGATAGCCGGCACGGACCCGATGAAAGAAATCGATTTTCTCCTGCTCGAAACGGTCACGCTCTCCCCGACTATCGACCCGCTCACTACCGATGGCAGGATCAAGATCGAATAACAGCGTCAAATCGGGTTGAAGCCCCTGTAGCAACCACGCCTCCAGCTCCTCGATCCGACCATCATCCATCCCTCGCCCTCCCCCCTGGTAGGCATAGCTGGCGTCGATAAAACGGTCCGAGACCACCCAGGCGCCACGCTCCCA
>CAYFOQ010000077.1:0-955 GCA_964344735.1 uncultured Piscirickettsiaceae bacterium
ATGGGTGTTCATGATGAATCAGAATCGGTGTTCAGGTTGGGCCGGAAAATGCAAATAGTAACAGCAATCCGAAGGCAGTGCGGCGCATGGCGATATCCTTCAATGGGGGCGGGAAGCGTTTACCCAACCAGGTGAAGAGGACGATGATTGGGATGCTGTAGAGTGCGACCTGAATTACATCTGTGGTGATATGATCATGAAACAGGATGGTGGTGCCCCGGATTGCGATTCCAAGGATAAAGACCGCTAGCAGGGTATTGCGTACCACCTCGAGAGAGAGGGGTTGACGGTATAGGTAGTAGACCAGTGGCGGGGCACCAGTGCTGAACATCCAGCCCAGTAGTCCCGCCAGCAGGCCTGCGATCACGCTGTGGTGGATGGGGGAGTGGTGGAGGGTAGGGTGAGGCTTATAGAGCAGTAGCAGTGCGCTGACCACAATGATCGTCCCCACAATGATCTGCAGAGTATCGATGTGTTCTCGACTGAGGTAGTCCACCAGGATTACACCCGCAATGATGGCAGGAAGTTGGCCGATCGTGATTCCACGAAAGATTCTCCAGTCGATCTGGTGATGGCGTTTATGCAGGGCGATGAAGATATTGACCGGCGCGGTGAGTGTGATTACCGCTGCGGCAGCCGTCACCGGGAGGATCTCCAGAGCGGTAGCGAACCCGATGAAAATCAATCCTAGAGCAAAGCCGGTTACGGCCTGCACGTAGCTCCCCAAGGCGATTCCGCTCAATAGCAATAGTGTGGTGTGTTGTGTGATCACAGCCGTGACCTGAGGATAGTGAGTCGTGATGCGTAGAGCATTGGGTCGGGAGTCATGCGCTTCAACAGCTCGCTAGACGTCAGATAACAGCAAAAAAACCAGTGACGTAAATCACTGGTTTTTTTGTAGATGGTACTCCCTAGGGGAATCGAACCCCTGTTACCGGCGTGAGAGGCCAGCGTC
>CAYFOQ010000077.1:965-1359 GCA_964344735.1 uncultured Piscirickettsiaceae bacterium
TTTGTCAACAAAGATTCACTCGTTGATGATAGCCGATGCGCATCTTACACAGGGCCAGTGGCGATTGTCAATTCCCTTGTACGGTTGAAAAACAAGTACAATAGATCACCATGAAACGAGACGATAGTAGTGGGCAGAAGCGTGGCTCATCCCGACAGGCAGAGTCAGGGGGCTGGCTGAAGCGACTTTTTCGGCGCAAGAAGCGTGACTCGCAGTCGTCAATATCTCCTGTTACCTCCACCCTGATTCCACGTGATCAGCACCCGATTTCGCGGGGACAGATGAGCCGTAATGCGGTCAAGGTGCTCAATCGTCTCCATCAGGCTGGCTATGGGGCCTATCTGGTGGGTGGTGGCGTTCGGGATCTGATGTTGGAGCGGGAGCCGAAGGACTT
>CAYFOQ010000077.1:1369-10535 GCA_964344735.1 uncultured Piscirickettsiaceae bacterium
GGCTACCGACGCCACCCCGGAGCAGGTGCGGTCGATATTTCGTAACTGTCGCCTAATTGGTCGGAGGTTTCGTCTGGCTCATGTTCACTTTGGACGAGAGATCATCGAAGTGGCGACCTTCCGTTCCAATCTGGATGAACTGGATGAGGATCAAAGCCATACCGTTCAGAGTGAAGAGGGGATGATCCTTCGAGATAACCGTTATGGAACCCTGGAGGAGGATGCTTGGCGGCGAGATTTCACCATCAACGCGCTCTACTACAACATCGCCGATTTTTCTGTGGTCGATTACACCGGGGGGGTGGAGGATCTGCAACGGGGTGAGATTCGCCTGATTGGTGATCCACAGCAGCGTTATCGAGAGGATCCAGTGCGGATGCTGCGGGCCGTGCGATTTGCGGTCAAGCTCGGCTTTCGTATCGAACGGCAGACCGAGGCTCCAATTGCTGAGATGGGTGTACTGCTGGAACAGATTCCACAGGCTAGACTCTATGAAGAGTTCCTGAAGATGTTTCAGTCGGGGCAGGCGGTCGAGACCTTCGAGCGTCTGCGTCACTACGGTCTTTTTCGCTACCTTTTTCCGGTGACTGATCGAGTGCTCGACCGTCCCGAGGGGTTTCCTCACCAGTTTGTGATTCGGGCATTGGAGAATACCGATCAGCGGGTGGCTGAGGAGAAACCGATCACCCCTGCCTTTCTGTTTGCCGCACTGCTCTGGGAACGGGTCCGTGAAAGAGCCGAGAAGTGGCCAGAAACCGATCCAGAGAGTGGCAAGCCGTTGCCGCTTCATGTGGCCCTGCATCGCGCCGGTAGTGCTGTATTGCGTGAGCAGCGTAAGTCACTTTCGGTGCCTAAACGTTTTGCCATCATGGCTCAGGATATCTGGGAGCTGCAGCCGCGATTTCTACGCCAGCGGGGGAGACAGCCCTATCGTTTGTTGGAACATCCGCGGTTTCGGGCTGCCTATGACTTTATGTTGCTGCGGAGCCAGGTCGGGGAGGTGGAGTCAGCGTTGGGGGAGTGGTGGACCGAGTTTCAGCGGGTCGATGGCGGTGTACGGAAACAGATGGTGGATGGTGGTGGGGATGAAGATATGGTTGATGAGGAGGAGGCTACGCCTCCTCCCCGACGTCGTCGGAGACGCCGGCGGCGCCGGCCCAAGGCCTCCCGAGAAGAGGGGTAGTGACTACAGCTTGTCAGCGCTGCTATATTGGTCTCGGGAGTAATCTAGATCATCCCCGGCAGCAGATTGTACGAGCCTGGTCGGCACTGAAGTCTTGCTCAATGGATGCATCAGTAGTCTGTTCTTCCCTCTACCAAAGTGCCCCATTGGGACCTCAAGATCAGCCCGATTTTATCAATGCGGTCTGTCGGATCGATACCGATCTCTCTCCTCTGGAGTTGTTGCGACGGATGCAGCGGATCGAACAGCAGCAAGGCCGGATTCGGCGGCGTCACTGGGGGGAGAGAACCATCGATCTCGATCTGCTACTCTACGGTGAGCTTACCCTGAAAACGTCGATGTTGATGCTGCCGCATCCGGAGATGGTACACCGCTGTTTTGTTCTGTTACCGCTGTTGGAGGTGGCTGGTAGTGAGTTGAAGATTCCCGGGAAGGGGCGAGTAAAGGCGTTGTTGGGGCGATGTGACTGTAGTGATGTGCGGAGGATCAGGGAAGAATGAGTGAAGAGCGCAAGAGGGTAACGGTTGCCACCCTGAAGGCATTCAGACAGCGGCAGCAAAAGGTCACCATGCTGACCGCCTACGACTACACCTTTGCCGTGCTACTCGACCAGGCCGGCATCGATGTCGTGCTGGTTGGAGATTCACTGGGGATGGTGGTGCAGGGGGAGGAGACCACCTTGCCGGTCACCGTTGATGAGATGGTCTACCATACCCGTTTGGTTCGTCGTGGATTGAAGCGAGCCCTGCTGGTGGCCGATCTGCCATTTATGAGTTACAGCAGCCAGGAGTTGGCGCTGCAGAATGCTGGTCGGCTGATGAAGGAGGCGGGAGCACAAATGGTGAAGCTCGAAGGGGGAGAGGATCAGATCGATACCGTGGCGACCTTGACATGTCACAACATTCCGGTCTGTGCCCACCTTGGATTGCAGCCGCAGTCGGTTCATCGGCTGGGTGGATATCGGGTGCAGGGACGAGAAACGGTGGATGCAGAGCAGATGGTGATCGATGCCAGGAGGCTGGAGCAGGCCGGTGCCTCGATGCTGGTGCTGGAGTCGATCCCGGAGCGGTTGGCTAATGAGATTGCTGCGGTACTGGAGATCCCGGTGATCGGGATTGGTGCCGGTGCGGGATGTGATGGACAGGTGCTGGTGCTTTATGATCTATTGGGAATTACCCCAGGCCATCGGCCTCGTTTTGCACGCAACTTTATGGCGGGGGCTCTCTCTATCGAGAATGCGATCGAGCGTTATATTGCTGCCGTCAAGGATGGATCTTTTCCCGCACAAGAGGAGATTTTTCTCTAGGAATAGCGTAACTGTTCAGCTCACCCCTGAAATCCGTCATTTCTGCGTTCGAAAATGGTCATTTACACGTGTGACACTACGAGCAGTGCTCGCGGTCATCTAGTGATAAACTCACATTTTCTGCCTTGAACTGACGAATTTCAGAGGCAATCTGAATCAGTTACAGGTACCCCTGATAGTTATGGTATCAAGGATGGAATCGTTCAACACCATTGCCGCGCTTCGTCAGCAGTTGCACCGTTATCGTGCCGAGAAAGAGCGGATCGCCTTCGTTCCTACGATGGGGAATCTGCACGAAGGGCATCTCGAGCTGGTTCGGCAAGCGGCACGTCGGGCCGATCGGGTCGTGGTATCGATCTATGTCAACCCGACACAGTTTGGTGCCGATGAGGATTTCGACAGTTATCCGCGGACGCTGGAACGGGATCGAACGCTGTTGCAACAGGAAGGGAGTGATCTGCTCTTTCTCCCCACAGATGGGGAGCTTTATGGCGAAGGGCTGCAGCAGTTACGAGTCGTGGTTGAAGGGGTTTCCGAACATTACTGTGGGGCCTCCCGTCCTGGCCACTTCAGCGGTGTGGCTACCGTGGTGGCGAAGCTTTTCAATATCGTCCAGCCCGATATCGCCCTTTTCGGAGAGAAGGATTATCAACAGCTACTCGTGATTCGACAGCTGGTCGCAGCACTCCATTTTCCGCTGGAGGTGGTTGGTGTGCCCACGGTTCGGGAGCGGGATGGTCTGGCGATGAGCTCACGGAATGGCTATCTATCATCACAACAGCGGCGTATCGCACCGCATCTGCATCTTGCCTTGGTGTCGATCATGCAGCAGCTGCGTCAGGGAGAGCGGGATCTTGGAAGGCTCTGTCATGAGGGGAAAGAGCGCCTTCGGCACCACGGTTTTCGGGTCGATTATCTCGCTCTGGCCGATGCCGATACCCTGGAGCCGGCGGTGGATAGTACCCGTCACTGGGTGGTGCTGGCGGCTGCATTTCTGGGAAAGACGAGGTTGATTGATAATTGCCTGCTGGATCTGAGATAATAGGCCGATGCAGGTCACGATGCTGAAAACCAAGCTTCACCGCGCGACAGTCACCCACTCCGAACTGGAGTATGAGGGCTCCTGTGCGATCGACGGGCATCTGCTCGATACCTCGGGAATTCGAGAGTATGAGCAGATCCATATCTACAATGTCGATAATGGTGAGCGCTTCATTACCTATGCGATTCGTGCCGAGAACCATAGCGGTGTGATTTCCGTCAATGGTGCCGCTGCCCATAAGGCCTCTCCCGGAGATCGTGTGATCATCTGCGCCTATAGTCAGCTCGACGAGGCTGAGTTGCATCGGTTCAAGCCACGGCTGATTTATCTGGCACCAGACAACACCATTCAGCGTACGGCCAACACCATCCCGGTACAGGCCGCCTGACCGTATTGGTGTCATCCTGCGCGAAGTCGCAGGATCCACATTCAGCAGTTCATGAAGTTTCGGAATGACCCCAGGTCGTGAACCTGATCAAATCCCATTGACTCCAGGTAGCTCTTGGCCATTCGGGTGCGGGTACCGGTAACACAGTAGAGTACAATCGGGCGCTCGCGGTCGAGTACCGAAGCGGCCGATTGGATGGACTGTAACGGTACATTGATCGCATTGGGAAGGGAGCCTTGGGCAAACTCCATCGGGCTACGCACATCGACCAACTGTCCCTCCTCTTCCTTTAGCAGTCGGTGTGCCTCTTCACAACTGATGTTGTTCATCGCAAACATGGGCAAGAATCCTGTATCGCATGATGTCGGGAGGGTATTACCCGACTCGTATCAATATGGGGGCCATTCTATTTTTTTCAATAGAGCGATTCAATCTTCGGAGGGGAGATCGTTTGATCTATACCCACGGTGTGGGGAGAAGGGGATGATGATGGCATTGTCTGACGATTCGTCAGAGGGATTGACCGTTCCGGGAGGCACCAATGTGATCAGGTCGGAACGCAGGCCATGTAGTACCACCTCACCCTGTAGGCGCATCTCTCCGTCATAGCTGTAGTCGAAGCGGTAGTTGCGTTTGAACTGCAGATGGCCCGCACCGTTGCGACTGAGACCGAGGTGGCATAGTGCCACGGTCTGATCCAGCAGTTGTGCTCCATAGTTGTCACAGGTCAGGCGAGCCAGGGTGGTTGCCCGTTCACGAGCGCGCATACTACTATGCCAGAATAGCGCTAGTAGCAGAGGGAGCCCGATCAGTAGCAGGTTTTCCAGTAGGGTGGTCATGTTAGGAGGAACTTTACCACAGGGGTGAAATAGGGGTTGCGTCTCCCGCTTCGCCCCTGGGAGGAGCAAAATCATGCCCACGGACGGTTGTGATCATTCACCACGGTTTACAGGTGGCTTGTGTCCACCGGAATAATCTGTCGGCAAAGAGATCATTATCAGTAGTGGAGATAGCGAAGGAAGGGAGAGATCGGTGGGGTTGATACCGTTTTTTGGCAGACGTAAAGCGATACGTGAGCGGATTGTGGGTTCACGGGAAAGGCTCTTTCGGGTGGCCTATTCCTGGTGTCACGATCGTCATCTGGCTGACGATCTCAGTCAGGAGACCATCCTGGTGGCACTGGAAAAGATAGCGCAGTTGCGCTCCGAAGATGCTCTCGATGCCTGGACGTTTCGGATTATGCAGAACGTTTATCGTAAACAGTTTCGACGCAGTCGCTATCAGGTGGAGGTGGACTCCCTGGATGAGTATCTTGAGGATGATCGTCCGGCTGAACACGATATCGAACGTGCCGAGGAGATTCTGCAGGTACGCAACGGTTTGGCTCAGCTGAAAGAGAGCCAGCGCATGATCGTGACCCTGATCGATATCGAAGGATTCAGCTATCGAGATACTGCCGAGATCCTGGAGATTCCGATCGGTACCGTGATGAGTCGGTTATCGCGGGCTCGTGAGGCCCTTTCAAAGCAGGTCGAACGAGCCCGAAGGGGAGGAGAATCGCACAGTCGTGCAGGACATTCCCATCTTCGGGTGATGAAGTAACAGAGTGGAGTAGAGACAATGGATACCCAAGAGATATCACTGGAGATGCTCAACGCCTTTGTCGATGGTGAAGTCGAGTCTGAGGAGCGCATCGAGATCTTGCGTCGGTTGGCCCGGAATCCGGAACTGACCCAACGGGTTTGTGAGTTGATTCGTACCAAGGAGCTGGTGCGTTCCGCCTATGCCGGTTTGCGGCCTTCCCCACCCCATGAACGTGAAAAAGTATCTGACCACTCCCCCACGCCCTGGTATCTGGGGGGGGGGGCATTGGCGGCTTCAATACTGCTTGCGGTGGTGATGCTGGGAGGGGAGCAGCTCTCCCCCGATGACCCGGTGGCAATGGTGGCTCCAGTGGGCGGAGCGGTAGTACCGGTGGCGCTACAGCAGGCGGCGACAGAGGCTCCGATGCGAATCATTTTTCATCTTACATCCTCCAATCCACTGCGGATGGGACAGTTGCTCGATAATGTCGAGTTGGTACTGCAGCAGGCCGAGTTGGGGGCGCAGTCGGCCCGGGTCGAGGTGGTGGCCAATGGTGAAGGGATGGATCTCTTCCGTCAAGGGGTGAGTGCCTTCCCGGAGCGAATCCAGTCGATGGGCAAGGCCTATCACAACCTCCGTTTTGTCGCCTGCCAACGCACCATCGACCAGATCGAGTCGAGTGGTGAGGGCGTGGTCCAGCTGTTGCCGGGGGTGGAGCCGGCTGGATCGGGGATCTCCAAGGTGATCGAGCGCCAGCAACAGGGGTGGTCCTATATCCAGATTTGACCAGATTGGCATAGGCAAGAGGTTGGGATTGCAATGGGTCCCGCTCTTGCTCTGGGTCGGGGTTGCACTGCTACTGCCGCAGCGTGGTCATGCGGAGGTGCCGGTCACCGTTAAGGTGGTCTATCACATCGCCACTGCAGCACCGGATCAGCAATATTTTGCCCTGCTCAACCTGGAGAACCAGCTGGACGACCTGCGACAGCGGCGACAGCGGGGAGAAATCCGGGTGGTATTGGAGGGGGGCGGAGTGACGTTGGTACGAGAGGCCCTGGTTCAGCCGCGGTTACAGCAGCGATTGCTGCGACTACGACGGCAGGGAGTCCTCTTCCTGTTGGAACGAGATGCTCTGTCGGAGCTTGCGGTGAAGCCTGATGCGGTCGCCTTTCTGGTGAAGCCACAGGGGGTGATCGAGCACCCCTTGTTGCAGCTGATCCAGTTGGAGCGTGCCGGGTTTGCCTATCTTCCCTATGTGAAGGGGGAGGCTGATTAGCGGGTGGGGTAAATTGATATCGAAAAGAGTGGAATAACCGATTATAGTTGTGGGTCATAGAGTGAAGTGAGGAAGCTGCTCTATGGTCGGGGGGGGTGCTGCTCTGGCACCACAGTAACAAGAACTGGTTTCGTGTAATCAATCGAAGGAAAACTGAAATGATCAAAAGAGTGATTCTGGCCGCAGCGGCCGCTACCCTGTTCGCTACCCAGCTCTATGCGGGTTCCGAGGCTGAGACCAACTATACCGGTGTCTGCAACAGCTGTCATAACCCGGCGGTTGCACCGGCACTGAAGGCCCCGGGGTTGGGGGATAAAGCTGCCTGGGGACCGCGGATTGCCAAGGGAATCGATGCCCTCTATCACACTGCGCTCAATGGTTCTACTGCCAACCCCACCATGATGCCAAAGGGGGGGGCAATGCATCTTTCGGATCAGCAGATCAAGGATATTGTCGACTATATGGTAAGCAAGGCGCAGTAGGAGGCGTCTCTCCTCTCATCCTTCTCGATCGGGGGGGAAGGATGAGAGACCGAATTTCAGAATATTTCATGGGGGAATCGCAGTGGCACTGAGTAGACGGGAGTTTATTCGCCTGATGGGCATGGCGGGCGCAGCGGGGTTGGTGCCGACAGCGGCAATAGCCGATCGTAATCCAGCAGAGACCCTCTATCACCGCCCGATGAAAGGGAGTGTCCGCCTGCTCCATATCACCGATACCCATGCCCAGTTGATGCCGATTCATTTCCGTGAGCCTAACGTCAATATCGGGATTGGTGTGGCTCGAGGACGTCCTCCCCACCTGGTGGGGGAGCGGTTGCTGCACCATTTTGGTATCGCTTCCGATACCATCGAGAGTCACGCCTTCACCTATCTGGGTTACGAGGAGGCGGCACGGCGCTACGGTAAGGTGGGTGGGTTTGCCCATCTCAAGAGCTTGGTCGACCGTCTGCGTAACGAGGCTGGTGAGGGCAATAGCCTGTTGCTCGATGGTGGAGATACCTGGCAGGGGAGCGGTACCGCCTACAAGAGTCGCGGGATGGATATGGTACGAGCCTGTAATCTGCTCGGGGTCGATGTGATGACCGGCCATTGGGAGTATACCTACCTCGATCATGAGGTCCTGCGTAACATCGAGGCATTCAATGGGGCCTTCGTGGCACAGAATGTCCAGGTGCGGGATGAGGCGCTATTTGACTACCGCTATGCCGATTTCGAGGGTTTTAATGAAGAGAGTGGACACGCCTTCAGACCCTATGTCATTCGGGAGCTCAATGGCCATCGTGTGGCGGTGATCGGTCAGGCCTTTCCCTATACCCCGATCGCCAATCCCAGCCGCTTCATGCCGGACTGGACCTTTGGTATTGGTGATGATCGAATGCAGGAGTTGGTGGATCAGGTGCGGGAGCAGGAGTGTCCAGATGCGGTGGTCGTGATCTCCCACAATGGGATGGATGTCGATCTCAAGATGGCCTCGGTGGTGCGGGGGATCGATGTGATCTTCGGCGGCCACACCCATGATGGGGTGCCGGCACCAGTCGAGGTGGAGAATCCCGGGGGGATCACGCTAGTGACCAATGCCGGCTCCAATGGCAAGTTTGTCGGAGTGATGGACCTCGATATCCGCAACGGTCGTGTGGTTGGCTATGACTACTCCCTGCTGCCAGTCTTTTCCCGGTTATTGCCTGCTGATCAGGAGATGAGTCGGTTGATCGCGGAGGTGCGCGCTCCTCATCAGGGGTGGTTGGAGGAGCGGCTCACCACCGCTGGAGAGCTGCTCTATCGTCGCGGTAACTTCAATGGTACCTTCGATCAGCTGATCTGCGACGCCCTCAACCACCATTATGACTCTCAAATTTCGCTCTCACCCGGCTTTCGCTGGGGGACCACGGTGATGCCGGGAGAGCCCATTACGATGGAGAATGTGCTGGATCAGACCTGTATCACCTATCCAGAGACCTACTCGCGCGAGATGACGGGGGATGATATCAAGAATATCCTCGAGGATGTCGGTGACAATCTTTTCAATCCAGACCCCTATTACCAGCAGGGGGGAGATATGGTTCGGGTAGGGGGACTCGATTACGTTTGTGATCCGCGGGCGCCGTTTGGAAAAAGGATCGGTGAGATGACCCTGGAGAGCGGGGAGAAGATCGATGCCCGGAAATCCTACAAGGTTTCAGGTTGGGCCACGGTGGGCTCACAATCACCTGGTCCGGTAATCTGGGATGTGGTGGCAGACCATCTGCGACAGCAACCGGTGGCGGAGGTGAAACGGCTCAATCTGCCACTGCTAAAGGGGATGGGGGGGAACCCCGGTCTACACCACTACTCCGGTGTTGACACCGGAGTAAACCCGCACTTATTCGCCGCATCCCGCAGGGGCGG
>CAYFOQ010000078.1:0-1074 GCA_964344735.1 uncultured Piscirickettsiaceae bacterium
GTAATGGCGGCGTGGAGCATATAGCCCCCGGTGGTGTGCTGTACCCCTTTGGGTTTGCCGGTGGAGCCGGAGGTGTAGAGGATGAACATCGGATCTTCCGCATCCATCTCCTCGGGCGGGCAGTCGGCTGCCGCTGCCGCCATCACCTCGTGATACCAGCAGTCACGGTCGTCGTTCCACGCTACCGGATCTCCCCCATGCTGCACCACTACGCAGGTATGAACATTGGGGCAGGCTGCCATCGCCTGATCGGCATTGGCCTTGAGGGGGACCCGCTTGCCGCCACGAACACTCTGATCGGCGGTGATCACCACCTGGCAATCGGAGTCCAAAATACGGTCGCGTAGGGCATCGGCGGAGAAGCCACCGAACACCACCGAGTGGATCGCCCCGATGCGAGTACAGGCAAGCATTGCCACCGCAGCTTCGGGAATCATCGGCATATAGATCGAGACCCGATCGCCCTTATTGACCCCCCGCTCCTTGAGGACGTTGGCAAAACGGCTCACCTCGGCATGAAGTTCGGTGTAGGTGATCTTGCGCTCTACTCCCGGATCATCCCCCTCCCAGATGATCGCCACCTGATCTCCACGATCGGCGAGGTGACGGTCGAGACAGTTGTAGGAGGCGTTGAGGCGTCCCCCCTGGAACCAGTTGATGTGAACATCCTCCTTGGAGAAGCTCCAGTCCAGGGTGGTATCCCATGACTTGAACCAGGTGAGATAGCTGGAGGCCTGTTCAGCCCAGAAATCCTCCGGGTCTTCGACCGAGCGACGGTACATGTCGTCGTACTGGGCACTGTTGATATTGGCCTGATCGGCGAAGTTGGGATCGACCGGATAACGCTTTTCGGTGCTCATGCGGGGTTCTCCTGCTTGCTCTGGGTCTGGAAATTTTTAGGTGGTTCACTACCGGTGCGGCCGGGAGGTCCGAGTCTCTCCTCGAGAGAGCGTGTGAACGGATATCAATGGTAAAAATCAGATGGCGAGATATTGCTGGCGTAGCTCCTCGTTGTCCAGTACCTCTTGCGCGGTACCGTCAAAGACGATCTGCCCCATATCGAGAATCAGGGCA
>CAYFOQ010000078.1:1084-10435 GCA_964344735.1 uncultured Piscirickettsiaceae bacterium
CGATCGGCCAGATGGAGAGCGGCAATCGCATTCTGCTCCACGATCACCGTGGTGATGCCGAGTGACTTGATACTCTCCAGAATTCGCTCGATCTCGTGGACGATAACGGGGGCGAGCCCCTCATAAGGCTCATCCAGTAGTAGCAGCTTGATGTCCCGGGCCAGCGCTCGAGCCACCGCCAACATCTGCTGCTCTCCACCGGAGAGGGTTACCCCCTCCTGAGTTCGACGCTCACCCAGGCGTGGGAATGACTCGTAGATCCGTTCGATCGACCAGCCGATCGGTCCCTCGATCTGTGCCAGTTGCAGATTCTCCTCGACACTGAGTCCGGGAATGATTCGTCGATCTTCAGGGACTAGGGCGACCCCGTTATGGGCGGCGGCGTACGACTTCATGGTGTGGAGAGGTTTATGGTCGAGCCAGATCTCACCATGGCGCACTTCAGGTTCGGTGGCTCTGGCGATGGCACGCAGGGTTGAGGTTTTACCGGCACCGTTACGCCCCAGCAGGGCAACGATCTCCCCCTCACGGATATCGAAGTTGACGCCCTGAACGATATAGCTCTCACCATAATAGGCGTGTAGATCCCAACAGGAGAAGAAGGCGGGGGCGGAGCCTTGGGCGGTAATGGCCGGGGTTCCGGGGGCGTGGGGTTGGTGGTCGGTGGTCATATGTGTGCTCCCCCCAGGTAGGCTTCCTGGACAATCGGATTACCCCGGATCTCTTCCGGAGTGCCAGAGGCGATGATCGCACCCTGTGCCAGTACGGAGATGGTATCGGCGACACTGAAAACCACATGCATGTCATGTTCGATGATAATCTTGGTCATACCGCGCTCCTTGATCTTCTTCATCAGTTCGATGGTGCGGTTGGTATCATGACGAGACATCCCGGCCGTCGGTTCATCCAGTAGCAGCAGGCGAGGATGCTGGATCAGACACATCACCAGCTCCAGGCGGCGTTTGTCGCCACGGGACATACTGCCGGCATGACCGTGGATATGGTCCCCCTCGATGCCGAGGTCATTGAGCATCTGCTCCGCCTCGTCGATGATCTCCTGTTCCCTTGATGCCGCTTTGAACAAGTTGAGACTAAAGGCACCGTCACGCTTGGCAAAGGCCGGGATCATCACATTTTCCAGCAGTGACAGATCGGGAAAGATCTCAGGGGTCTGGAACACACGTACCATGCCCATCTGATTGATCTCGTATGGTTGCTTGCCGATGATATTTTTGCCCTCGAAGGTGACGCTGCCGGTATCGGGGATCAAGCGACCGATACAGCAGTTGAGCAGGGTCGATTTCCCCGCCCCATTGGGACCGATGATGGCGTGAACCTTGCCCGGCTCGATCTCGAGGTTAACCTCATTGAGTGCCTGCAGCCCGCCAAAGGTTTTATTGACTCCCTCAATATGAAGTACCAGATCACTCATCCCTCTGCTCCCGTTGTCGTGGAGGAGATTCTTCGTCCCTGGTAGCGTCGCTTCAGGCGGTCGATCCCCTCCATTACCCCACCGGGGAGAAAAATCACAATCACCATGAAGAGTACACCAAGCGTGAGGTGCCACCCCTCACCGACAAAGGGGGAGGTGAGGGTCACCAGCAGGCTCTCCAACCAGTCTGGCAAGAAAGAGAAGAAGTTGTGTAGTGCCGATTCATTGATGGCCGAGAAGATGTTCTCGAAATATTTGATGATCCCGACCCCGAGTAGTGGACCGATCAGGGTCCCGACCCCACCGAGAATGGTCATCAACACCACCTCACCGGAGGCGGTCCACTGCATTCGTTCGGCGCCCGCCAGTGGGTCGGTTACCGCCATGAGGGCGCCGGCCAGTCCGGCGTACATTCCGGAGATGACAAAGGCAGTCAACAGGTATGGGCGGGTGTTGAAACCGGTGTATTTCATTCGGGTCTGGTTGGATTTGATCGCCTGTAGCTTCATCCCGAAGGGGGAGCGGAAAATCTTGAGTGAGACGAAAAAGCCAACGATTAGCACGACGGCACAGAAGTAGAAGCCGGAGTAGCCACTCATGGAGAGGCCGAAAAATTCGGTCGAGGGGAGCCCCTCTCCCGTGGCGACATCGAGAATACGGGGATCCGATAGCGTCAACTGTAGCCCGGTCTCACCATTGGTGATCGGTGTGAGCACCGAATAGGCGAGGTTGTAACTCATCTGGGCGAACGCCAGCGTCAGAATCGAGAAGTAGATTCCCGACCGCCGTAGCGAGACGAAGCCGATCACCGCGGCGAAGAGACCCGCCATCAGAATGGCGAAGAGAATCGCCGGTAGCACATTCATCGTCAGTAGCTTGAAAGACCAGACCGCGGTGTAGGAACCGACCCCGAGGAAGGCGGCATGACCGAATGAGAGATAGCCGGTGAGGCCAAACAGGATGTTGTAACCGATGGCGAAGATACCGAAGATGGTAAATTTCTGTAGCAGGTCAGGGTAGCCGGCCCCGATCGGGGAGAGCCAGAGGGGCATGGTCAATACCACCGTGGAGAAGATCGCCATGGTCGCCCAGTCACTGCGCTGTTGAGAGTAGTTCATTGTGCTAGTCCTCCATCACACCCTTACGACCCATCAATCCTCGAGGACGGGTCAGCAGAATCACCACAGCTACCAGATAGATGATGATCTGGTCGATTCCCGGCAGGATGCTTTTGATCTCATTCATCGAGGCGAAAGATTGCAGTATGCCGAGCAGAAAACCGGCAGCGACCGCTCCTCTCAACGACCCCATTCCGCCCACGACGACAACCACGAAGGAGAGTACCAGGAAGTCCATCCCCATATGGTAGTCTGGCGGAAGAATCGGGGCGTACATCATCCCGGCGAGGCCGGCGACTACGGCGGCGATGCCGAAGACGATGGTGAATTTACGCTCCACATTGATGCCGAGCATCGAGACCATCTCCCGATCCTGCATTCCGGCCCGCACCACCATGCCGAAGGTGGTCAATTGGAGGAACGCGAAGACCAGGGTAATCACCACTGCGGCAAAGAGGAGATAGAGGATACGCCACCAGGGGTAGACCAGGGTGTCGCTGAGTCCAAGCCAGGTTCCGATCTGGGCACTCCCGGAGACGATGTCTGGCGCCGGAGTGGGGATGGGGTTGGCCCCAAAGAAGTGGCGAACGATCTCCTGGAGTACGATCGCCAGCCCAAAGGTAACCAGAATCTGTTCAGCGTGGGTACGCTTGTAGAAATGTTGGATCAGTCCACGTTCCATCACCAGTCCAATCAGCAGCATCACCGGGATGGTCAATATCAGCGAGAGCGGTACCGCCCAGTCGATCAGCGTGGTACCAAAATCACCGAACCAGATCTCGAGGTAGGGTTGCTCCTTGTAGGCCTCGAAAAATGTGATGCTGGTATCTCTCACCTTGTCGGAGATCGTCAGCAGTTTCTGAAAGGTGACTGCGCAGAAGGCCCCCAGCATGAAGAGGGCACCATGGGCGAAGTTGACCACCCCCAATGTCCCGAATACCAGGGTGAGCCCCAATGCGATCAGGGCGTAGGCCCCGCCCTTGTCGAGGCCGTTCAGAAGTTGCATGAATATGGCATCCATTGCTCGATCCCTGTGTCAGAGGCAGAAAAGCGTGGAAGATAAACTGATTGATGATTGATTGGCGGTGGCGGTCACCCGTGTGACCGCCACCGAATGGCCTCTCCTACACCTCGTAGGGGCCTAGATCACCACCAAAGATTGCGGCATCGTACTCGACCTGAGCACGCGGTACCTGCTGGACGATCTTCAACAGATCGAACTGGCTGGTGGGGTTCTGATTCCCCTCTACCACCAGGACATCCTTGAAGCACTGGTGATCGGCTGCACGGTACTCGGTTTTGCCGTTGCCCATGCCGTCGAAATGGAACCCTTCGAGTCGCTTGATCACCTCCGGTGGATAGAAGGTCCCGGCCATTTCACAGGCGTTGGCGTAAAGCAGCGTCTGGACATAGCAGGTATGAGCCGCCTGGGAAGGGGGGAAGCCATACTCGTTACCGAAAGATTTGACGAATGCCTGCGATCCGGCATCGGTCAGTGCCCAGTTCCAGTTGGTGGTACCGAGGATCCCCTTGAGGTTCTCACCGGCCCCCTGTGCCATCAGTCGCGAGTAGAGCGGGACGATGATCTCGAACTGCTTGCCGTTGACCGCCTTGTCACGCAACCCGAACTGAACCGCTTGAGTCAGGGAGTTGATCATATCCTTGCCGTAGTGGTTGAGGATCAGTGTGTCGGCACCGGAGTTGAGAATCGGAGTGATGTACTGAGAGAAGTCCCCGGCACCCACTGGGGTTTTGACCGTCTTGGCAGTATTCCAACCCAGCCCTTCCGTGGTCTCACGAATCGACTCCTCCTGGGTCCAGCCCCAGGTGTAGTCGGCGGTGAGGTGGTAGGCGTTGCGGTCGGTTCCCATGCGCTCCTTGAGAACCGGACCGAGGGCCGAGCCGGACATCTTGGCGTTGAAGAAGTGGCGGAAGCCGTAGCGACGCTTGTCTTTACCGGTGGTATCGTTGGAGTGGGTCAGGCCAGCCATGAAGAGGACCCCCATCTCCTGTGCCAACCCCTGTACCGCGATCGCAACGCCAGAGGAGGAGCCGCCGGAGAACATGATGACGCCATCCTTCTCGATCATCCGCTTGGCCGAGGCCCGAGCGGCATCGGACTTGGTCTGGGTATCACCGGTGACGTAGACCACCTTCTTTCCCAGAATGCCGTTGCCCTTGAGCATCGACGGTTTCATGGTGTTCATCACTCCACCATCGCCCTCACCGTTGAGATGCTTCACTGCCAGCTTGAAGGCGCGCAGCTCATCCGCACCCTCGTCGGCATAGGCCCCTGTCTGTGGTACGTTGAATCCAAGGGTTACGGTGCTGCTATTGCCGGGATTGTTTCTGAAGTTTTTGGCCGCCCAGGCATCTTTGACAAAGAACATCGGTGCAGCGCCAGCTGCCGCGAATGCGGCTCCGGCCTTCAGGACATCTCTACGGCTCCAGTTATTATTCTCAGACATGGTGTGTGACTCTCCTTCCAGTAGTGATCAGTCAATGGCGCAATAGCGCACGTCGAGGAAGCGCCTCCGGCACTGGTCAGAAAGGGGGCAGCGTTTGGCCCTCATCTCCCTCCCAATGCAGACAGGGGACCCCGCATGGACCAACGATCGAGAAAACTGTGCCTCCTTGCATCATCAGGCCGGGTTCTCATTCTGTCGTAATAGTTGGTTCATGGCAAATTAACCGGCTTTAATATTAGCCAGTTACGAGTGGGGAGGCGCAGTGATGCAGGGGATATGGGTAACAGTGCAGGGGCGTGTTGTTACCAAAGGTAACGCCGTTGTTACAATTTTTCGGGGTAGAGAAAATGGCTGGTGGCGCGATTGATTGTGTTGAGCGAGGGGTTGTTATTGATAAATATCAATAGTTAACAGGTGTCCCCTCTCCCTCCTCACGCCATGGTTACACGCCACTGCAGTGGCCCACTGGTGTGTATCGACTCGCCTCGACTATCAACCGCGACGGTAACCGGCATATTCTCCACCTCGAACTCGTAGATTGCCTCCATGCCCAGCTCCTCGAATGCGACGACCCGAGCCTTCCGAATCGATTGGGATACCAGAACTGCCGCCCCGCCGACAGCGATCAGGTAGACCGACTGATGACGCCGAATGGCGTCGATGGTATCCGGGCCACGTTCGGCCTTGCCGATCATCCCTACGATTCCGGTCTGTTCCAGCATCATCTCGGTAAAGGGGTCCATGCGAGTGGCGGTGGTGGGCCCAGCCGGTCCGACTGCCTCGTCCCTGACCGGATCGACCGGGCCGACGTAGTAGATCATGCGATTGCTGAAATCGACCCCGGGAGGGAGTCCTGCGCCCGATTGCAGGCGCTCGGCAATTCTTTTGTGGGCGGCGTCCCGGCCCGTCAGTAGTTTGCCGCTCAACAGTAAGGTCTCTCCGGGGCGCCACTCCCGACTCTGCTCCGGTGTCAGGGTGTCGAGGTCGACTCGACGGGCATCGGCAGCCGGTTGCCAGCCGATATCGGGCCAGTCGTCGATATCGGGTGGCGGGAAGTGGGCCGGACCATGGCCATCGAGGGTGAAGTGGATGTGGCGAGTGGCAGCACAGTTGGGGATCAGAGCAACGGGTAGTGAGGCGGCGTGGGTTGGGTAGTCCCGTATCTTGACGTCGAGCACCGTAGTCAATCCTCCCAGTCCCTGCGCGCCGATTCCGAGCTGGTTGATCCGATCGACCAGCTCCAGCCGTAGCGCTTCGAGAGCGTTCCGAGGGCCACGCTGGCGTAACTGTGGAAGGTCGATCGGTTCCATCAACGCCTCTTTGGCCAACAGCATCGCCTTTTCCGCGGTTCCTCCGATCCCGATTCCGAGAATTCCGGGGGGGCACCAGCCTGCCCCCAGGGTGGGAATCTGCTCCACGACCCAGTCGGCGACACTGGCGCTGGGGCCGAGATTGGCAAAGCGAGCCTTGTTCTCCGATCCCCCCCCCTTAGCAGCCACCGTGATTTCAACCTCTTCTCCCGGGACCAGTTCGACATGAACCACCGCCGGAGTGTTGTCGCGGCTGTTACGGCGCTCTCCGGCCGGATCGGCCAATACCGAGGCCCGCAGGGGGTTGTCGGGATGACGGTAGGCCCGTCTCACCCCCTCATCCACCAGGGACTGGATCGACTCGGAACTGTTCCAGCGTACCCCCATCCCGACCCGTAAGAAGAGCACTACGATCCCGGTGTCTTGGCAGATCGGTCGTTGTCCGAGAGCGGCCATCCGGGAGTTGGTCAAGATCTGGGCGATGGCGTCCTTGGCGGCGGGAGAGGACTCTTGCTCCCACGCCCGGGCCATTGCCTGAATGAAGTCGGGTGGGTGGTAGCAGGAGATGTACTGCAGGGCATCGGCGATGCTGGTGATCAGATCCTCGGGGTCGATCATAGTGTTGCTCATCGCAATTTTCTCGGTCAAAATGGGTGAAATATCGATTCGTGTGGTGGATCATCATACCAAATGAATCTCTGAAGTAGGGGAGGGTGACCGAGTGGAGAGGAGAGAGCATCTGGGCCGATGGCGCGTTATTCTGGGAATCGTCACGTTATTCTGGTCGATGATGGGCCATGCGGAGATTCGCGACCCCGGGGAGCACTTTTTCGAGTCGACCTTTGGGGACTACTCCGAAGAGTTGGAGAACGCCAGGCAGGAGGGTAAACAGGGGATCTTTCTCTTCTTCGAGGAGGACGACTGCCCCTTCTGTGCCCGAATGAAGGCGACGATACTCAATCAGAGCGAGGTTCAGCAGTTCTACCGGGACCACTTCAAACTCTTTCGGGTCAACATCAAGGGAGAGGTCGAGGTGACCGGCTTTGATGGTACCGTGATGCTGGAGAAGCGCTTTGCCGAACAACGTTACCGGGTTCGCGCTACACCGTTGATGGCATTTTTCAATCTCGATGGGGAGATGGTGGTGCGTTACACCGGAGCCACCTCCAGTGTGGAGGAGTTTCTGTTGCTGGCGCGCTATACCATCGATCAGGAGTATCGTCAGCGCTCCTTCTCCCGCTACAAGCGGGAGCAGCGTAAGCGGGGCAAATGAACAAGTTTTGCCTGGCCCTGGCCGCAGGGCTACTGTTTCGGTGTGGCCTCTTCCAAGAGGCGGTGGCGGTGGAGACCCCGCTACCGGAACCGCTATCGCTGTCTACTGCCCTGACATTGGCGACCGTATCACACCCGCAGTTGGTACCACTCGAACGGGCGGTGGAGATGGCACGAGCGGAGCAGGGGGTTGCTGAGAGCGCAGAGCGTTTCCAGCTCGAGCTTCAGGGTAGGCTGCGCTGGAAGCGACTGCAGCAGGGGGGGGCGTCCCGAGATGATCATCAGTGGGGGCTGTTGGGGCGTCAGCCACTCTACGATTTTGGTCTCAATCGGGCTGCTGAAGAGTCCGCTAGCGCTGAGGTGGAGCGGCGACAGTTGGTGTTGCAGGCGGCTCTGGAGCAACAGCGGTTGGCGATCATGGAACAGTTCTTTGCGGTGCTGCTGGCTGACCACCGTCGCATGGTGGCAGACGAGGAGATGACCATCGCCTATTTGCGGCATCAAAAACGGGTCGATAAAGAGATTACCGGGGACTACTCTGAACTCGACCTGCTGGCAGGGGAGTCGCACTATCGAGATGCCTTGGCACGGCAGAAGCGGGTGGAGGGGAAACAGCGGTTGGAACGGATTCGGTTGGCTGCACTGCTTGATCGCCCCACGCAACTGCCAACGACACTGATCGCTCCGACCACCACGCCGGAAGAGGTGTTCGCGACTATGCCATCGTTGGATCAGTTACAGCAACGTGCCGAAGAACGGAGCCCTCGATTGGTGCAATTGCGTCAAGGAATTACCGTGGCGCGTCATCGGTTACGGTGGGCGCAGCTGCAGGGGAGGCCACAGCTGGATGTCGAGCTGGAGTGGCTCGATAATAGTCTGGTCACTACTACTCGGGATCGTTGGCGTGCCGGGTTGGTGCTGGAGGTGCCGTTGGTCGACGGCGGGGCGAGGGCGGCGAAAATGGCTCGGGCACAGTATGAGCTGGAGCAGTTGGAGGCCGAGCTGGAGCAGGAGCGGCAGCAGTTGTCACAGGAGGTCACGGCACTCTATCTGGAGTTGCAGACGCTGCAGTGGCAGTGGCAGGCCGATCTGCTGGCAACAGACTACCGTGAGGTGGATCTGGAGCGTAACCGCGCACGCTATGAACAGGAGCTGCAGGCCAATCTCGGTGATGCACTGGTAGAGATCTCTCGTGGACACCTGCGTCGAGCCGAGAGTCGGTTTCAGGCGCTGTTGATTCGGGCCCGATTGCAGTGGATGCAGGGAGAGGAGATTACCGTAGATGAGTAGAGAAAAACGGATGACATTTCTGGTGGGGTTCGGGCTGTTGCTGACTACCTTGGTGGCCACTGCAGAGGAGATGGTGCTACGAACGATCGGTTTGGGGGTGCCGGTTCCGGGGGTGGTGGCAACCGTTCATGTCTCTCCGGGAGATCGAGTGGAGGCGGGGCAGTTGCTGTTGGAACTCGACCCCCGGCGCTACCGGTATCGATTGCAGCGGGCCGAGGCGGCACTACTGGAGTCACAGATCGATCTGGTCGACGCCGAGTTGAGATTACGCAACCAGCAGGAGCTGTTCGAGCGTCTGGTTACTACCGAGACCGAACTGAGGGAGGCGGAACGGGCGCTGGGGCGGCTGCAGGCCCGAATCACGCAACGTCAGGCCGAGCGAGATGAGGCTGCACTCGAGTTGGAGTACAGTCGCCTGCGAGCTCCACGGGCCGGAGTTGTGGTGGGGCACCGGGTTGAAC
>CAYFOQ010000079.1:0-6632 GCA_964344735.1 uncultured Piscirickettsiaceae bacterium
CCGCCCCTGCGGGATGCGGCGAATAAGTGCGGGTTTACTCCGGTGTCAACACGCGTGGGGATGCCTATATCGAAAACTGTGCACAGGGGTATCTGATCGATAAGAGAACGGCATTGCAGTATGGCATCACCAATATCGGCCAGCTGAGTGATCCCAAATTGGCGAGGCTTTTTGATACCAATGGTGATGCCAAGGCCGATCTCGCCGGCTGTCCCCCTGGCTGGGGATGTGAACGGGTGATCGAACACCAGTTGGACGCCTTTGGGCTCAGCAATACCATTCACCACAATCAGGGAGAGTACTCTGCAATCATTGCGGACACCATTACCCGTTATCGGGAGGGGGACCCGGTGCTCTACTACACCTGGATCCCCTACTGGGTCAGTGGGGTGCTGGTTCCAAACAAGGATGTGGTCTGGCTTGAGGTCCCCTTCTCTTCCCTGCCAGACTGTCGTACTACAGATACGACCTTGGCCAATGGGAAGAACTACGGCTTTGAGATCAATGGCCAACACATCGTTGCCAATCGTCAGTTTGTTGCAGACAATCCCGCAGCGGCCAAACTGTTCGAGGTCATGCGACTGTCAGCCAGTGCGGTCTCCGCACAGAACCTGAAGATGAAGCAGAAAGGGCAAGGGGGGTGGTCTGCTGCTGAACGTCATGCAGAGGCCTGGATCCGTGCTAATCAGAAAACCTTTGATGGCTGGATCGAAGCGGCAAAATCAGCGGTTGAATAGTTGCCACCGGGTCACTCCAGCGGTAGTCGTTCTACTCCAAGCGCATACTGCAGCGAGTAG
Source organism: uncultured Piscirickettsiaceae bacterium (assembly GCA_964344735.1). GTDB lineage: Bacteria > Pseudomonadota > Gammaproteobacteria > Thiopontia. The sequence continues at coordinate 798 of CAYFOQ010000079.1, forward strand.
TATGCCTTGTTGAGATCGGCCAATGCGGTAAGCCAATCCTTTCTTGTGCTGGAGAGCATATCCTCCGCCTCCAGCAGGTCACTGGCGGAGCCCATCTTCTCTTGGTAACGAATCTGGTTGACCCGGTAGTTCTCACGGGCACTCTCCAGTGCCTGTTGCAGTACCGTTACGTGATCCCGAGCCTCTTGCAGGCTGTACCAACTATTTCGTGCGGCAACCCGGATTGTCTGCTCCATTTCATGAAGCCGAATTCCGCTCTGCAGATGGGCGGAACGTGAGGAGGCGAGCGCTTTATCGCGACCCCCGGAGTCCCAGATTTCCCAATTCAGCGTCAGCCCCAGCACCAGATCCTCCTGTTCACTCTCCCCTGCTGCAAGATCATACCCCTGGCGATAGCTACCACTGAGGGTCAACTCTGGACTATCTGCCGCCTGTTGGACCTCTACATCGGCGGCTGCCAGTGCTTGATCCAGTCTGGCGGAGAGTAGTTCCGGGTGTTGCTGCTGTTGTAGTTGATGATCGAGGGGGGACCACTCTTGGGGGAGTTCGTCCGGGATCGCAAGTTCACCCGAAAGCTCCAATGAGTCATCGATATTGCGATCGAGCAGCTGATTGATCGTCGCCTTGGCCCGTAAGATTCGGTTGCGGGAGGCGATCAAGCGTTTTTCTCCCTGGGCGATTTTTACCGCCGACTGAAGGAGATCATTTTTCCATACCCTACCCTGTTGATAGAAGATCTCCGAAATTCGGCCATGTTCACGTAACCGCTCCAGTGCCTGCTGATCCTCTTGTTGGTGGGCTATGGCAACCAGCAGATCATAACCGGCATGCAACACCTGTTGGCGTAACCGTTGGCGCTGACGCCGTAGGCTCAGGAGAGACTTCTCCAGCTGTAGTGATGCCTTTCGCTCTGTTGCATCGAGCGCTCCCCCCTGATATCGATAGAGCGTCTTGCTCAAAACCATCGCGGTCGAGCTGGTGCCCGTCGGGGTTCCTCCAGCAGTTACCCCCTGTAGCAGATTGGGCGCACTCCAGTCAGCGTCCCCACTCCAGGTCAGGCTGGCTGGATGTCGCGAGAGGATCACCTGGTCCCGTGTCAATTGTTGCTGGTGTAGTTTCTCCTGGGAAATCTGTACTGCCGGATTATGTGCCAGGGTGGCCGTCACCAGTTCATCGAGGGTGTAGCGCTCTGCAGAGACGGCAGTTGCCCAGAGCACGGTGGTGGTCAATAGTGTGGCTGGGAGGCGTCGTCTCATCTTGTTACGGCTCGGTAAAGCTGGTCTCGATGGTACGAATGACCGGGTAGATAAAGTAGGTGATCACCCGACGTTTGGCGACACGAATATCCCCGCTGAGCTGCATTCCAGGAACCAGACGGAAGTTCTCCGGAAGTTTCTCCAAGTTATTGAAAAGAATGTCGGCTCGCGCACGATAGTAGACCCCGGGCTCACCATTGATCGACCGCTCCACGGTATCTTCCGAGACCATGACAATCTGCGCCGTGAGGTCTCCATGCTTCTGAAACGGCAGTGCAGTGAGTTTGGCGGATACCAGGTTTCCCACCACTACATTGCTGATATCTTTGGGTTCGATATCCATCTCGATGGTGAGCGGAACATCGACCGGGACCAGTGTCATTACCGCCTGACCGGAAGAGACGATCGCTCCGACGAAGATATCCTTCAGCTCCAGTACGACACCATCAGCTGGAGCCAGCACCTGGATATGGTTGCGCTGGTGCTCCATCTTGACCAACTCTTCGCGCATCACATCACGCTGATTCAATGCGGTGGAGAGCTCTTCGTTGATCTGCTTGAACCAGCCATTGAGAAAGCCTTCACGTTCCGCCTGGCTGGTATCGAGGTCTCCCTGAGCCATACGCAGGGAGATTTGAGCGTTGGTGACGGCCCCGGAGGCCTTTTCCACCTTGAACCGTTCCTCCTCCAGTGCCGTGGCAGAGAGAATGGACTCCTGCACCAGACGGGCCTGTTTGGCGTAGTTGTGGCGAGCCTCCTGCAACCCCAGTTGTGCCAGTTGTAAGGCACTTTGAGACATCTCCAATGCCGATCTCGCCTGAGTCACACCTAGCTCAATCGACTGTAGTCGTGCCTTGTGTTCCTGCCAGCGATTGCGAAAGATATCCTGCTGTAACGGATGGGTGAGCTGGCCAACGGCGGTTAGTGGCGCACTACGCTTCTCCAGTTGCAGACGCTCGATCAGTGCCTGGTTCTCTTTTACATCGAGTTTCATCGTTGCATAGTCGGCATCCGACAGCGTTGGATCGAGGGTGACCAACAGATCGCCAGCCGCAACCAGATCCCCAGGAGAGATGTGAATCTGTTTCACGGTTGAGCTCTCTCCCGATTGGACCGCAATCTTTGGCACCGTAGTGGTGATCTTACCCGAGGCAGAGACCGTGGTATCGATGATCGAGAGCGAGGCCCAGAGCAGAAAGGCCAGCACCAGCAGAAAACCACTCCAGAGGGTGATACGAACCACTGGAGGAATACGGCGCTGAATGATCGACTCTGCCGGATCTTGAAACGAATTGATGATCCAGGCGTTATCCTGACTGTTCTGGCAAAGCTTCTCCAGTGCCCCTTCGTCTCGTTGCGGCTGTCGTAATGCGGTCTCGCCATCGGTAAAGGGGTCTCGCTCCAGTGCAGTATTAGAGCTGCGAACATAGCCCGAGAGCCGCTTCATCATGCTCATCGCCAGCTCCGGAGACTGCACGAAATAGGCCTGCAGTGCTCTCTCATCCACCTCCCGCACCACCGCATCGGTAAGGGCACGGGCTGCAGCACTACGGGGCGCCTTGTCGATAATCGCCATCTCGCCGAAGAGTGCACCCTGCTTTACGGTGGACAGGGTTGCGTAGTCCCCATCGGTGATCTTGCAGATCTCCACTATCCCGGAAACGACGACATAGCCGTAGTCGGCCGGGTCGTTTTCACGAAAGACAAACTCCCCTGGGGCCAATGCACGTTCATTGAGTGCAGGTTGTGGTCGCTTCGGAGTCATCGTTGAAGCCGGCTTCTGTTCTTCAGTGGATGCGGATGGTGTGGTCATGACACGCTCTCTTGCTCTCCGCTGCGCAGTTGTCGTGCCTTGTGCCAAAGTGCACGGTAGAGGCCATCCTGGTTCATGAGCTGGGAATGGCTCCCCTGTTCACACAGTTTTCCATTGCTGTCCATCACCAATATCAGATCGCAGTCGACCACCTGTGATACCTGATGGGTGACGATCACTACCGTTCGTCCCCGTGCAATCTCTGGCATATTATTGCGAATACTGATCTCGTCGTCGACATCCAGACCAGAGAGCACCTTGTCCAGCAACAGGATTTTCGGATTTCGGATCAGCCCCCGGGCCAGCGCGATCTTCTGCTTCAGCCCCTCGGAGAGATTGGATCCTCCCTCCTCGAGCATCGTCTCATAGCCGTCGGGAAGATCCAATACACTATCATGTAGTGCGACCATCTTCGCAGCCCAGATCATTCGCTCACTCGATGCAGTCGGCATCGGTCGCAGAATGTTCTCCCGAATGGACTCGGAAAAAAAGGTGTTGTGGTTGCTGACCAAAGAGGTGTTGAGGCGGAGATGGTGACGATCCAGTGCGCGTAGATCGATCCCATCGATCTCGATACGGCCTTCACCCGGTTGTATCAACCCCTGAATCAGTCGCAATAGTGTGGTCTTACCGCAACCGGAGGGACCAACCAGTCCGACTCGGTGGCGTGCTGGAATATGAAGCGAAAGCCCGGAGAGTACGGCGGTCTCATCGCTATAGCCAAAGCCGACCTCATGGACCTGGATCTCTCCACGCAACGGTGGAGAGCTGCCTTGACGTTGGCGCTCACCACGGCGATTGAGAATCCCGCCCAACAGTGCCACGGCGGTATTGAACTTCTCGATCTCGGTCGACATCGAGACCAACTGAACCAGTGGGCCGGTCACCTTGCCGGCAAGCATATTGACTCCAATCAATACCCCGGGGCTGAGTCCATCGTTAAATACCAGCAGCACTCCGACAAAGATCACCACTACCGTCATCACCTGCTGCAGGGTAGCGCTGACCTGAGCTGAGCGTGCCGCCATTTTCCCCAGTTCCATGTTGGCCAGGGTGGCGGAGGTGGCACTCTCCTCCCAGCTCTTCTTCATCACCGACTCCAGTGTGAGCGACTTGACCGTTTCGATACCGGCGATGGAGTTCATCAAAATCGACTGTTTTTGGGCCTCATTACGGCTGACACGCTGCATGGCCTCTTTTTGTCGATTGGCAGAGAGCAGATTATTGGCCCCGATCAGCAGGGCAAAGACCAGTACCACGGCAAAGAGTACCGGGCTGAACATGATCAGAATCGGGATAAAAAAGAGCAGTGCGGTGGCATCAAGCAGCGTGCCAAAGAGCTTGTTGAGCAGAAACTGTCGAATGGTTCCTACCTGTTGAACCACCTTGGCGACATGAGCCGGTTCGTTCTTATGGTAGTAGTCTAGCGCCTGATCCATCAGGCTGGAGAAGGCTCGACTGTTGAGTTTTACCTCCATTTTGCTGGTGAAAAAGAGGGCGATGTACTGTTTGAGGTAACCAAAGAGGCCATTGAAGAGATGAGCCACCGTCACCCCGATCGCGATCACCACTAGCGTGGAATAGGCCTCGTAGTTGACCACCTTATCCAGCACCGTCATGATGTAGATGATCGGAAGAAAGGCGAAGATGTGCAGTAGAAAGGCGATTCCCAGCAGCTGCAGCACCATCATCTTCTGCTGCAGAAACTCCTTGATGATCCAGCGTCGTGAGAAGGGCTGGTCCTCGTCCATCCAGCCGATACGGGGTTGAAGCAGGATGAGTTCTCCGCTCCAGTGGTCGATAAACTGCTCCCGTGGGATTTTTTTTACTTTCGGGCGGGCAGCTACCGGATCAAGCACAGAGAGGCTCTCTTCTCCCTCTTCATCCTGTTGCCAACGTGCCACGACCACATGACGGCCACTCTTGAGTCGGGCAATGACCGGAAAGGCGGAGCCCAGTCCTGGAATCTCTTGCCAACTCCCTTGAATCGAACTGGCCTTGAGGCGGTTCTCCTGGGCGATCCGCAGTAGCTGGGAACGGCTGGTCTCCTGATTCTCATCCAGGGCGTAGTCGTGGAGCAGTCGTTCCACACTGAGTTCTATGCCATGTTGACCTGCGGCCAGAACCAGGCTTCGTATTGCTGAATTCAAGGGCCGTTACCGCTGGGTTGGATCGGGAGTATTCACGGGTCGTCATTGTACCCGTCTAGAGGGGGTGGTGTCGTTCATGTTGGGTAATGGATGACACCCCAAGTTGATCCCCTCTCACTCAATACAGCAGTATCAAGCGAGAGGGGTTACCGCGCTATATCACATCGGCACCGGGATCCTGTGGTTCCGGCATATCGGGCATCGGCCCTCCACCCTCTGGTCCCATATCGGGTGGGGGTTCATGGTGGTCCATCGGACCATGATCAACGGCACCATCGAGTGCGTTCGCCATATCACCCATATCATCGGCAGGTGGCGGCGGCATCGGCTCGTCATGGCTCTTATCCTCCGTACCCTCCATGAAGGGATCCTCCCCTCCTGGTGGTGGAGGAGGCATCCCTTCGTCCATCGGGGGGTGTTCCCCGGGTTGGTCGGTAATTCCGAGCGAATCAAACTGCCCACCCATGGGATCCCCTTCTGATTGTCCCCAAGTTCCTGTCGGTGGTTCCATCCCTTCGGGAGGCATCATTCCCTCGGGTGGTGGCTCCATTCCCTCAGGGTGTTCCATCCCTTCGGGAGGCATCATTCCCTCGGGTGGTGGCTCCATTCCCTCAGG
>CAYFOQ010000079.1:6732-10355 GCA_964344735.1 uncultured Piscirickettsiaceae bacterium
GTGTTCCATCCCTTCGGGAGGTATCATTCCCTCGGGTGGCTCCATTCCTTCTGGAGGCATCATTCCCTCGGGTGGCTCCATTCCCTCAGGAGGCATCATCCCCTCGGGTGGTTCCATTCCTTCGGGAGGCATCATCCCCTCAGGCGGTGCCATCCCCTCGGGTGGTGCCATCCCCTCAGGCGGTGCCATCCCCTCAGGGGGTGCCATCCCCTCAGGGGGGGCTCCCGCCATTGCAGGATCTGTCATACCTTCATCATTGCTCATTGTTCAGGTTCCTCGCTGTCGTTTGGTCTATTTTTTCAAAAAAACAGTTAAGATAATGGATTGTGTTCAGTGATATCCCAATAGAGGTTTCGCCCACACAGAACCTCGTCAACCACCATACGATCCTAGTCTATCCAGCTTCTAAGAGCAACCTTAAACCCCTTTCTCAAGAGACTCCATAAGCTACAATGAGACCATGTCATCTCACAACGACAGTAGACGTGAAATCCGCCTGGAAGAGAGTTGGAAGAGGGTGTTGCAGCAGGAGTTTGATCACTCCTATATGCAACAGCTTCGTGCCTTCCTACAACAACGTCGGGAGGCCGGGGTCACCATCTACCCCCCAACTACCGAGTGGTTCAACGCCTTTTTTCATACCCCGTTCGAGCAGGTGCGGGTGGTGATTCTGGGGCAAGACCCCTACCACGGTCCGGGACAGGCCCACGGGCTCTGCTTCTCCGTTCCCTCCGGGGTGGCGGCCCCACCATCACTGGGAAATATATTCAAGGAGCTGGAGAGCGATCTCGGCACCCGTAACCAGACCAACTCACTCCTCCCCTGGGCTGACCAGGGAGTACTTCTACTCAATAGTGTGCTCACGGTCGAGGCGGGTCGAGCCGGGAGTCATGGCGGCAAGGGGTGGGAACGGTTTACCGATGCGGTTGTCACCCACCTCAACGACCAGCATGATCACCTGGTCTTTCTGCTCTGGGGAGGATATGCTCGCAACAAGGGGAGTCGGATCGACCGCAAACGCCACACCGTCATTGAATCCCCCCACCCTTCCCCACTCTCAGCGCACCGTGGTTTTTTTGGTAGTCGCCCCTTCTCTCGGGTCAATGAGGCATTACGTCAGCACAGTACCGCCCCCATCGACTGGACAACCTGAGTCCATCTGAAAGCCCCCTCTAAAAAGGCCCTTTTCCAGCAGTTACTTCGTCAGTTACCGGTGGTTCCGAATCGTTACGAACATCCAATATCAGAGGGTTGATGGCGTGACCTGAAATGTCACTATATCATTTTGATTCAAAGCCGATTCCTCCCTGATGAATGTTGAGTATGAGATACACAAGCTGGTATATTGAGCCAACTTTGTCGGAGAACCGATCGATTTTATCAGGTAGCTCCCCCCTGACTCACATCCGCCATAGATAGAGCTCGCTATGACTGTAACCAAGCCTACCCCAGCCTACCCCGTCGAGAACAACTTTCGAGTCCTGGTCGCTGATGATGAGTCCTCCATTCGTGAGCTTTACCGCAGCGTGCTTACTGGTGAGCACGGTAGTGCCATCTCCGGTGAGATCAATGAACTCGAGGAGATCGTCGGCCTGGAGCAGCCGCAAAAAAGTGAGGAGGAGAGCCTCCCCTTCGAGGTTGAGATCGTTGATCAGGGAGAACAGGCGGTCAAGTGTTGCCGGGAGGGGCTGGAGTCGGGGCGCCCCTTTGCCGTTGCCTTCCTCGACATCCGCATGCCCCCCGGGATCGATGGTGTCGAGACTGCTCGACGACTGCGGGAACTGGATGAGAAGATCTACATTGTGTTCGTTACCGCCTACTCCGACCATTCGATCGACGAGATCAATCGCTCTACCGACTACAGCTCGATCTTGCTACGAAAACCGTTCCACAAGGAGGATATCCAGCAACTGGCCCAGACCCTCTGTCGCAAATGGGACAAGGAGCGGCGTCTGGAGTCGATGCTGATCCAGGTGGAACAGGATGCGCGTGAGGAGTCGCGTGAGACCCGCAATGACTTTTTCTCTTCGATGAACCAGGAGTTGCGTTCACCACTCTCCACGATTATCGCCCATAGTGAGAAGTTGCTGGGGGAAGAGCTGGATAGTGACAAACGTGAAATTCTCCATGCCATTGCTGCTGCAGGGCGTTCTCAACTGGCGATGGTCAACGATATCTTCGATCTGACCAAGATCGAACATGGCAACTTTTCGATCAACGTCAAACCCTACAATCTGGACCAATTGATCGACAACATTGTCTTTATCTTTGCCGAGCAGACCCGCAATGCCGGGTTACAGTTCGAGGTCAATCGCGAAGTGAAGCCGGAGTTCAAGCTGATCGGAGATATGCAGCGAATCAATCAGATTCTGATCAATCTGCTCGGCAACGCCATCAAGTTTACCGCGGAGGGGACGATCACCCTGTCCGTCTGGAGTAGCACCGAACAGCTCTACTTCTCGGTCCGGGATACCGGGACCGGTATCTCGAAGGGGAAGCAGGCGTCGATCTTCAACATGTTCGTACATAGTGATGACCAGGGAAAAGAGGAAAAGTACAACAACTGTGGGCTGAGGCTCTACATCTCGATGACGCTGGCACGATTGATGGAGGGGGCGCTGGAGGTGGAGTCTGCCCCCGGTCAAGGGTCAACCTTCACACTCTCGCTGCCGTGGCAGGAGAGTAGTATCCCGGTCCTTCAATCCACTACGGCAGTTTCGAAACGCCGTGTCGCTGATCTCGAGGGAGAGGTGTTGGTGGTGGATGATCTCCCTTCCGCTTGTATGTTGCTACGAAAGCTGTTGGAACAGATGGGACTTCGGGTTACCACGGTCAATAGTGGCAATGAAGCGATCGACCGGGTGGATGAAGAGCCCAGACGTTATAGCCTGATCCTGATGGATCTGCAGATGCCGGGGATCAACGGCATCGAGACGGCACATCTGCTACGTAACCGTAATCATGAGATGCCAATCATACTGATTAGTGCCGATTACAATGACCGTTATAATGACTTGATTCACCAGGGGATCATCAACGACTTTTTAGAAAAGCCGACCCACCGGATCGCCCTGTACGACGCTTTTTCGCAGTTTCTGGCGCATAAGAGAGATGCGACCCCGATCCCAGAGGAGGAGTCCGATCCCCTCACTCCGGCGATGAAGGAGCTGTTCAGAAATGAACTGATCGAGAATCATCGCGAGCTCTCTGCCGCTTTCAAACATCAGGCGTGGGAGAAGATGCGAGCCATCGTCCACGATCTCAAGGGGAGTGGTAGTGCCTACGGGCTACCGGAGATGAGCCGCGTCAGTGGTGAGCTGTGTGACGCCATCGACAATGGGGAACAGGACCGTATCATCGGCCTCACCATTCGGTTAGTGAGTGAGATCCGTAATGCACTCAATGGCTCTTGAGCGATCTGCCGGGTGCCGTTCTTGATCTTTGGTTCCACCCAATGAGATCATAGCAGGCTATCATGACCCACCCATCCTCCCGGCGGGGGTGGAAAGGGAGCAGGGAATTGCCGTTCTACGAGGGAACCGTTTTGAAGCCAACAACCATTCAGGAACACATCGTCGAGATCGTCAGCGACTCCGGAGAGGGGGCACAGAAGTGTGGCCAAA
>CAYFOQ010000080.1:0-2000 GCA_964344735.1 uncultured Piscirickettsiaceae bacterium
GCAGCTTCACCGGGAATGTATTGAAGTGGCCCGATGTACAGTAGAGCGCCTGATGAATACGCTTGGTATACAAGGGGCTAGACGGGGAAAAGCTTTCAAAACCACCATCTCTGATCCTGATGCGAAAAAGCCCTTGGACTTGGTGAAGCGCCAATTTGTGGCATCACGCCCGAATCAGTTGTGGGTCGCTGATTTCACATACGTAGCCACTTGGAGCGGCTTTGTGTTTGTGGCCTTTGTGGTTGATGTGTTCTCCCGCCGTATTGTGGGCTGGAGAGTCTCACGGTCGATGCATGCGGATTTTGTACTGGATGCATTGGAGCAGGCTTTATGGGCCAGAGGGCATCCGCAGGGTGTGATACACCACAGTGATCAGGGTAGTCAGTACCTCTCGATCCGTTATACAGAGCGGCTGGCAGAGGCCGGTGCGGATGCCTCTGTGGGCAGCGTAGGAGACTCATACGACAATGCTCTTGCCGAGACCATAAATGGGCTTTACAAGACCGAGATCATTCGCCGTAAAGGGCCATGGAAGGGAATCGATGATGTCGAGTATGCGACCTTGGAGTGGGTAGACTGGTTTAACAACCGTCGCCTACTAGAACCTATTGGTGATATTCCTCCTGCTGAGTTTGAAGAGGTGTATTATCAACAACGGAGTGAGTCTGCCATGGTGGCATGACTCAAGCTAAACAGTCTCCGGTAAACCCGGGGCGGTTCACTGTGACAGGATCAGGATATTATCCATCGTTGCAAAAGTTTTGGCGCTCCTGTATGGCAACACGCTCAAGCACATCCCTGTGTCGCTCGGCTGCGGCCTTCCCTGGCCGCAGACGGTTGCCATACAGGAGCGCCAAAACTTTTGCAACGATGGATACCATCACGATATTCTCACGCCTGAAAAACAATCAATCCTCTTGATTGGAAATTCTCAAGGCATCTCGACCACCGTGTTTGGATTCGGCTTCGGCCACCCAGGCCGGCGCTCGACCACGACCACTCCAGGCTTGATCTGGATTATCAGGGTTGCGGTAGATCGGTTTGACCACGATCTTTTTCTTGGCACTGCGCCGCTTTCTCAGTGGCCGGGTTTTGGTTGCCAGTTTTTTGATCGTTTCAACCCCATACTTACTCGCGAGTGCAGCCAACTCCTTTTCAGCCTTGGCAGTAGAGAGTTGAATCTTTTTTCTACGTTCAACCTCGGCCTTGACCTCTTTCAGCAGTGCATCCAGTTTGACATCACTATATTTATCCAGCTTCATTGCAACCTCACAGTTTTGTATTTTGATCGATAATCATACCTCGATCATAATAAGAGATAAAGGATTCTCTGATTAAACCGCTCTGACCAACTTGAATCAATCCAATCAAAACTGTTTTACGATTACCAGAGAGAACTTTACCGTGTTACCGAAATAACATTTCTGATGGCACGTAACTGTTCCAACAGCGGATCACTCTCTTGACTCTCTTCCAATTCTAATCCCAGCATCATTTGAACCTGATGCTCTTCACGAATAGTGCGCGTCTGTACTGAATCGATATTGACCCCTTCGCGACTAAGCAACAGGGTAATATCTCGTAGCAACCCCGTACGATCATAAGCGGTTAACGTTACCGGCAGCGTTCGGGTGGCCTCACTAACGCCACTCCAGGAAACCTCGATCACCCGCTCGGGTTCAGTCGCCATGAGGTGAAGCGCATTGGGACAGCGTTGGGTGTGAATCGTCACACCACGCCCACGGGTAATGAAACCGATAATTTCATCGGGAAACTCTGGCGCACAGCAGCCAGCGGGGTGAGTGAGCAGATTACCCACGCCACGAATCGTAATCCCCTCCGTCGTTGCATCACCACCCTGCCCTTCCTCTACTTGTGGCGAACGACGACGGGATGGTGCGGGCGGAGTAGCGCTCCCCTCCCTCTGTTGAAAGGCACCGACCAACTGTCCCGTAGTGACATCCCCTTGGCCAATCGCGGCGTAGAGGTGCTCGCTGTCC
>CAYFOQ010000080.1:2010-2335 GCA_964344735.1 uncultured Piscirickettsiaceae bacterium
GGGAGAGCCGGAACGACTACGCTCACGCTCGAAAATGGCCTTGCCAGCACTCTGATTCTCTTCAAAATCACAACGCCGAAACCACTGTCGCACCCGGTAACGGGCCTTCGCGGTGCGGAGATACCCCAACCCCGGATTCATCCAGTCCCGGGTCGGCTCACCACGCTTGACGGTCAGGATCTCGACCCGCTGTCCAGTGCTTAGCGGTTGATTGAGAGGGATGATTCTCCCATCCACCTTGGCACCACGGGTACGGTGGCCCAACTCGGTATGGATGGTGTAGGCGAAGTCGAGCGCGGTCCCTCCCTGGGGTAACTCCACCACC
>CAYFOQ010000080.1:2345-10003 GCA_964344735.1 uncultured Piscirickettsiaceae bacterium
CCTCTCCATTCGGAGTCAAGACATAGATCTGTTCCTCCGCCAACTCATCCTGAAACTGCTCCGAAATCTCATCCTGCTCCGACACCTCCGCCTTCCACTCCAACAGTTGGCGCAACCACTCGATCTTCCGTTCGTATCCGGGATCGTAACGGCCCCCCTCCTTGTAGCGCCAATGAGAGGCGACCCCCAACTCAGCCGACTGGTGCATCTCACGGATCTGTACCTCTAACACCCGACCTTCGGGACCGTGAACCGCAGTATGGATCGAGCGATAGTTATTCCCCTTGGGGTTGGCAATATAGTCATCGAACTCCTTACGGATATGGTTCCAGAGCCCGTGAACCACCCCCAGTGCCGAATAGCAGTCGGCTACGCTATCGACCAGAATGCGTACGGCGTGGAGATCATAAAGGGCATCCATCCCCACCTGCTTACGGTTCATCTTCTTCCAGATACTATAGAGATGCTTGCTGCGACCGCTCACCTCCCCCCGTAGCCCCTCGTGCTGTAACGCCTGTTGAATCTGTGCGATCGCCTGCTCGATATAAGATTCCCGTTGCTCCCGTTTCATCTCTACCTGACGGGCAAGCTGAAGATAGGCCTCCGGCTCCAGGACACGAAAGGCGATATCTTCCAACTGCCACTTCAGTGCCCCCATCCCGAGACGATTGGCCAATGGAGCGAAGATATGGCGAGTAAGACGGGCATTCCCTTGTTGACTCTCTCGATCCAATCCCCCCGGGGTTCGCATACGTTCCAGATGCTCCACCAGCTTGATCACCACCACTCTTACATCCTTCGCCATCGCCAGCAACATCTTGCGCAGGTTCTCGTGATGATTTTCACTCTCCGCGGCACCACCGTAGGTGGCCAGATGGATCGCTGTCATCTCTCCGGTTCCCTCCACCAAGGTGACCACCCGGGGGCCAACCTGGGCAATCATCCCTTCGTCCAGCTCACCCCCCGTGCGCTGCAAATAACCGTAGAGCAGGCCTGCCGCAGCCATCTCATCATCCTGTGGGGCCAACTCCCGAATCAAGGCAACCATCGCACTCAACGCCTGCTCGAGGTCAGCACGGTCTCCAGGCTCGACCTCCCGTTCTATCCGCTGTTCGATCCACGCCCGAACCGGGCCAGCCATCGTACCGAAGTACTCTCGTTGATCACTCACCTGCGCCTTCTCCCTGCTCTTCCCTGCTCCCGTCGTGCTCTCTTCCCTCGATCAATCGGGACTGAACGGGGCTCCAGGGGGACCAGCTGTCTCTTTCCCGGACCAATCAGTGATTCCAGATTCATCTGTCGCAACAGGGTTCGTATCAATGGCCAATTATGAGGATCATGATAACGTAGCAACGCCTTATGCAACCGTCGCTGTCGGCCACCGCGGGGCACCGACAGTTCCGGGCTCTCCATCGTTACCCGTCGCAGTGGATCAAATCCGGAGTGGTACATGGTGGTAGCCAAAGACATCGGAGTAGGAAGAAAATTCTGCACCTGATCGGGGCGGAAGCGATTCTGTTTGAGCCAGAGCGCCAGTCGCACCATATCGATATCTTCGGTTCCGGGATGAGCGGCGATGAAGTAGGGGATCAGATACTGCTCCTTACCGGCATGCTCCGAATAACGTTGGAAAAGTTCACGAAAACGGTAGAACGACTCGATGCCCGGCTTCATCATTCGTGACAGTGGCCCCGGCTCGGTGTGCTCGGGGGCGATCTTGAGATAACCGCCCACATGGTGGGTGGCGAGCTCCTCGATATAACGTGGAGAACGGACTGCCAGATCATAGCGTAGACCGGAGGCGATCAACACCCGCTTCACCCCGGGAACTGCACGGGCCCGGCGGTAGAGACGGATCAGCGGATCGTGACTGGTCTCCATATGACGACAGATCTCGGGGTAGACGCACGACAGGCGCCGACAGGCCTGCTCGATCTTACGACTCTTGCAACGCATCCGGTACATATTCGCGGTCGGCCCACCGAGATCGGAGATGTGTCCGGTAAAGCCCGGCTGCTGGGTGATCTCTTCGATTTCGTGCACGATCGACGCTTCGGAGCGACTCTGAATGATTCGTCCCTCATGCTCTGTAATGGAGCAGAAGGTACAGCCCCCAAAACAGCCGCGCATGATGTTGATCGAAAATCGAATCATCTCAAAGGCGGGAATTCTCGCACCTTGGTAACCCGGATGGGGCTGACGGCTGTAAGGAAAGTCATAGAGACGATCGAGCTCCGCCGTGGTCAGTGGCAGAGGGGGAGGCATCACCCAGAGGTAACGATCTCCGTGGCGCTGCAGCAGCGCTCGAGCATTCCCTGGATTGGTCTCGAGATGGAAGGTGCGTGAGGCGTGGGCATAGAGCCGCTGCTGCCGCCGCAACTGCTCATAGGCGGGAAGCCGCACCACCGTACGCTGACGAGGGACCGTTTGAAGTCGCACCACCTGGGATCGTCCCGAATCCTGGAGCTGCGCTTGATCCAACACCCCCCACCCCTCTTCACCCTCGAGCCGAGCGCAAAGCTCCGCCTCACTCAAGAGAAAGGCAGTGCCACGCAGATCCCGTATGGCGTTGATTGCCTCCCCTTTTGCCAACCGGTGGGCCAGTTCGACTACTGCCCGTTCGGCATTGCCGAAGATCAGCAGATCAGCCCGCGCATCGACCAGAACCGATCGCCGCACCTTATCCGACCAGTAGTCGTAGTGGGCCAGTCGTCGCAGACTGGCCTCGATCCCCCCCAGAATGATCGGCACTCCGTTCCAGGCCTCCCGGCAACGCTGGCTATAGACGATAGTGGCCCGATCAGGGCGCAACCCCCCCGCCCCGGCCGGGGAGTAGGCATCCTCGGTGCGGATCCTGCGGTCGGCGGTGTAGCGGTTGACCATAGAGTCCATATTGCCGGCGGTCACTCCAAAAAAGAGGTTGGGGCACCCCAATTGCCGGAATGGTTCACTACTGCGCCAATCGGGTTGAGAGAGAATTCCGACCCGAAAACCGTGGGACTCCAGCAACCGACCGATCAGCGCCATACCAAAACTGGGGTGATCGACATAGGCATCCCCGGTAACGAGAATGATGTCACAGCGATCCCATCCCAACTGCTCCATCTCCTCCCGAGTGGTAGGCAGCACCGGTGCCACACCGAAACGATGGGCCCAGTACGGGGGACGAGAGAAGAGACCGGATGCCACGACGACCTACCGGGCCACGGTCAGCGCTGTAGCCGAATGGTGACCGGAAAGGCAAAACGAACCTGATCGACCGCCACCTCCTCCGGCAGTCGCACGAACGGCTGGGCATATTCGATCATTTTCTCTACCGCCTGGTCGAGTGCCTCATGACCCGAGCTGACCAGAATCTCGCTCCCCATCAGATAGCCCTGACGATTGATGGTGAATCCGATCACCACCTTGCCTTCGATCTTCAACTCCTCTGCCACCGCCTTGGGGTAGAGCGTAAACTGTTTCAGGGTAACCCGCATGGTGTCACTATAGGAGGTTGGGACTCCGGCAGCTCCCCGGTAGCGCAGACGCCAGTCAGCAGAATCGGGCAGCAGAGCAGCAGCCCCGGCAGAACCGAGATCGTGGGCACGAACGGTCGGCAGCGCAGCCATCTCCAACCGATCGAACTCTAGCTGCTCAATGGTAATCTCGGCCAGGATCTCTCGTCCCTGATCCACCGCTTGCGGCAGTTCCAATCGCTCTGGTGTTGGAATGGGCAACGCCAACGCACTGGCGGTCAGTGACGTGATTTGGGGCAAGGGCACCGGTTCGCTGCGGGGCAGTGGCAAGGCCTCACTAACCACCTCCTCATCGGGAATGGGTGGCTCCAATGGTGGCAACATTTCCACCGTAGGAGGGCTATCTCCCCAATCTTTGGCAACCAACTCTTGTGGGGTCATGAACGGGATATCGGTCGGTAACTGCGGCAACGACAGGGCCGAATCGATCGATACCGCCTCCTCTTGATCCAGTGTGATCACCGCCGCTTCCGGTAACGGCACCACCACCGCTGTTGCCGTCGGTGGTGGGAGCAGCGGCTCGCTCTCCAGTTCAATCACACTCAGATCCCCTTCCGGCTCCAGCGGTTCTGGCATCGCTGGAAGTAACTCCTCACCCACCATCGGTGCCAATAGCTCACTGGACAACTCCGACAGGGAGAGGTCCTCTAGTGAGATCAAAGGGATCTCCTCACTCGGCAATCCTTCTGCCGGCTCCAGTACCAGCTGATCGAGAACCGAGCGTTCAGCCAACAGTACGGTAAAAGAGAGCTCTTCACGCTCGGTTGGCGTGGTAACGAAAGTGGTTAAACTGAGTTGATAGAGCGCTCCAGCATGGATCAACACCGATAGCATCAACGCCACCAGCCATTGCCAGGGCCGCATTACCATGTTCAAGGGGAGACCTCGGTGATCAACTCGACCTGTTCGATACCGGCATTGCGAATCTCTTCCAGCAAAATCACCACATCGTGAGCATCGGCCCGAAAGTCGGCGTGAATTTCAACCGATGGAGGCACGCCATCGACAAAGTTCTCATCGAGCATATAGCGCAGCTGATAGCGGTTTTTCACCGCCCGCTCACCCACCGCACGGTTCCCCTCATGATCGATATAGATCGACAGGTTCAATGGCTCCACACGGAGGTTACTGCTGGAATGGGGGGGCTTCACCTCCCAAAAACCGGGAGAACGTACCGTCCCCGCCACCAGGAAAAAGATAATGAGCAGAAAGATGACGCTGACCAGCGGGGTCATATCGAGCTCACTGGTGCGCCCCTTGTGATAGTTGAAGCGCATGCGCTTATCGCACCAGGCTCACGGTTATCGCTCCACCGGCACGAAGCTGATCCATAACCCGGACCACCTCCTGCAGATTGAGACCCGACTCGGGGCGGACGATAAAACGGGTATCGGCACGCCGCTGTAACAGCCGCTGTGCCTGAAGGGCGACCTGATCCAGTGGCACCGGGCGACCATTGATATCAATCTGACCAGAACGCTGTATCCGGATCAGCGCCCCCCCCTGCCAACTCCCCTTCCCCTCACTCTGTTGCGCCGGAACATCGAGTGCCATCATCCGTTGATGGGAAAAACTGGTGGTCAACATAAAAAAGATCAACAGCAGGAAAACCACATCGATCAGCGAAGTAAGGCTCAGCCAACGCCGCCTCCGCTTGTTGAAAATAACCGGGTCAAACTGCATGACACCGTTACCTGCTAGACGGTCAACCGCCCTTACGCATCAGACCAAGAATACGGGTTACGGCATCCCCCATATCCTGGCGAGTCCGCTCTACGATCCCCTCGAGCCAGTTGACCGCAGCCAGCGCGGGAATGGCCACAACCAGACCGAAAGCCGTGGTAATCAGGGCCTCCCAGATCCCTCCGGCCAATAGGGTCACATCGACCCGTACCCCTGCCTCCTCCAGCTGCTTGAAGGCCTGAATCATGCCCAGTACCGTTCCCAACAACCCCAGTAGTGGGCTGATATGGGCCACCGCATCGAGGCCACGGATATAGGAGGTCAGCTGCTCCAGCTGAGCCCGTCCTTCACTCTCCAGCTCTTCCCGAGCGGCAGAGCTGACCTCAGGAGAACTGGCGCTGCGCCCGAGCTGAATCGACTTGTTCATCACCACTGCAACCGGATTCTTGCCTCGCCGCGCCAGCACCCGTTCAGCCATATCGACTTCACCCCGTTCGATCCGTTGCAGCGTCTGTTTGATCAGACCGGAAGAGCCCAACAACACTCCTCGCGACTGGAAGTGGATCAACTTCAGTAACAGTACCGCCAACCCATAGACCGAAAGCACCAATAGGATTACTGCAACCGGACCACCACGGTCGATCAATATATTGACATCCATCTCACTTCACTCCCTGAAAACCGCTCACTTCCATCCTGACAATACCCTCCACCCCCTCGGTGGTCTGCCGAGGAGTTAGGAGCAGAGAGACGCCCTACTTATAGAGCCGTAGCGGTACCTTCGATGCAGTCTCCACCGACTGTAGACACTGTTCGACCTCAACGCCGCTGCTGCGACAGCTCACCATCTTGTTCAACAGGACACTGCCCACCTCATCACAACGGGTGTTCTTCATCGGAAAAAGTTTGACCATAGTCTTGGCGGCCGGCACCTGTTGAAAATCAAGGGCAAAGTGAGCCGTGATCACATCATCCCGATCGAAAGCGAACATCTCCGATTTGAACTCATCGAATGCCACCGGACTATCGTTCCGAAAACGGACGTAGGCGACACAGAGATCCTCACGCTGCTCCAGCTTGTTGAACTCCAGATAGAGAGCGTGTGCCGGGCGATTGGCCACAGGCGTAGTCGTTTCGGCCTCTGTCACACTCTCCGCAATACGCTCTTCTGTGGTTGCATTCGTCATGGGCTCTGTGGTGGCATTTGCCATAGGGCCGCAAAGAACGGTCAAAATAACGGCGATTTGATATCTGATCTTTTTCATCTATCCCTGTCCAGCATCGGTTGTGTTACAAATCCCCTCCGGTAGAGAGGGAGATCCCTTCTCTAAACGGTAGTAGAGAAGGGATCTTCAGATCATCGGCTACAGTGAACCGCCAGATACTCCAGATCTACATCCTCCACCTCACCCAGCTCCCACTCCCCACGCATATCGGCATGAGAGATCGCCGCAGCCACGGCCGCTGCGGCATGGGTACGGTCCACCCTCAGCAGTTGCCCACTGTAGATGAGATCGGCGTCGACGATCTGATCCCGATTGGAACAGAGTAGCAACGGCCACATACGGGCATTGCCGTATACCTCGGGTCGATCAGCGATCGACCACAAGCTTTCACCATTTCCAACCTCGGTGCGATCAACCAGGACGATCTCGGGCTCAGGAGGCGTTGAGGCACTCTCCTCGATCTCGGTCACCGTCTCACCAACCGCCACCTCACCGACTTCGACCGCAGCCACCACCGGCTGTTCGACCACAGCGGGTTCCGGCTGAGGTGGTGGAGCCATCTTTCGTTCCATCTCGACCATAATTGCCGGCTTGGCCGGGGCTGGACGCCCTTCCTCGACCGCCTTCTTCTTCTCTACACGGTAGATCGAGCGCGCTTCCAACAGCTCATCACACTCCGGCTGGGCATAGCTACGATCCCAGTACCCAGTACGAATACACTCCCCATAGGGGGTACGAACGACAGCACCACGAACATCGACCAGATACCCTTCAAAGCTACCTGCCTGCAACGCAGTCGCGAAGACAACCGCCGGTAGTCCCAGCGTTGCGATGAAACCCATTCTTCTCATTGGTTCTTTCCTTTTCCTCTTGAAAACTGGATAACTACAAAAACAGCACCCCCAACCGAAGTTACCGATTATCGGTAGGTCAGCAACGACCAAACGCTGCCGATTGGACACAAACTCAAGTCTGCCCAAACGAGGCATGCTGTGATGCCGGGCGCAATCCTCCCTACTCCCGAACCAGCCAGATGGTACTGTAGTGCCTCCATTATTTCCATGCCCATCGCAAAAAAACATCCCCGGATAGTGGTATGATCAGCCGCATCAAGGATGATGCAACTACTGAATCGATCGTTGTAAAAGTATTGGCACTTTGTCACTATTCAGGGGGACCTGTAACTGATTCAGATTGCCTCTGAAATTCGTCAGTTCAAGGCAGAAAATGT
>CAYFOQ010000081.1:0-5385 GCA_964344735.1 uncultured Piscirickettsiaceae bacterium
CCGTGCGGTGCTTCCTCGTACTTACCGCAAAATGCCTATTTTTAGAGGTGCCTTAAAGCCGATGGAACGGGTCAGTGCAACAACATACCACACCCCACTGCACATGGGTGTGAGCTGAACAGTTACTACCCGACCCCCTGTTATCGGCAGCAATTCTATACCATACAGTCGGAGCAGAATAGATTTACTTGCAACGGATTCAGTTCACCCCCCACCCCGCACAATGCCCCCCAGAATCGATGGGCGTCCGCCCTCCGCTATCGGCCGCTAGAAATCCTGGCGCAACTCCATAAAGAGCCGATCATTCTCTCCCCACTGGGACAGCGGACCGGAGTTGCGATACCAGATTCCACCACCACTGAGGGTCCAGTCATCATTGATATCGTACTGTAAGGAGACCCGACTATAACCTCCTGCAGTAAGACGGGCACCACTACGCGCCAGCACCCCCTTGAACTGCAGGGTATCATTGCGGAAATTGTGCTGATAGACCAGTACCGCAGACCAGTGCGGGTCAAGCAGAGAGTCCGGGGCCGTTTCCAGCTGAGGGATGAAGTCGCCGATATCTCTCCGCACCGCCTCCAGGGTGAGGGTGACATCCCGCACCCCCCGATACTCTCCGCCGAGCAAAAGATCGACCCGATTGCGATTACCAGCGGCCGCATATTCGAGACCATCGAGATAGGACACCTCGCCCTTCCAGAGCCAGCTCCCCTGAGCCACATTGAGTGCCGCTCCCCACTGATTGACACGAGCATAACGCAGGGTATCGTCGTCGAGATAGGGGGTATCATGATTGAGTCGGGCACGGTAGAGGGAGAGATCCCAGCCGGAGAATCGCCCAAGCGCCGAAAATCCCCACTCGGCCTGATCAAAGCCATCGGCTGGAAACTGCTCCGCCAGCGGGTTACAGGCCCCTGCCTCGACCCCACCCTGTTGTGAAAAATCGCTGTTACACGGGGGAGCGAGATTGGAACGCTGCTCCGGAATCCATAATGCCGAGAACTGCCACGGTCCATGGTAGTAGTCGGCTCGAGCCATCCCCAGTGGCAACCGCAGGGTTTCTATCTCTCCTAATCCAGGTTCACGAAGATCGACCGGATTGATCGTATCGTTGACCCGCAGATAATCGGACTGCCCCCAGACCACCACCTGTCGCCCCAGTTTGAGATCGAGACTCTTCCCTAGCGTTCCCCGTAACCACAGTTCTCCGACCTCGAAATCGTTCTGGTAGGTATCGAGCAGTCTCTCTGAATAGCGTCGCTCACCTCGCAAGGAGTAGGCAAAGTCGTGGCGCAGATAGCTCTCCCCATGAAGACGCCACCCCTGTTGCAAGGGCAACTCCAGCTCCAGCCAAAGTTTGGAAGAGAGTCGGGAGAGCCCTCGATAGTCAGGCTCATCCCCTGTCGATGGGGGGGCACTATGCCCAATATTCCAGCTCAGGCCATTGAGCCAGTGCCCCCGTAATGAGTATCGCCTCGACTCCACCTCAGCTGCGACCACCCCCTCTCCAGGAAGCGACGGATCGTTCTCGGTAGTAACCTCTTCGACCGGTTCGAACAGCTCCAGCGCATCATCGAGTGAGAGCGACTCCTCCTCCGCCAGGAGTGGAGTGGAGAGTACGGAGAACAACAGCAACAGCAGACGGGAGTTCACTCGGCCCCCTTCTCCAGACGCCTCACCGTGAAGAGATCGGGATCAAGCCCCTGATCATAGCGAACCTGATCGAATCGAATCACCGTTTTGTGATTCAGTCGCTTGCCCTCACGAGTGGTCATAGTCATCTCTAGTGGGGTCCAGATTCCCTCGATCTGCTCCAGCCGCACCAGGTCAAGGTAGCGCAAATAGCCACGCTTCTCCATCCAGCGCACCGCCCGAACCACCACATGATTATCCTTGCGGACAAAGAGCACCGACTGTCGATAACCGGTCTCCTCGATCACCTCCGGACGCTTTGGCACCGCCTTGATCTGCCAGGCCGGGGCTCCGCGTACTTCCGTCTCCTTCATCAAGGTGAAGGTGTAATCGTCGAGATCTGGATCGGTCATGTCGGAGTAGTTGAAATCCGAGCCCATGAAGCTGCCACTCTTATCGTCATTGGCAATACGCTTACTCTTCTTCAGTGCCGGCAGGTAGAGCCACTGGTCATCATCACGGCCGGAGGCATCATAGTCATAGGTAAGAAATCCGGTATCTTCAACGTCGGCGGGAGAGAGGAAGAAGAGCAGGGTGTAGGTATCCTCACCACGATCCTGGGTCCAACGCCGCATCTTGCGCAGACGTTCATTACCATTACGATCGATCAACCGCATCTCCATCTCCATCACCGCATTGTCACCATCATCACGGGCATTGACTGCATCCATGATCGCTCGTGCTTCGCTCCCGGCAGTAGCAGACCCAACCACCATCAGGCTAACCAGTAGCACCAACCATCGATTCATCTCGCTCATTCCCTAGACTCCTTGACCCCAAAGATCAGCGCCATCAACGCCGGCGCCAGTAGCAGGTCGGCCAGCAGCGCCAGCACGATCGCCAGACCGGTCAGGCCGCCGAAATTGAGCAGATTGTTCATCTCAGAGGCCATAAAGATAAAGAAACCAAAACTAAGAACAATCGTCGTCACCACCATGGCACGACCCGAGGTGTGCAGGGTATGGGTGATCGCCTCGACGGTATCTCCCCCACTCATTCGGTAGTAACGCTGAAAATTGTGCATGAAATGGACGGTATCATCCACTGCCAATCCCAGGGCGATGCTGCCAATCAGCATAGTGAAGGCATCGAGTGGCAACTGCATGAGCCCCATCACCCCGAGGACGATGGTGATCGGCAACAGGTTGGGAATCATGCTGATCAGCCCCAAACGCAGATGTCCCACCAGCAACACCATCATGGCGGTAATGACGAAGGCGGCGATGGTGTAACTTTGCGCCATGGTGGTCATCATCGCATCCAGTGTGCGGGCAAAGATCATCATCAGGCCAGTGATACGAACCTCGGCCAGCCCTTCGAAGGCGCGGGTAAAACGCTCCTCCACCTCTGCCACCAGACTGGTGTAGGTACCGGCATCCCGCCACGGTAACCGTAGCGTCATCCGCGCCGTCTGCAGCCGGGCATCAACCAGATTCTCGAGGTCGTCCGAACCACTGTTTTCGAACAGCAGCAGCTCCTGTGCTAGCAACTGTCGGCTCTCCGGGACCCGATAGTGGTCGGCTCGATTTTCGTTGAGAGCCTGGTGGGTCTCACGCAACACATCGACCACAGAGATACGTTTACCGGCAGTGAGCTGATGGGCGCCACTGCCGAGACTCTCCAACCCATCCTGCAGCGTCGCCAACGATCCGATCAATGCTGGATCGTAGAGCCCCTCCTGCTCTCCACTATCGATCAGCAACTCGACCGAGATGGTCCCGTTGAGATCCCGATCGAGCTGTTCAGTCGCCATCCGCACCGGGGAGTGATCTGGGAACCACTTCATCACATCATGCTTGAACTGTAGCTGGGTGATCCCCGCTACCGCCACCACAAAGAGGATCAGTGCAGTAAACACCACCACATTGGCATGGTGGGTGGAGAAGTAGACCATCCGATCCAACAGCCGATCCAGCCACTGGCTATGGGTGGTACCATCGGCATCGCTCTGCTGCTCCTGAATGAATCGCCCCCGCACCGGAACGATCGCCAGTAGTAGCGGCAATAACAGTAGCGAATAGAGCATCGCCAGCAGTACCCCAAGGGCACCAAAGGTTCCCAACTCGGCCACCGCCCCCAACTCAGCGGCAGAGAAGGAGAAGAGCCCCGCTGCAGTGGTCAAACTGGTCATCACCACAGCCAGTCCGGAATGGCCGAGAGCATAACGGATCGCTTCCAGTCGTTGACCAGTATGGTCGTAACGACGATAGAAAATGGAGAGGATATGGACCGAATCCCCGATCCCGACCGCCAGGATGAAAGAGGGAAGAATCTGGGTCGGCAACTTTAACGGTACTCCGGAAAGCGCCATCGAGGCAATGGTCGCGAGGAGGGAGAAGATCACCACCAGCAACGGAAACAGCACTCCACTAAAACGTCGAAACAACAGGAAAAGAAAGAGAAAAATAATCCCAACCATCGACAGAGTGAACCGTTTCATGTCGCTCTGCATCGACCGCTTCAGTACCTCCATTACCAGTGGCGATCCCGCCACCTCGATCGCCATCCCCTGCTCTCGGTACTGTGTCACCAGCGCCATCACCGCCGCCACCACCTCACTATTCTCCTGATCCGTCAGGAAGGTGCGTGGACTCTCTACCACGGTCGGCTCCAGTGCCGCTTCATCCTCATCAAACCCCTCCAGCAACGGGTCAAAGCCCTGCTCCGTGGTACTGAAAGCCCGGGTCTCGATGACCACCAGGGTCATGCCACCATCGGCAGAGATCAGTAGGTCACGATAGAAAGGGTGATTCAGCGCCGCTTGACGGAGTTCCGCTCGCCCGGCATCACTCTGCGGAAAGGCCTGCAGCAGATCCTCGACCAGTAGCTCACTCTCCTGGCCTACGGTATAACGCACATTGACCAAGCTGGTGACCTCATCGAGGTGAGGCACATGGGACTCGAGATCACGATGAAACCGGGTCAACTGCTGTAGAAAAGGGGCAGAGAAAATATCCTCCGATCGCAACGCGATCAGCAACATCTCCTCACGTCCAAACTGTTCCCGGAAACGATTGTAGTCGAGCAGAACGGGATCGTCGGCCCGCAGAAATCCCTCATTCGAAGTGTCGATGGTGATTCGGGAGAGGTTGCTCAACAGGGCAGCGGTTACTGCCAACAACAACGGTAACAGCAACCACTTCCACCGTATCAGGCCATCGGCATAGCGTTCAAAGCCCCGTTCTATCGCCGCTCGATCCATTGCGCCTATCTCTCAGCTTATTCTTCCAACATTGCCTGGTCTCGCGCTCGCATGGGCGAACTTCACCAGCCTGGTAAGAGTAACTAAACCGGCAGTGAAAATACTATGACCTCGATCACGAAAGGGCTTGAACCACTCAACGATTATCGTGGTCCAGTTTGAAACGGTTAACCTGTTCGATCATCGCCCCGGTCTCCCGTCGCATCTCCTGGCTAGCTCCCGCAACCTCTGCGACCAACTCCAGATTCTGCTGGTTGGAGCTCTCCAGCTCGGCCACCGACTGATTGATCAACTGTACCCCATCGGCCTGTTCCTGACTGGCAACCGCGATCTGGGTAACGATCTCATTCACCTTTCGAACTGATGTGAGAATTGAACTGAGAACAGTACCACTGCGTTCCACCAGTTCTCCCCCCTCATTGACCCGCCCGGCACTCTCCTCGATCAATCCGGTGGTCGACGCATGCAACGCCGCGAGTCTCTGGGGC